>DDWW01000006.1 GCA_002347085.1 Desulfobulbaceae bacterium UBA2276 | reverse complement strand
TGCGGATAATAGATTCATAGCTCCGTCCCACATCCCTGGGGTCAATAGGCAGATAGGGAACGGCCCAGACCCCGTCTTCCGAGGCATCACAGGCGTTCATCCCCTTGTTGATGGCATCCTGATGAGAGCCGGAAAAGGCGGTATAGACCAGCTCGCCGGCGTAGGGATGACGGACATGCACCGGGATCCGGGTCACCCGCTCGGAGACATCGATCACCCGATTGATATCATGGAAATTCAATCCGGGATCCACCCCTTGCGTAAACATATTCAGGGCCAGGGTGATGATATCGACATTGCCGGTCCGCTCCCCGTTACCAAACAAGGTACCCTCAACCCGATCACCACCGGCCATCAGCGCCAGCTCAGTGGCTGCAACCGCGCAGCCGCGATCATTGTGGGCATGCAGGCTGATAATGGCACAATCCCGGCGCTTCAAGTTACCGCAGAACCACTCGATCTGATCGGCATAGACATTAGGGGTCGCCATCTCGACGGTAGCCGGCAGATTGATGATCACCCTGTTCTCAGGGGTCGGCTCCCACACCCCCATGACCTCCTCGCAGATCTCGAGGGCAAAGTCCAGTTCAGTGCCGGTAAAGCTCTCAGGCGAATATTCATAACGAAACGAGGTCTCGGGATACAATATTGCCTCTTCACGAATCATCCGCGCCCCTTGCTTAGCCAAGGCAATAATCTCGGCCCGATTCATCTGAAAAACGACCCGCCGCTGGAGGGTGGAGGTAGAATTATAAAGATGAACGATAGCCTTTCTCGCCCCCTTCAAGGCCTCAAAGCTCCTTTTGATGAGATGCTCCCGGGCCGGAGTCAGAATCTGAATGGTCACATCTTCGGGGATAAGCCCCTGATCAATAAGCGTCCTCGCAAAGTCAAATTCCACCTGCGAGGCCGAGGGAAACCCGATCTCGATCTCCTTGAAACCAATATCCACCAGCAATTGAAAAAAATCCAACTTCTCAGCCAGGCTCATAGGCTGAACCAGGGCCTGATTGCCGTCACGCAGATCAACACTGCACCAGTCAGGGGCCTTGGTAATGGCCTTGCTTGGCCAGGTACGGGTTGGCAGGTCCAACCGGGGATAAGGACGATATTTTTTTACGGCATCAGGATTCATGACCTTCAAACTCCTTTTTTAGGGGCCGTTACAAAACAACTCTTACGTTTTTATCCAGTTCGTTACGGCCCCTTACGCAGGCCAGGGATGGATAAAGAACGACTGCCGTTCTTGGGATTACCATGTTACAGTTATTTTTTAACGACGACTTTATGGTACGGTGTAATACTTTTTGGCCCGTCCCCCCCAGCCAACAAATAAAAAAGGCCGGGTTTTTGAACCGCGGCCTTGAGGGATTTACTGGTTATTTTCAAACAATCAGAATTTCATTATCCCTGCCACAGCCCAAATTGGAAGAGCAGCTAAGAGTAGCAGCGATAGAGAAAAGTAAGTAGTCATTATGAATCCACAACGAGAGAATTGTTTACAAAAATTTACAAGAGTATAATTAAGTTACTAACTTAAACTCGATCACCGATCCTTGTCAAGCAACTTTTTCAAATCTTTTCCTGCAAAGTCAAAGACTCTACCAGCCACCCGCTCACATGTTTTATCGACAAAGGGAGCATCCAGGGAATTATTCCCAGCAACAACCTTCATTCTTGACATTATTTCTGTTCATAGATATATATTTATGGCTCTTTACATGTTATTTTGACATAATTATATTCGTTTCACTGGAATAAAAGCAGGGAAGTTCAGAGATTTTTTTTGCAAGATTGTCAAAATTGTCAAGTTTTCTGAAAAACCTCAATAAATGAAAGGAAGAGGCTTCATGGAAAAAATTAGCGGCTCACAGGCCATTATACGCTGCCTTCAGGAAGAAGGCGTAAAAATCATTTTCGGCTTCCCCGGCGGCGCGGTCATTGATCTCTTTGATGCCCTGATGGATTCCGACATCACCAATGTGCTCGTTCGCCACGAACAAGGCGCCGTCCATGCGGCTGACGGCCTGGCCCGGGTGACCGGCGAGGTCGGGGTTGCTCTCCTCACCTCCGGCCCTGGTGCTACCAATGGCGTAACCGCCATTGCCACGGCCTATATGGACTCCATCCCCATGGTCATCCTCACCGGTCAGGTACCCACTCCCTTGATCGGCAATGATGCCTTCCAGGAGGTAGATATCGTTGGTATCACCCGTCCCTGCACCAAGCATAATTATCTGGTCAAAGACGTCAAAGACCTGGTACCCACCCTGCGTGAGGCCTTCCACATCGCCCGCACCGGCCGACCTGGCCCGGTACTGGTGGATCTGCCCAAGGATATTGTCGCCAAGATGGTTGATTTCACCGAGAAAAAACCCATCAGAATGCAGACCTATCAGCCGACCTATGAGCCACATCCCGGCCAGATCGAAAAGGCGTGCAAGAAGATTATCAAGGCCAAGAATCCCGTACTCTATGTAGGCGGCGGCGTCATTCTTTCCAACGCCAATGAAGAACTGACCGAACTGGCCAGAAAACTCAACATTCCGGTCACCATGACCCTGATGGGCCTGGGTGGTTTTCCCGGCAGCGATCCGCTGTCCATGGGGATGCTCGGCATGCATGGCAGTTATGCCGCCAACATGGCCGTGGCCAACAGCGACCTCCTGATTGCCGTGGGCGCCCGCTTTGACGACCGGGTCACCGGCCGCCTGGATGCCTTCGCCCCCCACGCCACCATCATCCATATTGACATCGATCCCACCTCTATCAGCAAGAATGTCAAGGTCGATATCCCTATTGTCGCCGACTGTAAACATGCCCTCACGGCCATGAATACCTGGTTCAATAATGCCAGCGACTTCAATCGCGACCAGGTGGCGGCCAGCCATGAACCGTGGCGGGCGACCATCGACGAATGGACGAAAAAACATCCGATGTCTTACCACTCAGAGGGTGAGATCATCAAGCCCCAGTATGTTGTTGAAATGCTGGACAAACTCACAAACGGCGATGCTATTATCACCACCGAGGTAGGTCAGAACCAGATGTGGGCCGCGCAATTCTACAAGTTCAACAAACCGCGCCAATGGGCTACATCCGGCGGACTCGGCACCATGGGCTATGGCCTGCCGGCTGCTATCGGCGCCAAGATGGCATTTCCCGATAAAACGGTTATCGATGTTGCAGGCGACGGTTCCATCCAGATGAATATCCAGGAATTAGCCACGGCGCGGCAATATAAGACTCCGGTCAAGATTGCCATCCTCAACAACAATTATTTAGGAATGGTGCGGCAATGGCAGGAACTTTTCTATAACAAACGCTATGCCGGGACAGTCATGGAGGTCACCCCCGACTTTGTGCTCCTGGCCAAGGCCTACGGCGCGGTCGGATTACGGGCCACCAAAACGAGCGAGGTCGAGGCAGTCATCAAAGAGGCGCTGGCCACAGACAACACCGTAATCATGGACTTTGTTATTGCCCGTGAAGAATGTGTCTTCCCCATGGTGCCCGCCGGCAAGGCCACGACCGAAATGCTTTTAGTCTAATCCCTCTCTTTCCAAAGAGATACTTGCTTATTTCGCACAGGATAAACAGATGAAACATACAATTTCCGTACTTCTTCAAAATAAGCCGGGTGTACTCTCGCGAGTCACCGGCCTGTTCAGTGGGCGCGGCTTTAACATTGAAAGCCTCAGCGTTGCCGAGACCCTCGAACCCAGTATCTCCTGCCTGACGCTGGTCACCCGTGGCGACGAGGCCATTATCGAGCAGATCACCAAACAGCTGCACAAGCTCATTGATGTCATCAAGGTTACCGATGTTGGTGACAGCGAATATGTTGAGCGGGAGATGGTACTCATCAGGGTCAAGGCGGAGGCCCAGACCAGGGCCGAAGTCCTGCGGGTCATTGACATCTTCCGTGGTAAGGTCGTGGATGTCAGCCCCAAATCCTACGCAGTTGAGGTAACGGGTTCCGCATCCAAGGTCCAGGCCATCATTGACATCCTCAAGCCCATCGGCATTCAAGAGATCGTTCGTACCGGCACTATCGCCATGGCCAGAGCAAGCAAAAAATGACATCTCCTCAGATCCCGATTGCCAAGGAAGGCTACCCCTTTATTGCCTTCAGTGCCTTTGTCACCCTGATTATCGCAGTCTTGGGCTACGATCTTCTCGCCGTGCCGGCGCTGGCAATCACCACTTTTGTCATCTGTTTTTTCCGCGACCCGGAACGCATCGGGCCAATCAGCGAAGATGCCTTGATCTCGCCTGCCGACGGCAAGGTCATCCTGATTGAAAAGATCATTGATGATCAATATCTCCTGGGTCAGGTGTACAAGATTTCCATCTTCATGAACGTCTTCAACGTCCATGTCAATCGGATCCCAGTCAGCGGCACGGTGGAGAAAATCATCTATACCCCGGGAAAATTCTATTCCGCTGATAGCGATCGTGGGGCCATGCACAACGAGCATTGCGCCACTATTCTGCGCAGCGCCAGTGGCCACCGCCTGGCCTTTGTCCAGGTGGCAGGACTTATCGCCCGGCGGATAGTCTGCTGGCTGGAGACGGACGACCAGGTACGGCGCGGCCAGCGCTTTGGCCTGATTCGCTTTGGCTCGCGGGTTGACCTGTACATCCCCACCCAGACCCAGCTCGAAATCGCGGTTGGCCAGAAGGTGAGAGCGGGCGAGACCGTCCTCGGCTATCTTTCCTGACCAGAGGAAACAACCACACACGCATACCCGAGCACGTATTCCTTTTTTCCAACGTATCCTTGAGATTCTCTTAAAAACTATCAACACAGGAGCGAATCGATCATGCCCGATAATCAACCAGAAATGAGCAGCAAGTTTTACCCCCTTCCCTGCATGTTCACCATTGCCAGTCTCTTTTGTGGATTTTACTCCATGATCGCCGCGGTTAAGGGCGATTATGATGTTGCGGCCATTGCCATCTTAATCGCGGCCATCTTTGATGCCCTGGACGGACGGGTAGCACGGATGACCAGAAGCACCAGTCAATTCGGGGTAGAACTGGATTCACTCTGCGACATGGTCTCTTTTGGGGTTGCCCCCGGATTTCTGGCCTATCAATGGGCCTTGCATTCCTATGGACGTTATGGCTGGTTGGCCGCTTTTCTCTATGTGGCCATGACCTCATTGCGTCTGGCCCGTTTTAACTCCCAGGACACCAAGTCTGCCAGTAAAGATTTTGTGGGTCTGCCTTGTCCGGCTGCCGCCGCAATGATCGTCACCAGCGTCCTGTTTTACCGCTATCTTGATATCACCGGTGAAGTCAAACACATTTCCCTGTTGCTGCTGGTTTATCTACTCTCGTATCTGATGGTCTCCACCCACAAATACCTCAGTTTCAAAAAACCACAAACTGATAAGGTCAAAACCTTTCAGATCCTGGTCGGGATGCTGCTCCTCTCGATATTGATTGCCGCCGAACCTGATCTCATGCTCTTTGTGGTCTGCCTCCTCTATATCGCCTCCGGCCCGGTCATGGCCCTCTATGCCCGAATTCGCGGGATGAAGAAGGTGTCGGATTCGGATTCTCCTGAGCATCATTTATCGTAAACATGTGAGGAGCCCTTGCGAACAAGCTCCGCAAACAAAACCTGATTCAACAACGTGCCCCTTCTCCCCCCAGCGGGAAAAGGGGCTGTTTCTATACTTATGCTGATTCTCCGTATTCAGTAAAAATTATCAGATCTTTTATAAGGAAAATCTAACATGTCCAGTAATCAAAAAAAATATAATGTTGCCATCGCCGGGGCCACCGGTGCCGTTGGTGGTGCCATGCTTGACGTCTTACAGCGGAAGAATTTCCCCGTGGGTGAACTCAGGTTATTAGCCTCCGAACGCTCAATTGGCAAAAAAATCGTCTTTAATGGCCAAGAGATTTCCGTGCAACTCCTCTCCAAGGATGCCTTCACCGGTATTGACGTTGCCCTCTTCTCCGCCGGCGCCGCCCGCTCACTCGAATTTGCGCCCGCAGCTGCCGCAGCAGGAGCGGTTGTCATCGATAACTCCAGCGCCTTCCGCATGGACCCCGAGGTCCCCTTAGTGGTGCCCGAGGTCAACCCCCATGCCATCGCCCAATATACCAAGCGGGGCATTATCGCCAACCCCAACTGCTCCACCATCCAGATGCTGGTTGCCCTGAAACCGATCTACGACAAGGTTGGCATCAAACGCTTAGTAATCTCAACCTATCAGGCCGTCTCCGGCACCGGCGCCAAGGCCATTGACGAACTCAAGGCCCAGGTACTTGCCTATGCGGCAGGCCTGCCCATGGAACACAAGGTCTATCCTCACCAGATCGCCTTCAACTGCCTGCCCCAGATCGACAGCTTTCTTGACAATGGTTACACCAAAGAAGAGATGAAGATGGTCAATGAGACCCGCAAGATCTTTGAAGACGACACCATCGGCATCACCGCCACCACCGTGCGGGTGCCTGTTTTTTATGGACACTCCGAGGCTGTAAACATCGAAACCCGCCAAAAGATCAGCGCGGCCGAGGTCAAAGAACTATTATCCCACGCCCCCGGTGTCCAGCTTGTCGATGAACCAACGCTCTCCCGCTATCCCATGGCCATCGACTGTGAAGGTAAGTTCGAGACCCTGGTGGGCCGGATTCGTGAGGATGAATCCATCGCCAATGGCATCAATATGTGGGTAGTCTCCGACAATATCCTCAAGGGTGCGGCACTGAATGCCGTCCAGATTGCGGAATACTTTGTCGCCAGATATAAATAGTTGCCTTCCCTGGAGGGTACCTTGTGAGCGTGTTTACAGTCTCGCCGTCCGAGCATAGAATCCATAGGCCCATGTTAATTGAGGATATTTCCCTTGCTGCATTATTCGGATATACTCACATCCTCATCAAAAAAAGAGTATTCACAGAATACTCTTTTCATCGGGCGGAATAACATCAGCTAAAGGGTGCCTTGAAAAATGTGGATTTTCGTACAAAATCAAGACATGCGAAAAATTTTACTGCAGGCATATAGATAATATTCCGAGGATAAAATTTTGAGCATAACGCCGAGTTTGGGTGAAAAGACCATTTTTCAAGGCACCCTAAAGACGCTTTTTCAGGATATCTATAAGTGCGAATCATAAGCGGCTACGCCAAAGGCAGAAAACTCTTTACCCCGCCAGCCGGAGACAACAGTATTCGTCCGACATCTGATCGGGCACGGGAAGCGCTTTTTTCCATCATTGGCGAGCAGGTTCAGGGGGCCGCGGTTCTTGATCTCTTTGCCGGGACCGGGGCCTTTGGGTGTGAGGCCTTGAGCCGTGGGGCCAAGAGCATCTGTTTTGTCGATTTTTACCCCTCAGCCCTTGAGCTCATAGGCCAGAACCTTCAGGTCTGCATGGATGCCTTCGCAAATCATCAAAAAAAACTTGCCGACAATACCCTTACCCTTGCCACTCGAGATGCGTCGGGGCCAGCCTTTCTCATCAAACACGATCTGCGCAAAGGATTGCCTTTTTTTTCCGGAAAGCGCCACTTTCCTTCCAGCTTTGATCTGATTTTTCTCGACCCTCCTTACTCCCAGGGCCTGTCTCTTCAGCTTCTGCAGGCACTCGACACCAGCTCTCTCTTGCACCCCCACGCCCTGCTTATCGTCGAAGATCGCGCCAAGGAAACCCTGCCACCACACCTGACCAGCTTGAGCTTGGTTGATCAGCGTAAATATGGAGAGGCCGGTTTCTGGTTTTATCAAGCCCTGCCAAAGGAAACACCATCATGACCACCGCCACAACCAGTCAGGCAAAAGCACTCGCCAAGGCCCCAACCCTTGCGGTCTATCCCGGCACCTTTGACCCCATCACCATGGGCCACCTCGACATCATCAACCGGGCCTTGAATCTCTTTGACCACGTCATTATTGCCATTGCCAGTAATCCCGGCAAGACCGCGCTGTTCACCATCGAAGAGCGCATCGAGATGATCAAGCAATGCTTCCCCGAAAACGAGTCCCGCGTCGAGGTCGCCGCCGTCTCCGGTCTCCTGGTCAACTACGCCATGCAACGAGGAGCCAAGGCGATTATTCGCGGGCTGCGGGCGGTGTCCGACTTTGATTACGAATTTCAACTGGCCCTGATGAATAGAAAATTAGAACGTGAGGTGGATACCCTCTTTCTCATGCCGGCCTTCCGCTGGATCTTTATCAGCTCTTCCATCATCAAGGATGCGGCCAGACACGGCGGTGACGTCAGCGAACTGGTGCCGGAACACGTCAACCAGTGTCTCAAAGATGCGTTTTCCTCCTGAATAAGGTAAGCCTTTATCTGTCATGCCAGCCTCCCACCCCCTTTACCAGACCCCCCCGAGCCGACGCCGTTTTTTTCTTGTCCTGGGCCTGCTGACCCTTGGCTATCCCATCCTGCGTTTTCTTGGCTTTAAGGTTCCGGTCAAACCTCGGGTGATTGAAGTCAAGAGCACCCTCGTCCCTGGCGATTTTTTCATAGGCCCTGACTTCATCCTCTTTGATGACAAACAAGGTCCCTGGGCTGTATCGAGGAAATGCACCCACCTCGGATGCAAGCTTAATTACCTGGAGACAGTAGGATTCCTCGAATGCCCATGCCACCAATCCCGCTTTAATCCACAGGGCGAAGTCATACACGGGCCCGCCAAAAGAAACCTTCCTCTGTTCAAGGTTGAAAAACTCGGGATCGCAGGCGGCTACCTTGTCACCATCTAAGAGTCACTGACCGTAACCCCATGAATACCCGCATAAAAGAGAAAATAACCGAGATAAAATGGGGTGAATGGAGCCTGATTGCCCTTTTTATCTCGGTACTCTCGGGCCTGCTGGTGGCCTTCCAGTACGATCCTGCCACCCCGCTCTATTCGGCCAGCTCGCTTGACGTACTGGTACCCTTTGGCGACTCATTTCGCGCCCTCCACTTCTATTCCAGCCAACTCTTTTTTCTGTTTTCCCTGGTCCACCTCTGGGCTATCCTTGATCGCGCTACCACTTATAGTCAATGGCAATGGCTCCGATTGACCGCCACCCTGCCCATAGCCCTGCTCATTCTCTTTACCGGCTACGTCCTGCGAGGTGACAGCACCGGTTCCTCGGCCGGCCTGATCGCCGAAAATATCATCACCGCCATTCCCTTCATTGGCAAGAGTTTGAATGGAGTCCTTTTTTCCATCACCGATGACGGCATGAAGCGGGTCTATATCAACCACGTTATCGGCCTTGAAATCGGATGGGGCCTTCTGGCCTGGGAGCATCTGCGCCGCTACCGTACCTCGTTCTCAGCTCACCCGCTGCTGACCGCTATTATCATCTTATGCTGCCTGCTGCCCGCCGCCCCCTTTGAGCCCGAGAAACTTGGGCTCTTTCACATCCAGGGCCCCTGGTTTTTCCTCGGCCTCCAGGAACTGCTCCGCTTCCTCCCTCCCCTGCTGGCCGGAGTCCTCTTCCCCAGCACCCTGCTTATAGCCCTGTTCGCCCTGCAACCACCCCGCCGATTTTCACCCCATATCCGTACCTTCATTATTATTTGGCTGGGGCTGTATGCCCTCCTCACTACCGTTGCCCTCTACCGTTGAACGGAGAGAAGAGCTTGCAGAAAAAACCTGTCAAACAAATAAAATCAGCAAAAACAGAGTAGAAAGAGGATAAAAAAGCTGCCCCCATCAATACCGGGACCCCCTTGGTTGGCACGAACAAGTATCCAGGCATAACTGAGTGTGTTTTCCCGTGTAATCTTGTCGTAGAGTGTGTAAAAACCGGCAGGCCGGTTCTTGCTTGGCCTTGTCATAAACTTCCTCAGCGTCCTGATTCTGTTTGGGGTGGTTAACGAGATGAATCCCCTGCTCCTCCACTCTTTGGTTGCGTGAACAAAGCAGGCCCCCTTCCCTCGTCCGGGGTTTTGTTGTCCCACGAACAACGGTACTATGAGCCCGAGAGTCGATGTGCGCCACTTCCGTTATTCCAGTGCTCATCCAACGGCCTTCCCTTTCTGTACAAGGTCGGCTTTTCTACTTCGCTTACAAGGCTACTCAGGGTTCACTTGCATTACGACCTGCTCTCTTGTTGTTAGGAAACTTACGCCCCGGTGTTACTGCAAAATGGACACACCCCATTCTCTGCCTTTGGCCGCTCAATATTCTTCGGTCTCAACGTTTGCTTCACCTGTAATTTCCAGCAGTTCGATGAAACATTCTGGTCCGAATGGTCGGGGCGGATCGCGTTACGATGTGCGTCATTCATGCCATTGTTTTCGGTCTGGACAAGCTTGAAATAAGTAGCTCTTTTCGAAGTAGCGATCCAAAAATGTCCCTAATTTTACCGTAAAAATTGTAAGGTTGAATAGAATAAGGGAATTTCAAGTTCATCCAGAACTGTCAGGAAAAGTCTACTATCTATTTGATGGACTAACGCCACCACTGGCAGTTCAAATGATCTTGCCGTGGTAAGAGATAGAACAAATGCGGAAATGAGTGCTGTTGCGGTGAGTAACTGTGGTTGATTTCTTAAGGACTAAATGGGACAGGCTTAACACCTTGACATCCTCTTAATTGCAACGTCAAGATGTCAAGCCATCCCCCTATTATCATAGGAAAATTTTGCTATATTTCAATCTCTTTCTGTAAACTTTCCAAAATCTTGGGGCCAATTCCTTTTACCTCAAGCAGTTGTTCTTTGGTTTTGAAATTACCATTTTTTGTGCGATACTCAATAATAGCTGTAGCTTTTGCGGCACCAATCCCTGGTAAAGCTTCCAATGCGGCCTGATCGGCTTTATTGATATTAACAGCTGCAAACGCACTGTTCACAAACAAAAGTAGCGCAAAAACAAACAGTATCGTCCTTCTTATCATTTTTTCCTCCTTTCCCGTTTCTTTCCTCTTTATGAGAAAAAGTATACCCCAACCATAAGAGATGTAGATAATAATCACCCATGATAGGAATGTTTATGAAACATCGTATAAAAAGAAAACATCGAAGTAAAGGAAAAATAGGCGTTAAATAAATCTTGCACCAGCTATCTGCATATTCTTGATCGAACATGGCAACATCTGCACCCCGAGAGGAAAGCTACAAGGACATTCCGTATGTCCGACCACTGATTTTGTAGTCTCGGGTTTTTGGTAACCGTAAGATGGTCAAGAGCTACCAGTATGGTACTGATTCCAAAAAGCATTCAAGTTGATACCAAAAAGGCATGCGAGCGGCGACGAAGCAGTACGGATTAGTACGGTAGGAGCCGTGTAGTGCAGCCGATGAAGGTACCTGTTTGAATGCAAATTGGAATGACACACAAGATTACTTGTGTGTCATTTTTTATATTCAGTACGAAGCCCTGAATGTATGGCCACATCTAATTCTCTTTTGTCAGAAGTGATAATAAAAAAACAGGGAAAACTACGGGGCACGGCGTCTCAAGACAGATTTAATCGGACGGGATTGGCAGGTCAACCGTCAGCGACATCAATAATATTCATACGCAGGAAGGCTGACTGTACCTGGCTGTAGTGATTGATCTGTCTTCCCAGCAGATGGCCGGTTGGTCAATGGCCGAGCACATGAGAGCTAAAGACTTGGTGATGGCCATCGGGCAACGTAACCCCAATAAAGGCTTGATTAGGCATACCGATCGAGACAGTCAAGCCTCTGACGGTCATCGCGGCTATTACAGGAAGATGGCATCACCCAGAGCGTGAGCCGTAAAGGTAACTATTGGGATAATGCTGTTTCGGAAAGATGAGCATGAAACAGGATCTTTTTTTTCTCCTCTGGCTGCATACTGATTATAGAGTACGCAAGCAGGCATTACCCCAGATCCGCCTTGCTCACCATAGCGCATAGCTCCTCGGCCATGGCCTGGATCATCGGCATGTCCTGGCCTTCAATCATGACCCTGATCAACGACTCGGTACCGGATGGCCGTACCAGGATGCGTCCGGTGTCTCCCAATTTTTGCTCCATCTTGTGGACGGTGGCGGCAAAATCAGGGATATGATGCACATCAATCTGCGAAGAGGTGCGGACATTTTTCAGCACTTGCGGAAAGCTCTCCATGACCGTGGCCAGTTCGGACAGGGGCTTGCGTTGTTTTTTCATGATGGCAAGCAGTTGCAGGGCCGCAAGGTTACCGTCCCCTGTGGTGATGTGATCGAGAAAAACCAGATGGCCGGACTGCTCACCGCCAAAGGAATACCCGTTTTTACGCATCTCTTCAACCACATAGCGGTCACCAACCTTGGTGCGCACCATCCGTCCACCCATCTTCTGCATGGCCACTTCCAGTCCCATATTTGACATTACAGTCGCCACCAGGGTTTTCTTCTTCAGCTTCCGCTGCTTCATCATCTCGGCGGCACAGATGGCCATGACATGATCGCCGTCAATTATCCGCCCCTTTTCATCGGCAACTATGAGCCGGTCGCCATCGCCATCAAGCGCTATGCCAATATCGGCGCCGGTCTGGCGCACCACCTCGGCCATGTGTTGTGGATGTAAGGCCCCGCAATCCTTGTTAATATTTTTGCCATCGGGATTCGCCCCGAAGGTGGTGACCTTTGCCCCCAACTCTTCAAAGACATGGGGAGCCACGCCGTAAGTCGCGCCGTGGGCGCAATCAAGGACGATATGGAAATCATCAAGGGTAAATTTTTGGGGAAAGGTGTTTTTGAGAAAGACAATATAGCGTCCCTTGGCATCCTCAATCCGTCGAGCCCGACCCACCTCATCGGCCACTGGTCTGAGGGCCGCCATCTTCTGGGAAAAGATCAGCTCTTCGATATCGGCCTCGTATTCATCCGAGAGTTTGAAGCCATCGCTGGAAAAGATCTTGATTCCGTTGTCCTGAAAAGGATTATGGGAGGCCGAAATCACCACGCCGGCATCAGCGCGCATCGAGGTAGTGATAAAGGCGATACCGGGCGTGGGCAGGGGGCCAACGAGCAGCACATCGACACCCATGGAACAGATACCGGCGGCCAGGGCATTCTCAAGCATATAGCCGGAAAGACGGGTATCCTTGCCGATCACAATCCGGTGGCCCTTGGCCCGATGCTTGACCTGAAAGGCAATGGCCCGGCCCACCTGCATTGCTATCTCGGTAGTCATGGGGTAGATGTTGGCCACTCCGCGAATGCCGTCGGTTCCAAATAATTTCTTCATACTCACCTTCTCGTCCTTTTTTATAAGCCCTCACGGGCTGGCCTATTTCTTTCTATTCTTCTCGTCAGGATTTGGAACAGACGACGCAGACGGCAGCTCCGGTGTTTTCTCACTATAGCTTACCACCAGGGGTTCAACCTTGACAATCTGGATACGATCCGAGTGATTTTCCCGGAGCATCACCCGTACCGTCATCTGCCCGGCCTCGCCATCATCGACCGCAATCGCTTTGAACAGGGATTGCAGGTCTTTGTTCTCGCGAGTCAAGCCCCGAGGCAAGAGGGCGGTCACCGTCACCGTGGAGGGGGTAATCTGCCGCGCTCCACCGTGGTTATTCATCTCAATCGGCAGCCCCGGAATCCGCTTCTCCACGGTTTCCTCGACAATGACCAGGTCGGCGGTAACCGAGGTTTCACCGATCAACTCGAGAAGGGCCGGACTCAGATCCAGGGGCACCTGCAACTGCATTGATTGGTTCATGCCGCTGATATCAATCACCTGGGTCTGCAAGGCGTTTAACTGCGTCAATACCGCCTGAGGCCCGGTGATGGAGATGGTCTCCGGTTTCATCCTGACTTCCTGCAAGACATAATGAGCAGCCAGATTTCCTTTGGTTGTCGGCTTTACCGCGAGCTGTTTCTGAATCAGTTTATCCATGGAAAAGATCAGCGAATCAGGCTGGGTGCGCAGGACCTTTATCCCTCGTGGCACCGAGATCAAATGGTTTTCGTTTTTTATGACCATGGTGCCGGCAACGGCCTGAGCGAGATCGACCTGCCGGGTGATATCACCCTTTTCTATGCCCAAGACCTGACTGCGCGGCCCACTGATCGTCACCTCAATCTCCCGCTTGAACTGATTGGAAATAACCAGATCCCGGGGCAGATTGATCACCTCAAGAGGCACCAGAACGTTTTTGTCAACGGTGTCATCACCACCGACAAAATACCAGAGGCCCACGGCCAAGGCCAAGGAGATAAAACGCAGGGTCCAGTCCTTGGGCCATAGCTCCTGAAAACGCTTAAAATCAAGGGCATACAATGATTTGTTCAACTGGTTAAACCTTTTCATGATCGTCCCACCCAACTCTTCCAGGTTTGCGCCTGCACTTCTTTTGCCACAAAAATAGCATGGAGCCCCTTGGTCAGGGTCATATCATCCGTCATAAGTGTCAGGGCTCCGTGCTGCACTAATGAGACCTCCTGGGTCTCTTCCGAGACTACGACAACCACGGCATCCGTCTCTTCCGACAGACCAATTGCCGCCCGATGCCGGGTGCCAAATCGTTTATTGATATAGGGGTTCTTCGTCAGGGGCAAGATACAACCGGCGGTCTGAATCCGCCCTTTTTGGATGATCACCCCACCATCATGCAGAGGGGAAACAGGCATAAAAATAGAGATCAACAGCTCTTTGCTCAAACTGGCATCGAGTTCAGAACCAGATTCCACGAAATCACGCAACCCAGTCTCCCGTTCAAGAACTATCAGGGCCCCGATCCGGCGCTTGGCTAAATAAAAGACCGCCCTGACAATTTCATCCAGATCCTTTTCTGCCATGTCCATGCCTTTCTGAAAAGGTGATTTCCCCACCTGAGTCAAGGCCCGGCGAATATCATGTTGAAAGACAATCACCACAATCAGCAGCAGAGAACTGAGGAAGGTATTAAGCAACCACTGCAAGGCCGCCATATCCAGAGCGATGGACATAAAATAGATCGCACTGAGTATCACCAGACCCAGGATCATCTGCACCGAACGGGTGCCCTTGATGATCAGGATAAGTTGATGGATGATAAAGGAGACCACCAGGATATCCAGGATATCCTGCCAGCGCAGTAATTTGAAGAGTTCAAGCATAAGCAGGCGACAGAGAGGGACAGGGAAAAGAGAACAGGAGGCAGGTCAGTCAACGACGAATCGTCGAAGAATCCTTGATTCTCCAAGCATATTTTTTATTTTTCAGTGTACAACATCGTCTCTGCTTTTTTCAAGGCATACTTTGTGCCATCGTTCAGAAATAGCCATGATATTGAGATGATGTTACCAGCATAAGAAGCCGTAACAAAATAGCCATTCTATGGCTGTCCATTTCGCCACAGTTCCGCACATGAAAGTTAAAAGTTGAAAGTTGAAACTCGAAGATGTTAGGTTGGGGCATACTGTTTTTGCCTCAGCACCTTTTTAGAGGCCGTTGCTGAAAAGAGCAAGGCCCTTTTTACTCTTTTCGGCAACGTCCTCTAAACAAAGATATCCGGGGTCAGGGCTGCCAGGCG
>DDWW01000024.1 GCA_002347085.1 Desulfobulbaceae bacterium UBA2276 | reverse complement strand
TGGACTTTACCATTGAGGTTGAGCGGGCCCTGCGCGTTCTTGATGGCGCAGTGCTGGTGCTCTGCTCGGTAGGTGGCGTGCAGTCGCAGTCGATCACCGTTAACCGGCAGATGACCCGCTACAAGGTTCCCCGCATTGCCTTTATCAATAAGTGTGACCGTACCGGAGCCAATCCCGAGCGGGTGACCGCCCAGTTGCGGGAGAAGCTGGGCTTGAATGCCCATATGATCCAAGTGCCCATCGGTCTGGAAAATGATCTGTTAGGGGTGGTTGATCTGGTTACCATGAAGGCCCTCTATTTTGATGGCGACAATGGCGAGGTTGTGCGCGAGGACGTGATCCCTGCGGCCCTGCAGGACAAGGCTCAAGAAAAGCGGGAGGAACTGCTGGAAGCGGTTTCCATGTTCTCTGATGAGCTGATGGAAGTGATGCTGGAGGAAGGCGACATCGATCCGGACCTGATCCGGGCGGCAGTGCGTAAAGGGACGCTGTCCCTGGAGTTCACCCCCGTTTTTGTTGGCTCCGCCTACAAGAACAAGGCGGTGCAGCCCATGCTTGACGGCGTTAACGCCTACCTGCCTTGTCCTACCGATGTTGAGAATATGGCCCTTGATCTCAATAATGAGGAAAAGGAGTTTCCTGTCTCCAATGATCCCGCTGATCCCCTGATCATGCTGGCCTTCAAGCTCGAAGATGGCCGCTACGGGCAGTTGACCTATGTGCGCACCTATCAGGGTAAGGTCACCAAGGGCGATACGGTTTTTAACAGCCGGACCGGCAAGAAGGTGAAGATCGGTCGTCTCTGCCGGATGCATTCGGATGAGATGGAGGATATTGAATTCTGTGGCTCGGGCGATATCGTCGCCCTCTTTGGGGTCGACTGTGCCTCCGGTGATACCTTTTCTTCCGGTGAGATCTCCTGCTCCATGAGTTCCATGCATATCCCCGAGCCGGTAATCTCCCTGGCTATTATTCCGGTAGACAACAAGGCCCAGATCAACATGTCCAAGGCCCTGAATCGCTTTACCAAAGAAGATCCAACCTTCAAGACCTTTGTCGATCATGAGACCGGCGAGACCATTATCTCTGGTATGGGTGAGTTGCATCTGGAAGTGTATGTGGAGCGGATGAAGCGTGAATATAACGCCGAGGTGACGGTAGGTGCGCCCCAGGTGGCCTATCGTGAGACCATCACTGCTCGGGCCGAGTTTAATTATACCCACAAGAAACAGACCGGTGGTTCCGGCCAGTTCGGACGGGTTGGCGGCTATATGGAGCCCATAGAAGAGGGTGGTGATTATGAGTTTGTCGATTCCATCGTCGGCGGCGTTATCCCCCGCGAGTTTATTTCTTCCTGCGACAAAGGCTTTCAGAAGAGTCTGGTCAAGGGTTCACTCTGCGGCTCTGCGGTCACAGGGGTCCGATGCGTGATCAACGATGGCGCTTATCATAACGTGGATTCTTCGGATGTGGCCTTCCAGTTGGCCGCTATTGGCGCCTTCAAGGAAGGGTATATGAAGGCCAAACCGGTGATTATGGAGCCGATCATGAAGGTGTCGGTGGAGGGCCCCACAGAATTCCAGGGCTCCATCATGGGCAGCATCAACCAGCGGCGCGGTATGATTATCGGCACCATGGAAGAGGGTCAATATACTGTGGTTGAGGCCGACGTGCCCCTCTCAGAGATGTTTGGATATTCCACTGTCCTTCGTTCTCTGACCCAGGGCAAGGCCGAATTCACCATGGAGTTTTCCGCCTTCAAGCAGGTACCCAAGTTGGTGAATGACGAGTTGATCAAGAAATATCAGGCCGAGAAGAAGAACGCATAGTTTTTGTCTCCGCAAAGATGTATTTGGTAACAGCTCCTGGTCTGTTATCTGCCAGACGTCACTTAAAGAAACAGTCGGAAAAAATTGGCTGTTTGTTTCGTCACGGCTCCTAAAATGAATAAATAAAAAGAGGTACACGGCCATGGGAAAGAAAAACTTGATAATGAATAATCCGTTGCGTGTTCTGGGACTTGAAAAAAAGGTTCAGGAGAAGGGCGCGGGTATGGGGCTGGTCATGGCCCGGGCTGGTCTGGGCAAGACCGCGATTCTGGTGCAGATTGCCCTTGATTCGATGCTCTGGGGTGATAAGGTGCTCCACGTCTCCATTGGTGAGAGCGTTGACAAAACCAAGGCTTGGTATGATGACATCCTGGCCTTGATGGCGGCAGGAGAGAAGAACGATAACTTTCAGGAAACGGTTACCGAGCTCATGCACAATCGGATGATCATGACCTTCAAGGAAAGTGCGTTTAGTCAGTCCAAGCTGGAGGAAAGATTAGATGACCTGGTGCAACAGAATATTTATAAGCCGGTGTGTCTGATTATTGATGGGTATGACTTTCAAACCGGGACCCATGATGCCCTTCAGGAGTTCAAAGAATTCATGGTGAAGCATGGCTTGAAGATGATCTGGTTTTCGGCCACGACCCATCATGATGACGAGCGCAAGAGTGCGGCCGGGCTGCCGGCCCCTTGTCACGAGGTTGACGATCTCTTTGATGTGGCCCTGCTGATTTCTCCCAAAGAGCAGGCCATTGAGCTCAAGATCCTGAAATGTTCCTGCTGTGCGATGGATCCCGGCACCTCGCTGATCCTTGATGCCTCAACGATGCTGATTCAGAAGGCATAGGCACAAGGCGGTCCCGTAAAAAGGGTCGAGTCGAGCATGGTCAGGGCCGCAGGGCGCGAAACGGGTATCTCCAGCAGGAGGTGCCCGTTTTTTTTTGTAGTGAAAACAGAGCATAGAGACTCGGAAAATACTTGAGAAAAACTATGAAATTTCGACCTTGTATTGATCTGCATGACGGAAAGGTAAAACAGATAGTCGGTTCTACCTTGAATGATGCCCATCCTGAACACCTGCAGACTAATTTTACGGCAACCCACTCGGCCTCCTGGTTTGCCGAACTCTACCGGCGGGATAATCTTACCGGCGGCCATATCATCAAGCTGGGGCCTGGTAATGAGGCGGCGGCCTTGGATGCCCTTACCGCCTGGCCTGACGGGATGCAGATTGGCGGGGGTGTAACTCCTGAGAACGGTGGCTACTGGCTCGACCATGGGGCCTCGCATGTTATCGTGACCTCCTATGTCTTTCGAGATGGTATGGTTGATGAAGATCGGCTGCAAGGTTTGGTGCGAGCGATAGGAAAGGAGCGGTTGGTGCTGGATCTGAGCTGTCGAAGGCAGGGGGATCGCTATTATATCGTTACCGATAGGTGGCAATGTTTCACGCAAGTCGTGATCAGTGAACAGGTGCTGGCCCATTTTTCCCAGTCCTGTGCCGAGTTTCTTGTTCATGCCGCTGATGTGGAAGGCCAGTGTCAGGGGGTGGAGCAGGAGTTGATTGTCAAGCTTGCGGACTGGTCTCCAATCCCTGTCACCTATGCCGGAGGGGTGCGTAATCTTGCTGATCTGGAGCTGATTCGTAATCTGGGGCAGGGCCGTTTGGACGCGACAGTGGGTAGTGCCCTTGATATCTTTGGCGGCACCAGTATGACCTATGCTGAGGCCGTGCGTTTTCATCAGGCGGAACAGGGGGAATCTGCTTCGGATGCAAGAGAATAAACACGACAAGGAGTTTCTGGAGCAAGGAGATTCGTCTTCCCTGGTTGACTTGAAGCTTCAGATTCCGCCTGAGCTTTATATCGCCTATCAGCGCTGTTCCTGGATTATTGTCCATGAAACCGGCCGGAAGCCATTAGAGGTAATGGAGGAGATGGTGCGTGACTTTTTGACGAAACATGGCTGTTGATTCCAGGGAGAAGTGCATTCTTTTATCTGCACCACCTGATGATTTCTTGACCTCTGGCCTGACTTTAGATACAATAAAATTTTTAGAGGATGTTACGAAGAAGGGCGAAAGCAGTTTAATTCTTTGATATTAAGCCGTTGAAAATACATAACATGGCACTTGGGTGTTCGTGACGGCTCCTCAGCCGTTGTCAAAAAATAACTGGAACATTGAAATATCTTGAACGGCATAAGGGGCCGTAACAAAATGGATAAAAATGTAATGGTTGTTTTCTAACGGCCCCTAAAGTCTTTCCAGAAGGTCGTCCGGCGTGGATCTCGATAGGGAAAATCAGCGAAAGAAGATAGAAAGATTCATCCAGAAGATGCCCAGCCTGTCAACAACAGTGGGCAAGGTTCTGGAGATCTGCAGTCGCATTGATGCCTCGCCTAACGAGCTGAACAGGGTCATCTCTCTTGACCCTGTCTTGACCGGTCAGGTGTTGAAGCTTATCAATTCGGCCTATTATTCCTTGATGAGTAAGGTCACGTCTCTTACCCGGGCGATCACCATGCTGGGGATGAATACGGTCAAGAATATGGCCCTCAGTACGGCCATTATCCAGTCTGTTTCCAGTAGCAATAAATCGAGGGCATTGCCAACTGCCAAGTTCTGGGCTCATTCCATTGGGGTGGGGGTCAGTGCCAAATTGTTGGCCGCGACAATTGGGGTCCCGGTCCAAGAGCGGGAAGAGTATTTTATAGCTGGTCTGCTGCACGATCTGGGCAAGGTTCCGTTTGGTGATGAGTATATTCATGTCTTGTCTGTTGCCCGTCAGGAACAGCGACCATTAGTGGTGGTTGAGCGTGAGCTTCTTGGCGTTGATCACCAAGAGGTCGGGGGGTTGATCGCCGCGAAATGGAGGTTAACCGGGGTCATGTCCAATTGCATCTGCTGTCATCATGATTTTGATACGCCGATTGATGCCCCGAAGGCTGCGGGCTTGAGTCACGATGATCGGGTCAAGGTGGCAATTGTGGCCCTGGCGAATATGTATATCAATATCCATGATATCGGGTATGCCGGGGATCCTTTCCCTGAATATACGAACGCAGAGGCCTTGCTGGAATTGGCCGGTCTGGATTGGCAGGATCTCAGTATTATCGGCCGGACGGTAGAGGATGAGATCCTGAAGGCCCAGGTTTTTTTAGGAGCCGTTACGAAATAAGCAGTGCTTTTGTGCTTTTTTTGTTACGGCTCCTTATGCCGGTTCAAAGGAACAGCCAATTTTTTCCGGCTGTTCCTTTGAGTGGCCTCTGGCAGAGATATACAAAGGGACGTTAGTAATCCGTGTATTCTTGTTTATTTTGTTACGGCTCCTTCTTCCGTCTTCCGTTCTGCCATTCCTATGATTATGACGTTTTATTTCAACTACAGCGGCTTACAGGTATAAGAGAATATGAAGGTGCAATTTTGGGGAGTGCGGGGCTCGATCCCCTGCCCTGGGCCTCTGACCCAGAAATATGGAGGAAATGGGGCCTGTATCGAGTTGCGGATTGGCACTGATGAGCGGTTGGTGATTATTGATGCCGGTTCGGGTATCAGGACGCTGGGAAATTATTTGATGCAGCATGACCTGCCTAAGGGACCGATCAAGGCCGAGATCTTTCTCTCGCATACCCATTGGGATCATATCATGGGTTTCCCCTATTTTGTTCCTATCTATGTGCCCGGTACCCAGTTGAAGGTCTATGGGCCTGTTACCTATGAGGAAGAACCTTTGGAGGAGGTTGTGGGCGGGCAGATGCAATATCGCTATTTCCCGGTTAATATGGGGCAACTCCAATCAAAAATCGAGTATGTCCGACTGCGAGAGGATACCGGCCGAGATTATGGAGAAGGGCTGATTGTGACCACCAAGTATCTGAATCATCCTATCACTGCCCTGGGCTATCGTTTTGATTGGCAAGGAAAGTCCTTCTGCACCTGTTATGATTTTGAACCGTTCCGCAATCTGTTTATTACTGATCCTCAGCATCCTGATTATGATGAGGCGATGGCAGTGGAAGGCGAGGAAGTGGCCCGAGAACAGAACCTGGCCATGGAGGCCTTTTTTGCCGGGGCCGATCTGTTGGTCCATGACAGTCAATATACCGAGGCGGAGATGAAGACCCGCGTTGGCTGGGGCCATTCCAGTTGTGAGTATGCCATTGCTGCCGCCAATCGGGCCGGGGTGAAAAAGCTGGCCCTGTTCCACCATGATCCAGATCGAACTGATCAGCAGATAGATGAGATGGCTAACACCTATTGTGAGCCTGGCCGGTATGGGGATACCGAGGTTTTCTTTGCCAGCGAGGGACAGGTGATAGAGTTGTGATTCTAAATCACATTCAAATCAATACCTTCGTCGACTGCACTGCGCGGCTCCTCACCGTTCTGCCCGTACTGCTTCGTCGCCGCTCGCTTGTCTTCTTGGTCTTGAATTGAATGCAACTTAGAATGAGTGGAGTGGTAGGTGCTGAGTTGTCCTTGGTAATGGATGGGTTGAAGAGCCGTTGCGCAAGAACCTCTCTTTTTTTCCCTCTTTCGTTACGGCTTCGTATGCCGTTTTGGCCATTGAGATGGCTATCTTGTTTAAGTCGGCTGAGACGTCATGGTTTCCACTTGAAATTGCTGTTATGAAAATTGGACTGGTGCAGATCAATCCGGTGATTGGTGATTTTGCGGCCAACTGCCAGGCTATCGTGCTTGGTGCTGGGCAGGCCATGGCCCAAGGCTGCGAGCTGGCGATTTTCTCCGAGCTGGTGGTCTCCGGTTATCCGCCCCAGGACTTGTTGGAGCGGCAAGCATTCCTGGACGACCATGACCGGGCGGTGGCCCAACTGCTCTGCGATCTGCCTCCCATAGCGGTGATGTTCGGCTGTCTGGAGCAGCGGCAGGGGAGTAGCGAGCAGGGTAAGCCCTTGTATAATTCGGTGGTCGTGGCCGAGTGCGGCAAGATCGTTCATCGGGTGCGCAAGCAGCTCCTTCCCTCCTATGATGTCTTTGATGAGACCCGTTACTTTGAGCCGGGACCTGCGGCGACACCCTATCAGTTGGGGGCGATGACCTTTGGGATCACCGTATGTGAGGACATCTGGCATCAGGTTGCGGGATGTTATCATTGTGATCCGGTGGCCGCACTTTTTGCCATGGCCTGCCAACAAGGGCGCCGGATTGATTGCCTGATCAATATCTCGGCCTCTCCCTTTCAGCGGGACAAGGAGGCCACTCGTTACGCCATCTTTTCCTCTCTCTGTTCCCGTTATCAAGTCCCGTTGTTGTATGTGAATCAGGTCGGGGGGCAGGACTCCCTGCTCTTTGATGGCTGTAGTCTGGCCATGAATGGGTGTGCTGAGATTGTTGCCAAATGCCTTGGGTTTGCCCCGGACATGGTGGTCGTTGACACCGAGAGCTGGGGTGGCGAGATGCACGGCCCAGTGTTGGAGGAGCCGGTCGCTGCCGTCTATGCGAGTCTGGTCATGGGGGTGCGGGACTATGTGGGAAAATGTGGATTTCGCTCCGTAGTCCTTGGTCTCTCCGGCGGCATTGATTCTGCCCTGACCGCCGCCATTGCTGCTGCTGCCCTGGGTGGTGCAAATGTGCTGGGGGTTGCCCTGCCCTCGCCTTACAGCTCTAATGATTCCTTGGAAGATGCCCGTCTTCTGGCCGAAAATCTTGGGTGCCGCTTTCAGGTTATTCCTATCACTCCTTTGTTTTCCGCCTTTCAGGAAACCCTGCACCCTCTCTTTGCCGGTCGTGATGAAGACCTCACCGAACAGAATCTTCAGGCCCGGATCCGTGGTATCCTGCTCATGGCCCTGTCGAATAAGTTTGGCCATCTGCTCTTGTCAACCGGCAATAAAAGTGAGATGGCGGTCGGCTACTGCACCTTGTATGGTGACATGAGCGGCGGTCTGGCCGTGATCTCGGATGTCCCCAAGCAGATGGTGTATGAATTGGCCCGGTATGTGAATCGTGATCAGGAGCGGATCCCTGAGCGAAGCTTGAGCAAGGCCCCTACCGCTGAACTTAAGGCCAATCAGTGTGATCAGGATGATCTGCCGCCCTATGCGATTCTCGATCAGATCCTGGAGCTGCATCTGGAGCAGGGAGCTGGGCGTGAGGCCTTGGTGGCGGCGGGATTTGATGAGCTGGTGGTGCGTGATGTCCTGCGACGGATCCGCCTCAATGAGTATAAGCGGAAGCAGGCGCCCATGGGCTTGAGGGTGACCAGCAAGGCCTTTGGGTATGGGAGGCGTTATCCCAATGTCCAGAATTATCAGGAATAACAACAGAAATTACGAATTACGAATTACGAATTAAAAAGCCAATAATGCCTCATTCATAATTCATAATTCATAATTCATAATTCATAATTCATAATTCGTAATTCATAATTCATAATTCGTAATTTATAATGGCTCTGGTAGAAGAAAAAGGCGCGCGGCGCAAACTCTCGCGGTTGTGGCAACAGTTTGCCCTGCTCCTGATCGTGGCGGCGGTTGCCCTGCTGGTGATTCGGGAGATCCGCACCAAGCGCGCCGATCGGGTCTATATGACCACCAGCGGCCGCATTGACATGTGTCTCTTCTGTCACAAGGACGAAAAACTCGATCCGGCCCATGACCCCCGGGTGATCGGCTGTGCCTCCTGCCATCTTGGGGATGCTATGGCCCTTGACAAGACCAAGGCCCATGCCGGGATCGTCATTAATCCCGGCGATCTGCGGGTGGTTGAGAAGACCTGCGGGGTAGAAGGCTGTCATCCCATTGATGTTAAAAAGGTCAAAAATTCACTGATGGCCACCAACCGGGGAATTATCGGGACCCTGCTTTTTTACTGGGGGGAGTCTGCTGGCCAGAATACGGATCTGACCGTGGAAAAATTGCTGACCGGCCACGAGAACTCTTTGGCCCTTGATTATTATCGCAAGCTCTGCGCTACTTGTCATCTGTGGAAACAGAAAAATGATCTGCCCGGGGCCCCTGATTTTTTTAATGAAAAAGGGGGCGGCTGTTCGGCCTGTCATTTTGTCATGCCAGAAGGCACGGTTCGTAAAGGGGTGACGGAGTTTGACGATGCCGCCAAGAGCGAGAAGGCCAAGGTTCACCCCTTGGTGATCAAAAAGGTGCAGGATGTAAACTGCATCCGTTGTCATAATCGTTCCGGCCGCATTGGTATCTCATATACCGGGGTCTTCGAGTCGGAGGGCTATGGGACACCTTATGAGAAGGGGGGGGTGAGCGCCAAACAATTGCCGGGCGCCCGCTTTTATCTGGAGATTGCCGAGGACGTGCATCATAAAAAAGGGCTGGCCTGTATTGATTGCCATACCCGCAACGAGATCATGGGCGATGGGGTGAGTTATGCCCATTACGAGGAGCAGCTGGAGATCTCCTGCGCGATGTGTCATTCTGCTACTCCCGGCAAGACCAGCAAGGGGGAATCGGTAAAGAATATCGCCTCCATAGAGGGAACAGGGCAATACCAGTTGACCGGTAAGGTGAGTGAGAAGATTCATCCCTTACGGCCACCTAAAAATGGGGTCTGTGATTTCAGCGGCCACAAACGGGTCAGTTGCGAGGCCTGCCATTCCACTTGGGTGCCGCAGTGTTATGGCTGTCATGCCAAGCGCGATGCTGCCCAGACCCATCTCGACAAGTTGACCTTGAAAGAGACTCCGGGGATGTGGGAGGAGGGACGTTCGTATATCCGCTACGAAAAGCCGATGCTGGCGGTATGGAAAGATGAGGTGGTGATTGTCACCCCCGGCTGTCAGGATATCGTGACCTTGGTGGATGAAAAGGGTCAGGTGGATGGCGGTTTTAACCGCTTTACCATGGCCGCGATCAATCCCCATACCACGCAGGCCAAGGGGAGAAGCTGTGCCGATTGCCATACCTCAACCAAGGTTGTAGGCTTAGGTGAGGGGACGGTGACGGAAAAGGACGGAAAATGGACATTTGCGCCCCTGGATCAGGGCATTGATACCTTCGCCGGTAAGACGGTGGGTTTAGATGCCTTTGTCACCATTGACGGTCAGCAGCTTCAGCATGGATCGCGAGCGGATTTACGTCCCTTCAACGGTGAGGAGCTGCGCAAGATCCTGCGGGTTGGCCTTTGTGTAGAGTGTCATAGCGCATACAGCGATCCGGCCTGGCAGGATTATACTCCAGCAACCCAATGCAGGAGGCAGGGGACAAAATAACAGATAGCAGAACAATCTTGTTTATCGGGGTTAGTTTATACCGTGCCCAATCGTCCCTGATTCTCATGCGCCGCCGTAGGGGCGGATTCATTGCGGGATTGCTTTATCCCGTTGTCATATTTTTACTCTTTTTCCTGTCTCATCCCCTGTTCCCCATGCAGCAGTGAACTTGTCACCTCTCCATGCCGTACCGGCACCAGCCAGTAGTTTTCGGGCTTTTGTTGGATTGCGGCCCGCAGGGGTTCGCTGAGCCAGTGGCTGTCCTCTACCAGGTTGTAAAAAACTGAATCTGTTCCGAAAAAACCATCCAGCATATGGGTCAGGATGTGCAGCAGTTTGCTGGGATATCCTGGTTCAATAGTCAGCAGATCTTCAAGTCTCTTCATGCCGGTATCTTGCAGTTCGTTGAGGAGGGTGCGGCAGAAGAGATGGTTGGCCGCAATCCCACTCTCCATTTCTTTCCAGAAATGCGTATGGGTTCCCGGGTTGATTTCCTCATCGTTGATGGAGATGGACTGATAAATAACAAGCCGGGTGGTGTCCATGAAAGAGGTGGCCTGTCGCCTGGCCTGGAGGAGGTTGGTCCCGGTGGTAAGAAAAAGGTGCATGTTGTCGCTGGGGGAGGGGGGCGTCATGAATTGCATAGAGGTTTGAACGAGAATGTCCGAAAAAAGTGCTAATTGGGCTAAAATAACATCAACTCTGGCTGAAGCCCGGCCTACACTGGATGCGGATTAGATGTAGGTCTGGCTTCAGCCAGAGTTGGGCGCAGGAGACTATGAAAAATAAAAAAAAAGCCCCTGTCGCATGAACGACAGGGGCTTAGCTTACTGCTTTTTATACGCTTGCCATAATGGCGTGGCGAATTAGAAGCTCATGGTCAGATGATGGCTGGCCAGGAAAATGCTGTTTACATCTTTATATGTTGTACCCAACTTGAAGAAATCACCGGTATCAAGGTAACCAAGATGAACGGCATAGATCAAGTTGTCAACGAGCTTGTAGGCAGCACCGGCATTATACTCAAAGCCGTAATCATCTTCGTAGCCAGCCATTTCCTTGTCGGCCACGGCATAACCAACACCGGCGTGCAGGGTCAGGTCCTGAGTGGCGGCAAAGTCAGCAGAAAGAACGAGGGCGTTAACACCTGCGGTTTTGGCCGCAGCACCCCAGGCATTTGTTGTGCCTTGATCGTTGTTCAGGATGTTTCCAAATACGCCGGTCAGGATATAGAGAGGCTCGAAGTCAGCACCAGGGCCGCCGTAGCTTTCCAGGTCGGTGTCTTTGGCATTGTCATCGCCACTGGTGTAGAAGTACATGGCATGACCAGTCAGGGCGTCAAAGGTAGCGTTGAAGTCAGCGATGAAGGCGAGCTGGCTGATATCCTGATCTGCTTTGACATTATTGGTGAAGTCTTTCTCGCCCCATTTATAGTCAAACTCGGAGTCAAGTCCCATATTGCCGCCGAACTTGAACTGGCCAACTCCCTTGAAACGATTGGAAGTGGTTTCATAGCCATAGGCGGTAATCGTATTGAGTCCGGTCAGTGTACTGATTCCGTAGATATCAACATTGGCGCTATTGTTCAGCCCCAAGCCATATCCCAGAGAGGCGGAACCCCAGCCGCCTTTCATGGTGGCACCAAGTTCATAGTAGTCGTTGTCCATGTCATCGGTCTCTTGAACATAGGCCTCGGTTTCTACCATTTTTTGATAAAAGGCGTAGGCGGAAAGTTGTTCGCCCATGAGTTTGCCGGAACCCCAGAAGATACGGTCGCCAGCAGTGGCCTTGTCAACAAAGGAGAGTCCCCAGGCACCGGCTGGACGACGACCGATTTCCCAGACCCCGACGGGTGATTTGTAAACCATCCACAGCCGCTCAACAGACATGTTGTGACCATTGTTGACATCGGTGTCGTCCTGCTCGCCCCAGACAGTACCCCAGTCGATGAGACGAATCCGGCTCTTCATGCTGATCTTGTCGTTGACCACCATCTCGGCCTCGATGTTGAACATGTGCTGCAACCAGGCGTCGGAATTGGTTTCAACGTCACGCATCAATGGATTGGTGAAATCGTTGGCTAATTGTACGCCACCGCTGCCGCCACCATCATAAGCTGCGGCCCCCATTCCTTTATCAATATAGAAACCGTCAACGGTGTAATCGCCTTTTACTTTGAGTTCAAGTGCTGAGGCGCTTGTTGCAATGCCGGCTGCCAGGCCAAGGGCCGCAACGGTGAAAAGTACTTTTTTCATCTCTTCTCTCCTTAAATATTCAGGGATGATTGATCTCAGACGACTTTTTGTCATCATTTGAGTGTAATTGTGACTTGGTACAAAAAGAGTAACCAGGTACAAAATTTTATACATACTGTTCATATATAATGGAGTCTTGATAAAGTCAAGTCTTAGATTTGTCTTGATTCGCTTTTTTTTGAAATTTGAAAAAGCTGTGGAAAATAAGAGGGCTGGGCAAGATAGCTTGCACCTTTTCCTGGTTGGTTCAGGTGTGATTTCGGTTGATCAGGATGGGCCGAGTCCTTAAATAAGGGATGTCGTATGAGGGTTGATATGCTACTTTATATTGGCCTTTTGGTGCAGAGCAATCTGGTTCCCCGGCGTTGCGTAGGAACCCATCATGAACGACCCTTAAGTTTTACCACCTTCATCCTTTCTTTTGTGCTTATGCTACAACCCTCTCTCTCCCGTCCCTGGTTTTCTTTTTTTCTGGTGGCTATCGGGGTCTTTCTGGCCACCATGGACAGCAGTATGGTGAATGTGGCGCTGCCCACGATCATGCGCGCCTTTGCCACCACGCTGCCCCAGACCGAGTGGGTCGCCCTGATTTATCTGCTGACCATCACTGTTACCCTGCTGATCTGGGGCAGGCTTGCGGATCGTCTGGGGAAACGGAAGATGTATCTGTTGGGAATGCTGGTTTTTGGCCTGGGCTCGGCGGCCTGCTCTTTGGCCTCAACCCTGTTTCTCCTGGTTGTCTGTCGATTTGTTCAGGCAGTTGGGGCCTCAATGATGATGTCCTCTGGGCCGGCTATCATCAAGATGGTATTTCCGGTCCATCAGTTGGGTCGCACCCTGGGGCTTATTGGGGTTGCCACCTCTCTTGGCTTGATGAGCGGGCCGGTGGTCAGTGGCTTTTTGATTCATTTTTATTCCTGGCGTGCTCTTTTTCTGGTGACCGTGCCGATCAGCCTGATCTGTGTCGCGGTGGGCTGGTTCAGATTGCTGCCGGCTCCTCCCCTCGCTTCGCCATCAAGTCGAAAACAGCCCCCCCTTGATTGGCCGGGGCTGATGATTTGGGCCCTGCTTGTCACCTTGACGGCCCTGCTGGCAACCCATTATGGCTCGTGGTCGGGCGAGATGGTGCTGGCCGGCTTGTTCGGATTTGTCGGGCTGTTTTTTTTGTTGATTGCCGCTGAGCAAAGGGCTGCGGAGCCGCTTTTCCCCTTGGCCCTGTTTCGGGATCGTCATTATGCTCTTGCCATGATCTGCGCCGCCCTCTCGTTTACGGTGCTGTTTGTGGTCTTGATCCTTATCCCTTTTTATCTTGACTATGTGCTCAGGTTACCCGTTGACCGGATTGGTCTGGTGATGATGGCGGTGCCGGTGGCAGTTTTTGTGGTGGCGCCTTCCTCCGGCTGGCTCTATGATCGAATAGGCGCGCGACTCCTTACTACTGGTGGACTGACCCTCTGCTGTCTGGCCCTGATCTTGCTCTGTCTTCTTGACGCACGGTCAGGGGTGATGGATGTTGCCTGGCGATTGGCCTTATTGGGTGCAGGGCAGGCCTTGTTTCTTTCGCCTAATTCGGCCTCGGTACTGGCCGCCGCCCCGCCACAGCAGATCGGGATCACCTCCGGCATGCTGGCCACGGTGCGCAATCTGGGAATGCTGGCCGGAGTAACTCTGGCCGGGCTGGTCTTTGGCGGGGTTTTCTCCTGGTTGAGCGGAGGGCTGGATTTGAAGGATTTTACGCTTGAGCATGGGGCGGCGTTTATCACCTCTCTCAGGGTAAGTTTTGGTCTGGCCGCACTCTTGGCCCTGGCCGGGGCCATACTTTCGGGGAGAAGGGGCTGAAGGCTTTTAGTCCCTTATTCCATTTCTAAATCAAGCGTTCACTTCGTCGAATGCGCTGCGCCGCTCCTCACCTTACTCATTGTACTGCTTCGTCGCGGCTCGCTTTTCTCCTCGTGTACATCTTGATTCAGAAATGGAATTCGGTTCCCAGGCAGCGCATGGAAACCGGAAATTTTCTCCCTTCAGTCTTCAGTCTGCATTCCGCCTTCCCCTAATGGTAGGGTTACGATGGCAACCGTTCCGCTGATTGGTCCTGGTTGCAGTGAAAATGTGCCCTGGTGTTCGGCCACGATTTTTTTGACTAAGGTCAGCCCCATGCCGGTGCCATAGACCTTGGTGGTGAAAAAAGGGTCAGACACCTTGGCGATATTGCTATTGATGATCCCGCTGCCGCTGTCGGCAATGAGAATCGAGACCTTTTCGGAGTCGAATTTGATGTTGATGTGGAGGAGGCCGCCAGCGGGCATGGCCTCAACGGCATTACGGATCAGGTGCAGGAACATTTGCCTGATCTGCTGGGCATCGATATAAAGCGAGGGCCCGGGGTCGTTGAGGTCGAGCTGATATCTGACGCCCTGTTTTTTCATGGTGCCATAGAGGAGCATGACACTCTTGCGGATCAGTGGATAGAGGAGCTGGTTGGATTTTTGGGGCTTGTTTTCCGCAACAAAGTTGAACAGATCCTCAAGGGTGGATTCAACCTTGGCCGCGTCCTGGGCCATGATGTCGAGGAACTTGAGGATATCGGGATCCGTAACCCTTCTGGTGAGGAGTCTGGCCGTTCCCCCGATGGAGGTAATGGGATTGCGGATGGCATGGACCAATTGGGCCGCCATGTGGCCGAGAGCGGTGTAGCGTTCGGCATCAACCAGCAGGTCTTTGTTCTTTTCCAGTTCCTGGGTGACAGCCTCCAGCTCCTGCATCTTGTGGAGCATGTTGGTGTAGAGATAACTATGTTCAATAGCGATACCAGCCTGGCTGGCAAAGATCTCCAGATCACCGATATCACCGGCACTGATAGGGTGGTTGGTGATGAAATTGTCAGCGATGAGAACGCCTAATGATTGACTGGGAGAAAAGAGGGGGACAATGACAAAGGTGTCGCTCTGCAAGAGATCAAGGAGCTCGGTGCTCACTGGATGACCTTGGGCCGTGCCATGCTCGATGAGGAGGCTTTGGCGTTCGTCGCAGGCGCGAATAAGGGTGTGGTCGGTGGCCGTGACCGGAACGGAGAGACCCTTGATAATTCGGTTGACCTCCTGGTTGGCATCCTGGTGGGAGTCCTGGAAATTCAGGATAATGTCGTTTAAGTGCAGGTTCTTAACCTTGATCTCTTCCCAGACACGCCCTGCCTCTTCGCGGGAAGAGGGGCCGATTGCCAGTCGTCCTTGCAGGGTCTGATGGTTCTCGTCAAAGAGGGCGAGAAAGGCACGGTTGAACTGGAGCCCTTCACCGGCGGTGATCCCCACCAGAATGGCCTGAAGCACATCATTGAGCTCGATGCTGCTCAGGTAGGCGGAACTCATCTTCAGGTTGAGTTGATGGAGAAACTGGGTGCGGAAGGTGGTGGCCTCTAATTTCTGCTGGTAGATACGGTTGTCGATGACCAGACGCCGTTTTTCCAGGGTGACGTGAATTGAATGACTCAATTCATCAAGTCCCATTGGTTTGGTCAGGTAGTCATCGGCGCCCAGTCGCAGACAGGAAAGTGCGGTTTCCAGGTCGGACGAGCCGGTGATCATGATAATGGCCATCTCCGGGTAGCGATTGGCCAGCTCGGGCAAGAGCTCGGTGCCCCTTTTGTCGGGCAGCCCGATGTCGAGCAGGGCCATGGCCACGTTTCTGGTGGAGAGCAGTTGGAAGAATTCAGCGGCAGTTGCCGCATGGAGGACGGTAAATCCCTGGCGGCCAAGAAAATCCTGGAAGAGAAGGAAGATATCTATTGAATCATCAACAACAACGATAACTTCATCAGGATTTAAAAGTTGCGTTGGTTGCATTGGGTCGTTTGCTGGTGGAGTTAGGGGTGATTTGACTTTTTTGACTAAGAAAGAATTTTATTCTCAGGATATTTTTTTGATTCTACCGCCTTGGTTGAAAAATAAAAGGAAAAATCGTATAAGCCATCAACAAAGAATTTAGATGCCGTTATGAAATAAACAA
>DDWW01000048.1 GCA_002347085.1 Desulfobulbaceae bacterium UBA2276 | reverse complement strand
TAAGAAAAATCATGGTAAACCAGGTGTAGGTCATGTACGGCGCGCACAGTTGCTCAATCAGACCATGACCAACCGGACCATGCGGAATGGGCAGTCCCAATTTTTCCAGAATGATTGATATAAATAGTATTGGATGTTCCATAATCCCTCTTACCTCCTGCTGCTGATAAAATAGCGTCCCGCCGCACCAACTGTCGTCAGTGTAATGGTAAACACTACCGTTGACAGCCCCACCAGCAATCCAAAGATATTCACCCTACCGCTTTTAATAAGCATCAGTAAGATGAGCCCAATAATTACCAGCCGAAGCCAAAATTTAATAATATAACGAGATTTCCCCGCCTGGAGGGCCTTTTTTTCTCCTTGCCCTTCCTCAGAAGAATCAAGGGATTTCATAAAGCGGGCCACATCCTGATGGGTCAACATAAAACTGACAATGGAGACAACCCCACCCACTGCCACCGCCCAGGCAAACTCCCAGGACAAAAACAGCCAGCTCCCGGCACAGAGAGCAACAAGACAGACCCAGCTCCACACCTGCAACTTGTGCAGGGATAATAATTCGTCCGCCACTCTCTTGTAACCGCCTCTGCTTTAGTTTTTATTTTGCTGCTTGACTATATCAAACAGACTCTTAAAACCGGCGGCTATCCCGAATGCAAGCCCGATAAAAGTAAACCAGGGGGTCGTTCGATCATCAAACACCTTCTGATCAAGGTAGATCCCGCCCCCCATGCCGATAAAGATTGCCGCGACAAAGGTAAAGCCGATATGGCCATAGTTGCCCAGCAGGTGGATCATCTCTTTATCCATTTTGAACATCTTTGTCTCCATCGTCACTATCGAAACAACTTTTGAGAAAACAATGAGAAACGAATAAACCTGTTAGCACGCCCACCTGTCAAAGTCAATGGTTTTTTCGTTTTTATACTAATTTTTTGAATGACCATTCAGTCATTTCCAGGGCTGTTTCCAATTGCTTTTCCGTTTGGGCAGACGAGATAAAGGCCACCTCAAACTGGGAAGGGGCCAGATAAATGCCGCGGGACAGCATCTGACGATAATGCTGGCCATAACGAGTGGCATCAGCCGTCATGGCCGAGACAAAATCAACCACCTTTTCGGTGGTAAAGAACCCGGTCATTAACGACCCGACCCGATTCAACTGCACCGGAATCTTCGTTCGCTCACTGATCTCCTCCAGTCGCAGGGCAAACCTGGCGGCCTTGTCGTTTAACTGGGCGTAAAATCCATCTTTTTTGAGCAATTTCAGGGTGGCAATCCCGGCAGCCATGGCCAGTGGATTACCCGACAGGGTTCCAGCCTGATAGACTGGTCCGTCCGGGGCTATCTTGTCCATGATATCGGCCCGCCCACCATAGGCCCCCACCGGCAATCCGCCGCCAATGATCTTACCCAGACAGGTCAGATCGGGCATGATCCCAAAGTATTCCTGGGCCCCGCCATAGGCCAGACGAAAGCCGGTGATCACCTCATCAAAGATGAGCACAATACCCAGCTCGGCGGTAAGCTCCCTCAACTTCTGCAGGAAACCAGGCGCCGGAGCGACACAACCCATATTGCCCGCCACTGGTTCAACAATGACACAAGCGATGTCGAGTGCGGCATCGCGCAAGGTCTTTTCCAGGATCTCTTCATTGTTATAGGGGATGGAGACGGTATTTTTCACAATCTCTTCCGGCACTCCAGGGCTCCCTGGAATGCCAAGGGTAATCACCCCCGAGCCGGCCTTGACCAGAAATGAATCGGCATGCCCATGATAACACCCATCAAATTTTACGATCACCTTTTTACCGGTATAACCTCGGGCCAAACGCACCGCGCTCATGGTAGCCTCAGTACCGGAACTGACAAAACGAACTTTTTCCACCGAGGGCAGGGCCTCGACCACCATGGAGGCCAGCTCGATTTCTTTGGGGGTAGGGGCCCCGAAACTGGTGCCATACTGCATTGCCTCACCTATGGCGGCCAGGATCTCAGGATGGGCATGGCCCATGATCATGGGGCCCCAGGAACAGACGAAATCTATATATTCGTTGCCATCCACATCATAAACCGTTGCCCCTTGAGCCCGTTCAATAAAAAGCGGATCACAACCCACTGAACGGCAAGCCCGCACCGGACTATTGACCCCGCCCGGGATAACCTTGCGTGCCTGTTGAAACATCTCCGCCGATGTGCTTGTATTCATTCGTCCTTTCCTCCAGCGATTCTTTTTGACTTTTCTCTGCTCGACTCACGCTTCCCGATGCCACGTACCATTTATGGCTACCAATTATCAATCATAAACGGCATAAAGAGAGCACGCCATAAAAAAAACCGGTCACATGATTCGTCCCTGATATTGTGAAGTTCTTCGTAACTCGCTATATTGCAAGAAATGAGGTTCAGAGATCATCTTCCTTCTGCAAAGTTTTTCCCTCTTTCTTGCGCCATCTTTCATGCCATGACCATCATCAAACCCGAAGATTTTATCAGCTCTATTGCCGACAGCCTGCAAACCATTTCCTTTGCCCATCCCCGCGATTTTATCCAGGCCATGGCCCGCGCCTATGAAAAAGAGCTGAATCCCGCAGCCAAGGATGCCCTGGCCCAGATTCTGACCAACTCACGGATGGCGGCCATTGGCCAACGACCGATCTGTCAGGATACCGGCATTGTTACCGTCTTTCTGAAAGTGGGGATGCAGTGCCGATTTGACACGGGGTTAAGTCTCCAAGAGCTGGTGGATGCGGGTGTCCGGCGAGCCTGGCTCACGCCGGAAAATCCCTTGCGCGCATCAGTGCTTGCTGATCCGGCCGGAGCGCGAAAAAACACCGGCGACAACACCCCGGCAGTGATCTACACCGAGCTTGTTCCCGGTAACATCATTGATATCCGCATTGCGGCCAAAGGCGGTGGCTCGGAGAACAAGAGCAAGTTTATGGCCCTCAATCCCGGCGACTCCATTGTTGACTGGGTGGTAAAAACCCTACCCACCATGGGAGCCGGCTGGTGCCCACCGGGGATTCTCGGGATAGGAATTGGCGGAACGGTTGATCGGGCCATGGTCCTGGCCAAAGAATCGCTGATGGAGCCTATCGACATCCAGGATCTGATCGCCCGCGGGCCAGCCAGCCGCGTCGAAGAGCTGCGCCTGGAGATTTATGAGGCGGTCAATAACTTAGGGATCGGCGCCCAGGGTTTGGGAGGACTAACCACCGCGCTCGATGTCAAGATCAAGGATTGCCCCACTCACGCGGCCTCTCTGCCGGTGGCCATGATCCCGAACTGTGCCGCCACCCGTCATATCCATTTTACCCTGGATGGCAGCGGACCCGCACATTTTGCCCCCCCGCAGATCGAAGACTGGCCGCAGATCAAATGGGAGATGGGGCCTGAGGTGAAACGGGTGCAGCTTGACGGCATCCGCCGCGAAGAAATCGAGAGTTGGCAACCAGGTGAGACCCTGCTCTTGAACGGCACCATCCTCACCGGCCGGGATGCCGCCCATGGCCGCATCCAAAAGCTGCTGGACACAGGCGCGCCACTCCCGGCAGGTGTCGATTTCAAGGGGAAATTTATCTATTACGTGGGACCGGTTGACCCGGTGGGCAACGAGGTAGTAGGCCCGGCCGGTCCCACCACCGCCACCCGCATGGATAAATATACCGAGATGATGCTGTCTCAGACCGGTCTGTTGGGCATGATCGGCAAGTCAGAACGGGGGGATGCGGCCATTGCGGCCATCAAAAAACATGGCGCGGTCTATCTTATGGCAGTCGGCGGCGCAGCCTATCTGGTCTCCAAGGCAATCAAGAAATCACGGGTGGTAGCCTTTGGTGATCTGGGCATGGAGGCTATTTACGAGTTTGAAGTGGAAGATATGCCGGTGACCGTGGCTGTGGATAGCCGAGGAGAGTCAATCCACAAGATCGGTCCGGCAATCTGGCAGCAGAAGATCAAGGATTATCGCAGATAATTTAAACAGCCAGGCTGCCGCCGGCAAGAAGTCCAACCAAGAAGAAAAAATAATCAGCTCCGGTTCATTACGGCTAACGCAAGGGGATGAGCTGACCGGTGTCACTTCTCACGATAAAAATCTACTCTCTCCGGCTGAACTCTGCCCCCCCACCCTCAATCAGCATGACCGGCAGGTGGCTGGCCACCAATATCCCAATCTCCCTGGTCAATACCTGGCCTGAAAGCCACAACGCGCCAGTGAGGAGGAGAGCGGACAACAGGATAGAGCAGAAACCGGGCACGAATCAGATCACGGATCGCCTCGGCCCGATTTCTATAATGATGCTGCCGCATGTAGGCCTCAAAATCATCCAGTAACTCATCTTCAAGGGGAGATGTAAATCATTTGATCATTAGCGACACCTGTCGATAATGCTTTTTGTAATTTTGTAACATCCTGCCCTTGATTGACGGAGGGTTCAATAAAAATAAGTGCTGAATGGAATACAACTGAAGAAAATTATTTGCGATTTTTTATCACAAAGTAAATCTTGTTTGATTTGCGATGGTTTTTATAATAGAAGTTAAAAGATTCTTTTTTTTGAAGTATCTATGCAAGTTGGTCAATAAGATTTTTAGTCCCTTAGAAAAATTATTCCCATGTCTTTTACGCAGAATTTTTCGTAAAGGGACGTATTCCGTTTATCGTGGTTAGGCTGGAGGCCCAAATGAAAACAACTTGTCCCCATTGCGGGGTTGTCGGTTCAGCAGATGATTCCATGCCTGGAGCAAAGGTACGCTGCCCTCAATGTGAAAAGGTTTTTCAGATCATTGTTCAGAAGATAGCCTGTCCACACTGCAATGTTGTTGGCTCGGTGGGGGACGCTTCCGTGGGCACGAAATTCAGGTGTCCGCAATGTGAAAAGGTTTTTCTGTTGACCCAATCCCTCTTAACCGAGGCAGCGGTTTGTAAGGGGACAATTGCCGAAAGCGACGAGGGTGCGCTGGCAACTACCGTCAGCCCTGTTGATTCTCTGATCGAAGAAGAGCCAATCCTTCCAGTACCGGAACAGATGCTTGCGCCTGAAGTAGAACCTGAACCACTTCCCGAATCTGGGCCAGAGATAATATCTGCGCCGGTTGCCGAGCCAGAGCTCGCTGAGATACCTGAGCCTGCACTTGAGCCCGAATTAGAGCTTGCGACGGAGACAGAACCCGAGGCTGCGCCTGAACAAGAAGAAGAAACAGTATCCGAACCAGAATTACTGGTTTCAATACCCGAAGAACCAGAGACCGAGGCTGAAATAGAATCAGAACCAGTAGTAGAAGTTGCCCCTGTTTCTGAGTCACCACTAGAGCTTGAACCCGAATTGGAGATCGCCCCCGTTTCTGAACCCGAGACCGAAGCAGCGCCTATACCTGCATCCGAGCCTGAGCCCGAAACTATGCCTGAACTCGAATCTCTGGCCGAGACTCTGCCGGAAATTGAATCCGAGGGACAACATATCCCCGTACCAGATTCCTTGCCGGAGCCAGAGCCAACAGCATTGGCTGAGCCCCTCGGGGAGGAGGCACAAGGAACAGAAGCAATCGCCGAGACCGAATCCACATCCATGCCCACGGAAATCTGCGCCGGTTGTGGCGATTCCTTCCATCCAGAATTCTTACGGGAAGTGGATGGCAAACTCTACTGTGGTGTCTGCCAGCTTCGCACCGCCGCCTCGGAGACCAAGGCCGAATTACCTAAACCTGGTCATAGCCAGTTACGTGGCGCAATGGCTGCGCTCCTGCTTCTTGGCCTGTTAGCCCTTGTTCTGCTGGCCCTGATGAAGCTGGGGATTCTCTAAGCTGACGAGCGATATCGCATTTATTCGAAAGGAGAGGTAATGAAATGAAGCCATTGACTCTTGTTCTGACGTTGGTGGGGATTTTTTTTCAACATCAACTTGCGACCGCAACCAGTTATGATACACTCTATGTCCGCTCGGATGGCTCTGCTACTTGGCCATGCGGCACAGAGGCCTCCCTTCCCTGTAAAAACATAGCCACTGCCGTGGCCCATGCCAATGATTACGCGACAACCACCATTAAAGTCGCACAGGGAGAGTATGCGGAACAGGTCTATATTGTGGACACCCTGCCAACCGATTTATCTAAGCAGCTTACCATTGAAGGGGGCTGGAACGCTGATTTTACGGTTCAGAGTCCTGATTCCGCCCTGACCAGAGTAACTCCCTCTGGCAATAATGCCATTATAAGTATTAGCCTTGGTGCCTGGGAAAACGTCGATTTACGACTATCCTACTTGACTTTCCGGGGCAACACGAACTTGCAGAGAATTGGTATTCAAGGCTCGGCAAATAACAGCACGATAGACCTTACGGTTGAACATTGTCGTGTTGAATCTTTCAGGGGACAGGGGCTTTCGCTGTATGCTGATAATATTGCCGATATCAATATTTCTGTGACTGATACAATTATCCAAGGAAACTTTCAGTACCCAAGCAACGAGCCCTGGCCTGGCGCTGGAGTGTATGTGGCTTCATATAATGGTTCTGAAATTGATTTGAACATAATCAATAGCACAATATCTGGAAATCAAGCATCATCGGGAGCTGGCGTATATTTGTATGCACAAGGGGATCTGCCTACTACACTTACGGCTACTTTGAAAAACAATATTCTGACCGGAAATCAGGCGAGTCAGCAGGGGGGCGCCATTTTTTCCGTTGCCGCAGGGGATGCTGGTGACATGTTATTAAGTTTGACCAATACTACTCTTAGTAATAATGAGGCGGGAGTCAGGGCAGGGGGAATTTCCGTAGCTTCTTTTGATACAGCAACACTCTCAGTTCCGTTAATGAATGTCATCATTTGGGGCAATGTTCTCGATATTTCTACTGAGCGATACAATACATCAACACTTTCCGTGAAAGCGGACTATTCAATTATCGGGGTAGTCGATACCACTGCCGGCGGCACATACACAAGCGCGACCAGCAATCTCAATGTCAATCCACTGTTAAACGCAGATTATCATCTGACTGGGGCCTCTCCGGCCAAGGATAAAGGAATTTGCGGATTAAAAATAGCGCTGCTTGGTGGTGGCTTTTTCTATTCGCGTATCGCCCCTTACGATGATATCGATGGCGACTTACGGCCTGGATATGGAATAATTTCCGGTTGCGACATCGGCGCCGATGAATACCGCTTTCCGTGGATCCTCTTCAATCCGGCCTTCATAAAGAAACAATAGCACCACCTACTCCTTTGACACCCGGAAGACCTCCTCAATGGTGGTAATCCCCTGCAGTACCTTCATCGCGCCGTCCTGACGCAGAGTGATCATGCCGTTCTTGATGGCCAGTTCCTTGATTGCATTGGCATTGGCAGTGGTCAGGATCAGGTGTTTCATCTCACGATCCATAAGCAGCAATTCAAAGATCCCACATCGGCCTTTATAGCCGGTGTGGTGACACTTCGCGCATCCCCTTCCCTTATATGCCTGCTGGACGGTCCCATCGGGCGTGATCCCCAGTTTGAGCAGTGCGTCCTGGTCTGGGATATAGGCCTCTTTGCAGTGGGGACAGATGATACGCACCAAGCGCTGGGCGAGAATAGCATTGATGGAGGACGAGAGGAGGAAGGGCTCGATCCCCATGTCGATGAGTCGGGTGATGGCGCTGGCGGCATCATTGGTGTGCAGGGTGGAAAAAACCAGATGACCGGTCAGGGCCGACTGGATGGCAATCTCGGCCGTCTCGGTATCACGGATCTCGCCTATCAGGATGACATCAGGGTCCTGCCGGACAATGGAACGCAGGCCGGAGGCAAAGGTGAGGTTGATCTTGGGATTGACCTGGACCTGGCCGATGCCGCTGATCCGGTATTCAACCGGGTCTTCAACGGTGATGATATTGATGTCGGTGTTATTGATCGAGGTCAGGGCCGCATAGAGGGTGGTGGTCTTGCCGCTGCCGGTGGGGCCGGTGACCAGCACAATGCCGTTGGCCGCCTTGATCTGTTCGGTAAAAGGGATAAAGCGGTCATCGGGCATGCCCAGTTCGGTCAGGGTAATCAGGACCGAGGATTTATCGAGCAGGCGCAGCACCACCCGTTCGCCAAAGGAGGTGGGCAGGGTGGAGACCCGGATGTCCACATCTTTGTTGCCGACCTTGAGCTCAATACGCCCATCCTGAGGCAGCCGTTTTTCGGCGATGTTCAGATTGGCCATGATCTTGATCCGCGAGATCAGCGCCGACTGCACATGCTTGGGAGGACTGAGCATGTCATAGAGGATGCCATCCAGACGCTGGCGGATCTTCAGGCTGTTCTGGTAGGGTTCGATGTGGATATCCGAGGCATTATCACGCACGGCCTGCGAAAACATGAGGTTGACCAGGCGAATGACCGGGGCGTCACTGGTATCATCGAGCAGGTCTCCGGTCTCTTCGATCTCGGAGAAAAGGGCCTCAGGATCTTCATCGTCAATGTCCTGCATGACCTCTTCGGCGGAATCCTGGGTCATGTCATAGGCAAAATTGATGGCGGTGGTGATGGCTGCCAGGGGACAGAGGACGGGCCGGACCCCACCCCAGCCTAAGAGAGTGCGGAGATCATCCAGGGCCTGAAAACTGAAAGGGTCATTGATGGCAATATAGGCATCATCCTGGGTGGCTATCGGCACCATGCCGTTTTTTTTCAGAAAGGCGATGGCGGCCAGTGCGGTGAAATCCGTCTGGATCTCACTGGGCAAGGTACGAATGACCTCCATGCCAAACTGCTGTCCCAGTACCTCCAGGAGATCAATCTCGTTGATACTGTGCAACTTGATCAGGATGCGCACCAGTTGCCCGCCTTTTTCGGCCTGGGTCTCCAGGGCTTGCTCCCAGGCCTCGGGCGGCAGGTGAAAGTGTTGGGTCAGGATGTCTGATAACTGGTTCATAGCTCTCTACTCAATACTCGGACCCTCCTCTCAAGGAGTGTCAGGGAAGTCTTGCTCGTTCTGGCTGCGAGTTGCCTTGGATGGTGGTTGCCCCTTCTGCAAGCGCCTGATGTTCTCCTCACAAGTCTGGAGAAGGGCACTGTCCACCTTTCTCGGATTAGAGGCATTGGCCGAGGCTTGACTACTGTTCGCGTCCAAAATCATCTGATAATAGGTGATTGCCTGCGCGGCGTTACCCTCTCGCTCAAGAATGGTTGCCAGGTTAAACTGGGCGTAAGGGTTTTGCGGGTCAAGCTTTAAGGCCGTGGTGAAAGAGTCTCTGGCCGCCGGGTATTTTCCCTGCTGCATCTGCTCAAACCCTTGATCAATCATAGCCATAACGTGATTGTTGTCTGTCGGGTTGATCAGGAGTTGCTTTGCCTCCGGAAGATCCTTTTCGATTACATCAGTCTTGATTGAAGTGACTCCGGCCATATCACCAGGATTTTTGATGATCCTGGGGGTGATAAAGATGAACATGTTGGTCTTTTTTCGGCTGGTACTTTTCTCCTTGAAAAGCCAGCCAAGCAAAGGGATATCACCCAGGAGCGGGATCTTGTACTCGCCCTCGGTATCATCCTGGCCAATAATACCGCCGATGACAATGGTATTGTTGTCCTTTACCAGGACGGTGGTGGTGGCGGTGCGCTTAAAGGTGGTGGGTTTGTCAGCCGCAGAGCCGGCCTTGAGTTTGCTGACCTCGGTGGCGATTTCCAGGCGCAGGATATCGGCCTGATTGATCTGCGGGGTGATGGTCAGCTTGGTGGCGATATCCTTGTATTCATAGTTCTGATAGCCGATGGAGCCATTATCTGTGGTTGTACTCGTTCCCGTGCTGTCTATCGCCGCCTGGGTCCGGGTGAGGTAGGGGGTGTTCTCGCCGATACTGATTTCCGCTTTTTTGTTATCGGTTGTCAGGATCTGGGGGGTGGCAATAACATTGACATGGGAATCTGTCTTATAGGCCTTTAATATGGAACCGATATCCGGGAAGATGATGTCGCCGATCTGGATGCCCTGTTTGAGAATACCCAGAGAAAATCCCCGACTAATGGCGGCAGTAGCGGGAACAGCCGCAACAGCAGCAGTCGTGGCGGTAGCCGCAACAGCAGCAACGGCAGGAGTATAGCCGATGGTGTCTCCGAGTTCATAACCACCACTGCCGCCAAATCCGGTGAGCATCTGTCCGGTGCCGTCGTGAAAGGTGCCGCCCGCCATCCAGTTGACCCCCACCTCAAAGGAGGAATCGGCATCCACCTCCATGATCAGCGCCTCCAGATAGACCATCCGTCTGGGGATATCCAGCTTCTTGATGACATTCTCCAGCTCTTTGAATTCGGAACGGGAGGCGGTGATAATCAGCGAGTTGGTCTCGATATCAGGCATGATCTTGACATCTTTGGAGATGGTCGGGGCCTCGCCTTTCTTGGCCGGATCAGTTGACTGTTGACC
>DDWW01000025.1 GCA_002347085.1 Desulfobulbaceae bacterium UBA2276 | reverse complement strand
GCGCCGACTACCAGCATCGTTTGCCGGCCAGGCTCCATTGGATCTTCGGTATAGATGATGCCGCTGGCCTTGGCGTTCACCATGCGCTGGCAGCAGGCGGCAATGGAAAGGTGGCTGCCTTCGGGAAAAACCTGCCGCCGGTAACGGAGCGGTTTGGCCCCGAACAGACTGGCGACCACCTGCAGGTAGGCCTGAAAAACCGCAGCGGCTGTCGGCGCTACCTGCAATTCGGAATGAAACTGGCCGGCAAAGGAAAAGTCCATATCTTCTTCCTGGGCGCTGCTGCGCACGGCAAGAAAGAGGGGGCCAGGATTCTCTGCCGCCAGTCGCTGCAGGGCTTGTTCCAGGGCGGCGAGGAGGCCCTGCGGGGGGCTGGCTGTGAGTATCCTCTTTTCGAGGGAGTCGCGCAAGGCCTCCAGCACATCTTCCGCTATCTCGGACTCAGTCAGGGAGTGTTCAAAACGGTCAAAGTCGGTGCGCAGGATGTTAAAGTCGATCAGATCATGGAAGAGGCGGGTGGTGATGACAAAACCATCGGGAACCTGGACTTTCGGGTTTACTATCAGCTCAGAGAGATGTGCGGCCTTGCCGCCGATGAGCGGCCAATCCAGCGGGCGGATCCCTCCCAGCCAGAGCAGGACCGGACCTTCCCGGTCGTCCCGGCCGGTGGTGATAGCCCGCACTCGGGCCTCCATGCCGGCAAAGACCTCAGAGAGCGAGAGCCAGCGGTCTTCGGTCAGGATGTTGATAGCACCAATAGAGCGGTGCATGGCGCCGATCATCTCTTCAACCGAACTTTCCACATAATGCTGGTCAAAAAGGTAGTCGCCGCTGAGCTTTTCCCCCATGTCCGCAATGAGTTCCAATGCCTGATTGTTAGCCTTGAGCACGGAGCGGAACTGGGAAAAAATCAGGGAGATAGGCCGACAGGTCTTGAGGGGGCCTTTTCTCCAAAGCATGGCTGGCAGAAGCTGTTTTTTCAGGGAGTCAAGAAAAGCCATCTCATGTCCTTGCAACAGTTTCTTCTCCCGCAGCGACGGGGTTGTCACTAACGGTGCAGAAGGATAGGCCAAAAGAGAAAAGGAAACGCCCAAGGGCATCAAGATGCTCCCTTGTGCGTTTTTGCTGACGGCAAGGCTTGGCTGGCGGCGCAAGGTGAGTTGCGCCGCCAATGACGAAGAGCCTGTTATTAATGGCTGCCACCGCCTTTTTTGAAGATCGCGCCCACGGCAGTCCCTGCTGCCAGGGCGATGAGAACAGACATTATCCCATACAGGGCCGCCTGGTCAACAGCCATTTTCGACAGGGCGGCAATCACACCGACCCGCTTTACCTCAAAGGTCGTTGCCGTTTTATCAACGACTTTGCCATTGTTGACGGCAAGAAGGTCGATATTATAAATCCCGGGAGGCGCCTGGTAGGGCCAGTTGACGACGATTTCAAAGGTGTTGCCTTTCTCGCCGTGCCGGCGGGTGATCGTCCCTTGCTGGATCTTATAGATCATCTCCTTTTCCTTGAAGCGGGTAAACTCGTCAAACCACTTCCTTTCGGCAGGCAACCCCTTGTTGTCTTCGATCTTGGTGGCCTTAGCCATAGCATCGTAGCCGAGTTGATATTGGTCGCGCTCTGTCTCGGAAAGGATGAGGCTGAGATCAGCGGTGGTGTTTACCAGATAGACGCCGGGCACGCCCTTGAATTCCAGACCTCCTTTTTTCATCCACACCAGGCCTCCGACCTTGCCATAGTATTTCATGGCGGTGTCGTGGGGCTCAGATGAGATCTTCAGGATCAGATCGTCATCAGGGGCAGTCTGGCCGGTGATGGTCAGCTTGGCGCCATGGTACGAGAGGGTGATCGGGATCTCGCGAGGAGTTACCTCGCAGGTGATGGCCCGGGCTGTCGGTGCGGTAACGGCGAAGAGTCCGCAAATGGCCGCGGCGGCAACAGTCCATTGTTTTACGACTGATAGAGATAGTTTCATGTTAATGACCTCCCGCGTAGGCAAGAAGGAGTGAGGGTTCAAGTACAAGCTCGAGAACGATTTTCACGGTCACGGCCAGAACGAGGATCGCCAGCAGGATTTTCAGTTGGTCGCCATGGAGTTTTTTACCGAGCACAGTGCCGATCTGGGCGCCGAAGACGGAGCCGAACAGGAGGAGCAGGGCGAGGAAAAAATCGACGGTGCGGTTTGAATAAGCCTGCAGGAAGGTGACCTCGACGCAGGTAAAGAGAATCTGGAAAAGGCTGGTTCCCACCACCACATGCATAGGCATACGCAGCATGTACACCATGACCGGCACCATGAGGAATCCGCCGCCAACACCCATGATCGCGGCCAGGACACCAACAAAGGTGCCGAGGAACAGGGGAACCAGGGCGGAATGGGTGACCCCGGATTTTTCAAAATAGACCTGCAGGGGCAGGGAGGCGAAAAAGCCGTTTCTTTTCTTTTCCGGAGCTGCCGTTTTTGCCTGGGCGGCAGGGGCAGCGCTTGCAACCTTCTTTTTCCGCATGGCGTGTATACTCTCAACGAACATGAAAGAGCCGACCAGACCGAGCATGACGACATAGGTCATCTTGATCAGAAAGTCGGCGCCACCGGTGGCGCGCAGGAGCTTGATGACCTGGACCCCGACTGCGCCGCCCAGGAAACCGCCGACAAGCAGATAGATTCCCATTTTCACATCGACGTTGCCAAGACGCCAGTGGGCAAAGGTGCCCGAAGCCGAGGCGGCGACGATCTGGTTGGCGTCGGTTGCCGCGGCGATGGTTGGCGGAATGCCGACCATCATCAATAGCGGGGTCATGAGAAATCCTCCGCCCACGCCGAAGAGACCGGACAAAAGTCCGACTGACAGTCCCAAGCCAATCACCACCAAATAATTAACGCTGGTGAGGGCTATCGGAAGGTACATGTACATTTTTTCCTCCTTTCACACTTTTTTCTTTGAATCCTTCTCCGTGCTGCTCCCTTTCAGGCCATTTTGCAGACTGCTGATCAGTATTTCGATAGCAGAGGTGCTCCATGCCGCCCGTGTAAATCCGGCAATGATACGCGCAAAGACGAGATCATCCCAAGGTGGAATAATCACCGACCAGAGTTGGGGGATAAAGCAATCCCCTTGTTCGCCAAGCCGCTGCCGTAATCCGGCAATCCAGGCGTTTTTACGCCTCAGCGATCCCCGGTCGTAGGCCCCCAGGATAAGACAGAAAATCTGATATTCGCAGAGAAACCGGACCAGCAGTTCATCAGCCATGCCCTCCAGCCGGTGGATGTGGACAGCTACTCCTGCCACATCGCCAAGCCAGCTTGCCAGGGCGATGAACTGTTCAGTCAGGGACTGAGTATCTTCTTTTGCCCCCTCCCCAGGATTTTTTCCCTTGCGTATCCCTCCCTGTTCCATAAAAACCGCATGCACGATACCAGTGGTTCGTTTCGCAAGTTCGATGGCATGGAGAGTTGCAGAGAGATCGGCAGGGGAGCCCCAGAGGAGAAGAGCAATTCCTGTCTTCATAATTGCTCCCTTATTCCATTTGGCGATGCCATGCGGCATCATCACTGTGGCTACTTCGTTGCATGGATCGTGCCATGCAACGAAGTAGCTGATATTACTCATGTTTGTTTAATGGCAAAGAAGGCGTTAGAAGAGGCGGGTGTTCACAGTTGAAACAATATTCAGGTAAAGATATGGAATTAAAAGACTTTTCATATTGAAACAAGGGTTTCAAGATGAAACACACACGGGTGGGGAAGGAAAGGCGGGGTGGGTTATTCCCACATGTCACTGGAATTATTTTTTATCGGGAACCAGGTTGAGTTCCTTCAGGCGACGCCAGAGGGTAGTGCGAGAGATGCCAAGTTGCTGTGATGTTGCCGTCTGATTAAAACCGCTACGGCGATAAACCTCGTAGATATGTTCCTGTTCGAGGACCTTTAACTGGTTGCTGGCCTTTTCCGGAGGCTGAGGCCGGGTGTCGGTAAAGAAGAGATCAGGGGGGAGATCCTTGGCAGTCAGCATCGGCTCCCTGGCCAAGGCCACGGCGCGTTCTATAATATTCTGCAGCTCTCGAATATTGCCGGGAAAGGGATAAGAAATGAGTGTATCAAGAAAAGAGTTTTCGATTACCGGCACCGGCTTCCCGAACTGGGCGGCAATGATGGTCAAAAAATGCTGGATCAGGAGGGGAATATCTTCCTGGCGCTGGCGTAGGGGAGGGAGCTCTATCATGACCACCTTCAACCGGTAATAGAGATCCTGGCGAAAGCTGCCCGCCGCCACCATTTTTTCGATATCCCGATTGGTGGCGGCAATGATCCGCACGTCAATGGGCGTGGGACTGACCCCGCCTACCCGCAGCAGGGTGCGTTCCTGGATGACCCGCAGGAGCTTGATCTGCATGGAAATGGGCATTTCCCCCACCTCGTCGAGAAAAACCGTCCCCCCCTTTGCCGCCTCCAGCAGACCAAGCTTGGTGCTCACCGCGCCGGTAAAGGCACCCTTTTCGTGGCCAAAGAGTTCGTTGGCAATCAGGTCTTCATTGAATGCCCCGCAATTAAAGGGGATGAGAGGATGGCTGGCCCGATCACTGGTGGCGTGCAGAGCCCTTGCAACCAGCTCCTTGCCGGTGCCGCTTTCGCCCTGGATCAGGATGTTACAGTTAAGGGGGGCCACCTGTTTGATGGTCTTGAAAATATCCTGCATGACCGAGGAACGACCGATGATTTCCCCGTAGCGATCAGGGTCATTCGAGGCCTGCTCCGCGCTCATCCTGAGATGACCGGCGGTTTTTAAGGCATCAAGGACGACCTGGCGGAGTTCCTCCAGACGAAAGGGCTTTGCCAGATAATTAAAGGCCCCGATCTTGATAGCCTGTACCGCCTGATCAATCGAGGCGTACCCGGTCATGAGGATGACCATGGTCTGTGGGGCGATACGTATAACCTGCTGCAACACCTCCAGGCCGTTACCATCTGTCAGGCGGACATCGGTAATCAGCAGATCCGGCGGCTGCTTGCTGATGCGGGCAATGGCTTCGGCAGCGGTAACAAAACCTTCTACTTCAAAACCATCCTTGCTCAGGGCATGAACTAAGCGACGGACCGTGATAACCTCGTCATCAAGGATGTAGATCCTTTTTTTTGATACAACCCGATCTATCATTACGGGAAAGCTCCTTTCATACCAGTGAAAAAGAGAGCAAAACACAGGGGGGCAAGGCCATCTTGCTCAAGGAAAGATGATTTTTCACAACATAAGCCATTGTAAATAAAGAACATGACTCTTTAGGTTTTCGTAACGGCTCCTAAGTATGTCGCACACACTATCACGGTCATTACCGGATTGGCAAACGATAATATCAGGGAGAGGCGTTTGTGCTCCGCATGCAGCTCTTTGTCTCTGGAAAATTTGTTAATGACATCTGTGGGGTAAATAACGCCGTTACTTCAACAAGATCATTCCTTTATTTTATACCAACAGTATCTGGAATGGTGTAAAAAATTATCAAAGAAATATTTTTTTCAGGTACCAAAATGTCTGGATACTGTGTATTCTGTTTTACTGATAGTAAAATATTTTTCCCTTCTCTTATGCATCCATCCTTATGAGATTTTCATCCATGCGCAACAAAAACAGTCCTTTCATGATGTTGAGTCACCAAATTCGTACAGCTCAGGGCTTTACCCTTATTGAGCTGTTAGTCGTCCTTGTCATCATTGGTATTCTGGCGGGATATGTCGGCCCCAAGATCATGGGTCATCCGGAAGAGGCCAAGCGCACCATGGCTGCCGTGCAGATTACCAGCCTGGAAACGGCCATTGAGTCTTATAAGCTCGATAACGGTGTCTATCCCTCTACCGAACAAGGGTTGCAGGCCCTGGTTGAGGCCCCTACCACCGGCAGACTGCCGGCAAAATGGCGCACGGGTGGCTATGTTGCCAAGGGAAAAGTCCCCAAAGATCCTTGGGGTAATGATTACATCTATCTCAGCCCGGGTACCCACAGTGACTTTGATATTACCTCGTATGGCGGGGATGGTCAGGCCGGAGGTGAAGGTGACGATATGGATATCAACAATTGGGCCACAGAGTAGGCTCCTCCCTTGATATGAAAAATTCGTAACTGTTCAAGGTGGAGAGATGTTGGGTCTTTTAGGAGCCGTTACGAAATAACATGGCCATGTTATTTTTTACAGCGGCTTACCTCAACGCCTCTCCACAAGCCGTTATAAATACGAAGGCCAAGTACTTGGTTGAAACGGGTATAAGGAGTTGTAACGAAAGAATTTGAAACGGTATAACTCCTTGAGTAATGGCACCTAAGCACTTATGATCTCACCTCCCTCTGTCCAGCACGGTCAATGCCGGAACCAGCATGGATTTACCCTGCTGGAGCTGATCATCGTCTGCCTGTTGATCACGGTCAGCTTGGCCTTCAGTGTTCCCAATCTGCGTCAGGCCTTTGTCATCGACCAGCTTGCCGCCAGCTCCCGAAAGATTGTGGCCTTGATCAAAGAAGTCCGAAACAGGGCCACGCAAGAGCAGCAGCCCTATGTGATTCACTTTGATCTTGACCGCAAAAAGATCTGGTATCAACCGGATCCAGTCGCATCCAAGGGTGCAAAAGAACAGGAAAAGGCTCCCTCTCCCACCATTACGCTTCCCCCTTCTGTTCGTTTTCAGGATATCCAGACCGGAACTGGAGAGAAAAAGGGGTCTGGGGGTGTGGCCCTCTGGATTAACCATCAGGGATATATGGATCAAACCATACTTCATCTGGTGGATGATCGGGACAACAGTATAAGCCTTGAACTTTCGCCTTTTCTCAGTACCATAAAAGCCCATGATGCCTATATCTCTCTGGAATAGAAGGATATTTTCTTGCTTGCTCAGGCTTGGGCCTCAGCAGACGTTACCCGGAGATGGTGGCTTTACCCTTCTTGAGGTCATGATCGCCATCTCCCTGCTGGCTATTTCCCTGACCACGCTGTTTGGCTCCCAGTCGCAAAGCGTTTCTCTGGGCCTGGTAAGCAAGTTCAACACCCAGGCACCACTCCTGGCCCAACTGAAACTGGCAGAGTTCGCCATTTCCGCCGACCTTCCGTCTTCTGATAGTGGTGATTTCGGCGATGATTTTCCCGGATTTCAATGGAAGATGGAGACTCATGACGCAATTCTGGAGGGCTCAAAGATACTGAGCGAGCTGGAAGATAGACTGCAAGTGCTGACCTTGACTGTTTCCTGGGGGAATGATCACTATTCGTATCAGCTGCAAAGCTATCTGCTTAAAAATCCGGTGCCCTGATGGAAATGAGACGATACCGGAAGAATGGGTTCACCCTGCTGGAAATCCTGATGGCGATCTCTATTTTTGCCATTGTCATCACCCTGGCATACGGCTCGTATCGGGCCACTTTCCGCATTATTGATGCGACCGAGGCCCAGGCCGAGATCTCCACCAAGGCCGGTATTGCCATGGATCGCATCGTCAGTGATCTTGGTTCTCTGTATCTGGGGAGCAGCGGTTTTCTCCAGGGGGAGCCCCAAACCCTGGGCTCACGTGAGGCCGATACGATGCGCTTCACCTCCACTGCCCATCTGGTCTTGAACCGGAACGAGCAAGCCGCTGGATACGCGACCATAAGCTATACCGTGGAAGAAGATCCTCAGACCAAGGAGTTACGCCTCTTTCGTCTGGATCAGGCCTTTCGCCCGGTAGAGGGCGAGGAGCCTGATACCAAGAGGGGATTACTCCTCTGCGATGGCCTGCAGGAGGTCAAATTCATCTACCACGGCAAAAAAGAGGGGGGGCAGGACAACTGGGACAGCAAAGAGATTGAGCAGGCCGACACGAAGGGCCAAAAGCTCCCGGAGTGGATCGAGATCAGCCTGCTCTTTACGAATCCTGGTTTCGAAGATAAGACCACTCGCTTTACCACTGGAGTCACCTTTCCGGGCACGGTTCCCGTCGGAGAAAAACCCTAAGATGCTCGCGTTTTCACCCCTCAAGAACGACCGAGGCATGGCCCTGCTGATTGCGCTTACCGTTATCAGCCTGATTGTCGCCCTCACCCTGCAATTCAACAAAAATATGCGCTTTAATCTGCTGGCTTCGGGGATGAAGAGTAACGGTGCCAGGCTGGAGGTCATGGCCAGGTCGGGAATCACTATAGGCATGGCCGTTCTGCTCAAAGACGCCAAAGAGAATGAACACGATTCGCTCCAGGATTCATGGGCCTTGTTGGCCGACGAAGATCTGACCCCACTTTTTGATGCCGGCTCATTAACCATCAAAATTACCGACAACAGCGGTAAATTCCCAATCAACAGTCTGGTCCAGACCAAGGCCAAGCAACAGGCAGACCCCCCTCAGCAGCCGGATAAAACTCCGGAACAGGCAACGGCCCAGGAACAGGCTGCGCGTAACGTCCTGTGGCGATTACTTCGGAACGAGCCGTTCAAGCTTGAAGACAGTGCGGCCCGCACCATTATCGATTCGCTCATCGATTGGCTTGATGCCGAAGATGGTGACTGGGAACAGGAGTTTGGCGCCGAATCCAGCTACTATCTGGCACTTGATAAATCCTATCCCTGTAAAAACGGCCCGGTAGAGTTTGTTGAGGAATTACTTCTTGTTAAAGGCATCACCCCTGAACTGCTCTTTGGCACTGACAAACATCCGGGACTGGCCTCGCTGCTCACCACCCAGGGGAATGATGGGCAGATCAATATCAATACCGCCGCTCCGCTCCTGCTCCAGGCCTTGCATGAAGATCTGAGCAGAGAAATGGTCGAGGACATGCTGACATTTCGGGAAGATAAAAATAATAAGGACAAATTGGCCTCAATAACATGGTACACTGAGCTCCTTCCTTCCCTTGCTGGAAAAAATGCGTTAAAGAATGTAACTGTCAAAAGTAATTCTTTTACCATTTCCGCTCAGGCAGGGCTCGACTCCGCCAAAAAAAATATTGTGGCAACCGTGCATCGAGATACCCAGAAGACGGCTCTCGTGAGCTGGAAAGTTGAATAACTCAGGTATTGAGACTGAATAGTTACCAATAAAAGATGAATAGGCAGAATAGCCGCAGAATAGCCAATGAGTAGCAAACTTCTTGTCATTGACCTCAAAAACGAGGTGCTCACCGCAATCGTCTTTACCGCTGACGCCAAAGCGATGCAGATCGTTGGCTACGCGGTGGTGGTGGTTGGGGCTCGTCCCCTTGACGAGGCCTTGACCGAGTTGAGCCAGAAGGTCGATTTCCAAGACGCGTCATGCCATGTCGCCTTTGAGGCCGAGTCTTTTTTTTATCGCAACCTCTCGCTTCCCTTTACCGACAGCAAGACGATCAGCAAGATATTGCCCCTGGAGCTGGAAGAAAACACCTCGGTTAAAATAGATCGCCTGCTCATTGATGCCATGATTGCCAGGGGTGATACGCACAAAAGTCAGGTCATCGCCGCCATGATTGATCGGGACTTGCTGGCCTCCCGGTTGGCAACCTTGCAGGCCTTGGGCATCGATCCGCAAACCGTGACTATTTCCGGGATCTCGACGGCCCTCCAATGTCTTCATACCCCAGGTCTGCCCGCAGATTTTATTCTCCTCAATATCAACCTGCAAGGGGCGACACTCATCCTGGTCCGTGGAGGACAGATCACCCTGATCCGTCCGTTGATCTTTGACCCCGGTCTTCAATCCGGCTTTCAGTTTGATCCGGAAAGTAACACGATCACGGTCTTACGACCAGAAAACAGTGACAGGAGCTTCCAGGCATTGGGGGCTGCTGTTCAACAGACCCTGCAGTCAGTCTTTTTGAACCAGGGGCTTGCCGTGTATCTGAGCGGCCCTGTTGGCTCCCTTGAAGGCACTGCCGAACGGATACAAGCCGGTCTTGGGACTCTCTGCCAGAGCTGTATCCGGGCCGAGAGTGATCCCGTATGGCAACTCGGGCTGCACTTCGTGCCGGCCGTTGATGAACATTGGCACCCGGGTATAATGGCCGACGCAGTCAGTCTTGGTTGGCAGATTCTCAAAAACTGGAAGAGTTTCAACTTTCGCAAGGAGGCCTTTGCCACCAAACGGTCATTCACCACCAACAAAATATTGATCCTGGCAACGGTTCTGCCGCTGGTGTCGATAGCCCTGTTGTCAATGCTCTATCTCTGGTATGATTATACCAAGCTCCTCAAACAGCAAAATGAGCTGACGACCCAGATTCAGGCGATATTTAAGGAAACCCTGCCGGAAGTAACCAGGATTGTTGATCCCATCCAGCAGCTCCAGGTCAAGATCCGTGAGACGAACCAGAGCTCCACAGACAACAATGGCGCCCTGCCGGCAATCGCTATCCTTGATATCCTGGCTGAAATATCCGCCAATATCCCCGAGGCGCTGGATGTCCGTCTGTCCCGTTTCGTGGTGGATGACACCGGACTGCGTCTCAAAGGCACGACCGACACCTTCAATACCGTGGATGCCATCAAAAAAGGACTGGAGCAGTCTCCGGCCTTCAGCAATGTGGAAATCAGTGCCGCGAATCTTGATCCCAAGAGCTCAAAGATCAGGTTTGAGCTGAAATTGACCATGAAAGGTGCCTGAACCATGACTGATTTGACCTTGAAAAATGGACTCCAGACCCTTTTGGATAAGATCCTCCACAAGAGCGGCCTGAACAGGCTTGATAAGCGGGAAAAAACAGTTGTTGGGGCCGGGGCCATCTTTCTTGTCTGTTTTGCCCTTTTTCACTTTGCGCTTTCGCCTCTGCTCCAGGCCCGGCAGCAGACAGAGAAGGCCATCATCAAAAAAGAAGAAGACCTCAAGCAGATACGTCAACTCCAGGAAGAGTACCGAAAGCTCCAGAACCAGGCGGTGGATATTCAGGGTCGGTTGCAACAAAGGAATCCCGCCTTTACCCTCTTTTCCTTTGTTGAAGAGCGGGCCACCAAGGCCCAGGTGAAAGAGAAAATCAACTCCATGACCCCTTCGACCTCGGAGGGAGAAGGCCCCTTCCAGGAGTCTCGCGTTGATCTCAAACTTGAGCAGATATCTCTGGCGCAATTAGTGGATTTTTTACAGCAGGTTGAATCAAAAGATGATGTCGTCATGATTAAACGCATCTCGATTCAGGAAAACAGCAAGGAAGAAGGGGTATTGGATGCGGTGATGCAGATTATAACCTTTACCAAAAAATCCTGATCATGATCTTTTCCCCAAACAGTTTCCGGCGTTGGCCGTTGTATCTTCTTTATGCCTTGCTGGTGGTCGTTCTGTCCCTGTATCTTCGTTTTCCAGGACAACAGTTCAAGACCTTTTGTACCCAGAGTATGACCCGGCAATTTCCTGGATATGAAGGTTCAATCGAGTCCTTACGCTATCAGTTTCCGCTCACCCTGGTGGCCACAAACCTGCAACTCAAAAGTAACGATCAGGCGGCCCAGGAAATATTCACCATCGAACAACTCACCCTTACCCCTACCCTTATGAGCTTCAAGGATCCGGCACGCAGTTTCTTGATAACTATCACGGCCTACGGAGGAACCCACCAGGCCGATCTGGTGCGGGATCGTGGCCGCAACACTTTTTCCCTGGCCAACATAGAGATTAACGCCTTTGACCTGGCGAAACTGCAGTGGCTCAAGACCCAGACCGGACGAGCTATAACCGGACTGCTTACGGCCCAAGGCAGTTATGCGGGTCAATGGGGTCAGGAGATATCCAAGGGAACAGGGCAGGGGACAATCACGATCACGGCCGGAAGTTTTGCGCTGCTTGAACCTCTCTTGTCCCTGAAAAATATCGACCTTGATAAGGGTGAGGTGCAGGTCAAGCTGCAGGAACAAAAGCTTGTCCTTGGCAAGGGAAAATTGAAGGGTAAAGAACTGGAAGGGACCTTTGGCGGACAGCTCGTGGAGTTGAGCGCACCCTTTGCCGCCATACAACTCAACCTGACCGGGACCTTGATGCCCCTGTCTGATCTGGTAAAAAAGAGCGGTCAGCTCCAGCCACTCTTGCCCAAGTTACAGAAGAACAAGGCCGGACTTCCTTTTCACCTGCAAGGGACAATTGGCAAACCTCGATTTCTCTTTGATTGATAGCCCGTGACAGAATGGTCAATCTTTTTAAAAAAATAATCCCATTGATCGTCATCACCATCCTTGCGGCTGGTGGGGTTGAGGTCTTCTACCGGACGATCTTTGCCAAATATCTGTCCGTGCCTCCGGCTCCCAAGAGTCAAGGCGTGGGGGAAAAGGGTGTGATCTCAGGGGCAGCGGCCGGCAATCGGAAGAAACCAGCAGATCGCCGGGCTATTCTTAAACGGAATCTTTTTGGAACTCCTGCCAAGGCCGCCAAACCTGCAACGACCGAGTCGCCCACCCCGGAGCAGCTTGCCGCCACTGCCCTGGATCTGGGCCTGTTGGGGACTATTGCCGGCCCCCCCAATAAGCGTCGGGCCATTATCCTTGACAAAAAAAAGAAGCTCCAGGATATTTATTATCAGGGCGATGTGATACAAGGTGCCCTGATAAAAGAGATTCAGCGAGGGAGGGTGATCCTGAACGTCAACGGCAAGGACGAGATCCTGGTGCCGGAAATACCCAAGGCCAAATCTGGTGCTGCCGCTGCCGCCGCAGGTCCTAACTTCTCCTCGCCGATGCCGGCGGAGATACCCCAGGAGTCACCCCCCGAGACAGCGCCTGAGACAGCGCCCGAGCCCCCGCCCGAGATTGCACCAGAACCGGTAATTGAGCTTCCCGTATCTGTAGAACCCGTAGTCAATAACAGGGCAGAACCGAATGAGCGAGAGGCGACACCGCCAAATCAGCCTCCTCAAAATCTGCCGCCATTACCTCAAATGAACAATCATCAGGAAAAGCCATGAGCTTGATTCACCGTATAAAACCATATTTCAGCCGCCAGGTACTTGGCCTGCAACTTGTTACCATGCTGTTCCTCCTTGCCCCTCCGGTTATCCATGCGGCTCAGGAGGCGGTAACTGGTCCGACAACAAAGGCGCAAGGCGCTGCCCAGGATAAAAATTCCGAGCGTTTTATCACCATTGATTTTGATAATGTGGACATCCACCTGTTTATAAAATATATCAGTGAGTTGACTGGAAAAAATTTCGTGGTCGATAAGGCGGTGCAGGGGAACGTGACCATTATCTCTCCCACCAAGATCTCTGAGGCCGAGGCCTATCAGCTCTTTGAGTCCGTCCTCGAGGTCCATGGATTTGCGACTGTTCCGGCCGGTTCTATCATCAAGATCATGCCGGCATCGCGCGCGCTTTCCCAGAACATCAGCACCATCAGTCATGGCGAGGCCTCTTTGCCCGAAGACAAGATCGTCACCCAGCTTATCCCCCTGCACTACACCACCCCGGAAGAGATGAAAAAGGTGCTGGCCCCCCTGGTCTCCAAGACCTCGGTGGTCATTGCCCATACCCAGTCCGGGATGCTGATTGTCACTGAAACGCTTTCCAATATCCAGAAACTCCTGACTATTATTGATTCCATAGATGTTCCTCTCACCGATGAAGAAATTGCGGTGATCCCCCTCAACCACGCCTCCGCCACCGTGACTGCTACCGCCGTCAATGGGATTTTTCAACAGGGCGCTGCTCCCAAGGGCGGCGCTGCTAATCCGCAAGCATCTCTGAAAGTGGTAGCCTATGAACCCATCAACAGCCTCATTGTGGTGGCCTCTCCCGCCAATGTCGAGCGGGCGAAACGCTTGATAGCCATGCTCGATACCGAGATGAAGCAGAACGAGGGAAATATCCAGGTGGTCTATCTGCAACACGCGACGGCCAAAGAACTGGCGACAGTCCTGACTGCCCTGCCGGGTCAACAGTCAACTGATCCGGCCA
>DDWW01000020.1 GCA_002347085.1 Desulfobulbaceae bacterium UBA2276 | reverse complement strand
GAACTCCTCTATGAGCATGGCCTCCTCCTGCAGGGCAGCACCCGTGGTGATGGCAGCAAGGGCGAGGATATCACAGCCCAACTCAAAACCCTCCCTTCCATCCCCCATGTGCTGCTTAATCCATATGACAAGGTACAGCCACGATTAGAGGTTCGAGGTGAGGTCTTCATGGATCTCGAGGCTCTCACCCTCTTAAATCGTGAGCGCCTACAAGGCGGAGAGCCGGCCTTCGCCAACCCCCGCAATGCCGCCGCTGGTTCTCTCCGCCAGCTTGACCCGGCTATTACTGCTCAACGTTCACTGAAATTTCTGGCTTACGGCATTGCCGATCCCATCCAAACGCCCTGTACCAACCAGCAGGAGCTCCTTGCCTGGATGGGAAGTTTGGGACTACCTGTCAGTGATCTCGCCCTGCTCTGCCCGTCGATCAGTGCTGTCATCACCCGTTTTGCACAACTTGCAGCCCTGCGTCAGACCCTGGCCTACGAGATTGACGGCATGGTAGTCAAGGTCAATGATTTTGCCCTCCAGCAAAGACTGGGCAATAAGGCCAGGGCCCCACGCTGGGCTATTGCCTGTAAATTCCCCGCCATCCAGACCACCACCAAGCTTATCGCCGTCGAGTTCCAGGTTGGCCGCACCGGTGCGGTAACCCCAGTGGCAATCCTTGAACCGGCAGTCGTGGGCGGGGTGACGGTAAGCCGGGCCACCCTCCATAATCGCGATGAGTTTGAACGCAAAGATCTGCGCGTAGGCGATACCGTTTTGATACAAAGGGCTGGCGATGTTATCCCCGAGGTGGTAAAAGCCTTTGCCGAAAAACGCAATGGCAGCGAACAGCCCGTCACCATGCCCACCCATTGTCCGGTGTGTGGCCACGCTCTGCTCAAGGCACCAGGAGAGGCCGTGACCCGCTGCGTCAATCCCCACTGCCCGGCCCAACGTCTGCGCGCGCTGATCCATTTTTGTTCCAAGGCCGGGCTCGACATTGAAGGTTTAGGCAAAAAAAGCATGGAACAGCTCTTTACCCTGCAACTCGTGCGGGACATCCCTGATATTTTTACTCTGCAACAGGAGCAAATAGCCGGGCTCGAAGGCTGGGGCGCCAAATCCGCCGACAACGTCATGGCAGCAATCCAGACGGCAAGAAATCCGCCACTGGGGAAATTTTTGGCCGCCCTGGGGATTCGTTTCGTGGGTGAAGTAACGGCATCACTCTTGGAGCAGACCTTCCCCTCTCTTGCGCAGCTCATGAATACGCCTAAGGAGGCTCTGCTGGAAACAGAAGGAATCGGAGAACAGGCCGCCCGCAGCATTGTCGATTATTTTAGCGACCCTGCCGTGCGCCGGATGTTCGATCGACTGCAACAGGCTGGAGTAACACCGGAAGCAAGTCGCCCCCCTCAGGGGGATCAACCGCTCAGCGGCGCTATAATCCTTTTTACCGGCACCCTGACCACCCTGTCACGCACCGAGGCCAAAAAGCTGGTCAAAGAGCATGGCGGCCAGATCGCTACCACCGTCACCCAGAACATGACCCATCTGGTCGCCGGGGAGAAGGCAGGATCAAAACTGAAAAAAGCTACCGAACTGGGCAAGATTATCTTGACGGAACGCGAATTTCTGCAGATGATTCACCATTGATGCAACATACTATCACCGCAACCTGAGAGACTCCTGCAAGGATTGACAAAAAAATGATTCTATTTTTACGATGGATGGTGGGCATCCTCTTTATTCTGGCAGTGTCTCTTTTCCTGCTGATATTGTCCCTGCCCGTTCTCCTTAATCCTAACGACTACAAGACACAACTCGCCGATCTGGTTCGAGAAAAAACCGGACGAGAACTCCTGGTGACGGGCGACATCCAAGCGAAGATCTCTCCCTGGCTGAATGTGACCTGCTCCCTCGGCAAGGTTCGACTTACCAACCATTCCCCCTTCCCGAACAGCACCTTTCTGGCGGTCGAGCAGGCAGATATAGAGTTGTCGCTCTGGCCCCTGCTCCTCCAAAGACGCCTGCACATGGCCAATATCATGTTGGATGGCGTCACTCTCAACCTTCTGCGTAACAAAGAGGGACTGAACAATTGGGAGACACTCCCTCCTCTCCCAGACCCCGTCACCAAACCTGAAGAAAGCGCCATATCCAACGAGATCATCACAGAACCGCAACCTGCTGCCGTAATCCTGCAAAAACAGCCGCTCTTCACCAACTTACTTACAAAATTACTGGCCATACTCATCCCGCCGGCAATCAACCTGCTCCCCGAACACGTTTCCGGTATTGATTTTGGCAACGTGCAACTTACTGCGGTCAATGCGCGCTATGAAGATCAACAAACCGATACCATTATTACCTCCCAGGACTTGCGCCTGAAAACCGGTCAACTCAGAGAAAAAATACCCTTCCCCTTTGAAACCGACTTTACCCTTTCCCTTGATCATCGAACGGCCAAGACAGACCCCATTCGTTCCGGCGAAATCACCGTGCAGGGCAATGCCACCCTGTTTTTGCAGGAACCCCATCTGCTCCTTGAAGATGTTCGTCTGGATGGGGTAGTCAAGGGCAAGGTCTTGCCCAAACGAGGGTTGAAACTCTCCGCTTCCACCAACAGTGACATTCACCTGCGGCAGCAGAAGATTTCCATCAAAGATTTTACCCTGAACCATGAAGATACCCGCCTACAAGGGAGTGGCACGGTGGAGGATGTTTCATCGCCCCACTTCAATCTGGCCCTCAAAATTCCTGAATGTGCGCCCCAACCTCTTCTGAAACAACTGAAAGCAAGCCATCCCAACCTGCAAACGTTCCTGCAACATACTGACCATATTACTCGTTTACGAGGAGAACTCCTTCTTGCAGGTAACACCGAACGGCTTGATATCAATGACATTACCCTCACAATAGATGACACCACGTTCACCGGAGCCGTTGCTTTTATTGCGGCCCTCGAAGGCGAAGACATACCCTCTGGCCCGGCTTATGAAGCCGCCATCCAGATCGATCATCTGGATCTTGACCGTTATGTCCCCAAACAATCCGGTGAGGAAAATGGCAAAGAAACCGGCGCCTTCCCTCTTCTTCTTCCCGTAAATTTTCTCAAGAACCTCGATCTGCAACTCGCTCTGCAACTTGACTCCCTCCAGATAAAGGGAACGCAATTGTCGCAGGTGGAGATGAAGATTGCCAGTAAAGACGGAATAACGCAACTGGCGCCGCTGACCGCTAACCTGGATGACGGGAGCTGGAAGCTGGAAGGCCAAATTGATGTCACAGGCAACATCCCCCAGGTTCAGGCCAAACAACAACTCAAGAAAATCAAACTGGAACCGCTCTTGCAAGCTATCACCGGCAAGGCCTTGATAACCGGCACCGCCAGTATTGAGACTGATATCAAAGCCAGTGGTCAAAGCGGGGACGAGTTGTTGCGTCATCTGAACGGTACGATGCAATTTGATCTCAGCAACGGTGACATCAAATCCATCACGATCCTGCAAAAAATCCGCACCGCACGAACCCTGTACCAGGAAGAAACGATTCTGCCCGTGGCCACTATGACCGAAGAGGCTTCCACAAAAGACGCCACAAAATTCAGCCGTCTGACTGGCACAGCTCGAATTGAAGAGGGGATTCTGCGCAATGACGACTTACAAGGAGAATCAGCGTTGATGCAGATAACAGGTGGGGGCGAGATTGATCTTGTCCGCCAGCACGTTGACTATACGCTCCAGATCGTCCTCGCCCCTGATCTTGGCCAGGATGAGGGCTTGGAGCTGGTGGGTCTTGGAGATACAACTATTCCCTATACCATAACCGGCCCCTTGACCGCACTGAGTCAGGTAGCCAAAGTAGAGCAACTACCAAAGAAGGCGACAGAGCAACAACCCCTGCAAACATTGCCCCAAGCAACGACAGATAACGAACCAAACGAACCAAAGCCAGAGGAGATCGGTACGGATATTCCTCCAGAGCCAAAAAAACCTGAGACGCTCGGAGACTAACGCCCCCTCCCTCTATTTAATCCTTGCTTCCAGTGACAAGCTGTGAGAAACTTTAAGCAAGGAAGACACCTCGTTTACCGTCACTTATCACCATAAGGAGGAGCGCCATGAACAGAATTACTGCCATCACCCGAGTAATTACGCCCATTGATTTTTCTGAGAACGCCCCACTCATCGCCGAATCAGCTGCCTATGTAGCCGGGAGTTTCAAGGCCACTCTTGATCTGATCTTTGTGGTCCAGAATTTCGCCGATTACTCCGGTTTCTTTGTACCCCAGATGAATGCCCCGGATCTGGTGCAGGAATTATTTACCAGCGCCGAAGAACGGATGGATAAATTTTGTCAGGACAATGAGGCATCCTTTAAGGCCTTAGGAGTAACCGAGCTGACCTCCAAAGTCCTGATGGGTGATGTGGCCGAGCAGATCATTGACTATGCCGTCAACAAACAAGGCAATCTCATCGTCATGGGGACACATGGCTATAAAGGCCTGGAAAAAATCATGTTTGGCAGTATCGCCGACAAGGTGGTCAAGGCCGCACCCTGCCCGATAATGACAGTGAATCCCTATACCTGCTGTCGTTCAAAATAACCAAAAACAGGAGAGGCCAAGGGAAACCGGCTGGATTGACAAATGGAAGCAAGCAATGACACCAGCCTCCTCTACACCTTTCTCCTGGCAGAAAAATCAGTACGAGGGGTGCTCCTTGATGGCACCATCCTGATCCAGGAGATGCAGACCCGCCATGGGCTGGACCCTTTAGAAACACTGATCCTCGGTCAAGCCTTGCTGGTGACGGCACTCATGGCCTCGACGCTTAAAGGTCATGACGAGATCGGCTTGCGTATAGACGGCTCGGGGGCAGTCAAGGGCTTAGTCGCGGAGGCCACGGCCACTGGCGAGGTGCGGGGCTACCTCAAGCGAGTCCCCATTCCTCTGGCACCCCCTCTTCAGTCCTTGAGGTTGGACAAATCTTTCAACGAAACGGAGCTGCTCAACACCTTAAACATCTTATGGGGCGACGGCTTTCTCACCGTAACCCGCTATCAGGAAGAGGGAGGACAACCCTTCAGCTCCAGGGTGACCTTACAATCCGGCAACATTGGATCCGAGGTGATGCGCTACTATCTCCTCTCTGAACAGATCTCCACCGCCATTCATCTCCAGATTGTTTTTGATCCCCAGGGCCAGGTCGCGGGTGCTGGCGGGCTGCTGTTACAGGCCATGCCTGGTGCCAGCCCCACGATCTTTGCTGCTCTGGAACAGAAGACGCAAACCTTACTCTCACTGGGCCAGGCCTTGGCTGATGGCCAGGAGGTATCCCCCTGGTTAAACGAACAGTTCGCACCTTTTCTCCCTGCAATTCTGGAAGAACGTCCTGTCCGTTTGCAATGTCGCTGCGATGAAAAGCAAACTCGCCGCCTCCTGTTACACCTGCCGCTGGCAGATCTTGAAGAGATGTGCGACCACGGCCCCTTCCCGGTGGAGGTCAGCTGTCATTTCTGTAACGCACACTATCTCTTTGACCAAAAAGCCCTGACCGAGCTCTGTCAAGAAAAACGATCCTTCACATGACACGTCCAAAAAATCACGGACTTCGCTGATAGCGGATGATCGCTACAGGTGTGTGAAGAGTGTTGAAGCTATGAGCAAGAACTGCCAAAAAAACGGACAAGGCAAGGAGAG
>DDWW01000012.1 GCA_002347085.1 Desulfobulbaceae bacterium UBA2276 | reverse complement strand
GGTTTATCAGACACATTTGCCGGATTCATGGGATCGACATAGTGAAGAATCGGACGTTCTCCACCAGCATTATGACTTTCCCCTACCCAGCGCTGACTGTACCAGGTACCTCCCCGGAAGGAGGCAAACAGAAAAACGAGAAATAACAAGGCAAACAAAGTTTTTTTCATGGCATTGACCCCTCTGTTCTCCGTCGAAAACGAAGATATCAATATCTTAACCCGTCTTCATAAAAAATCATAATAAAATAATGATAATCATTCCTTTCAGGTAGAAACAGGCTTAACTTGATACAAAAAGAATGCCGAACACCTCTGCCCCGAAAATTCACTATACATAACTACTTAATTTAATGCGCATAGTTTTTTAGTATAGAGCATCTCCCCTGCCACTCGTTGAATTGTGCAGCCTTTCACGCCGCAAGGAGAGGTTCGACTCCCCTTGCAGTCACCATAAAAAAAGGACCTCTGTAAATTTCCATTAAGGCCTTTTTCTCTTACAATTATCCTCTCCCGAAATAATCTTGATCTCAAGTTACATTCAAGTTGAGACCAAGAAGGCCAGGCGGGCAGCGACAAAGATCACGATTTACAGGCAAATGAGAATCAGAGATCTTGACATCCTCCGAAGGGATGGCTACAAAAAGACTCTGCACCTCTGACCGCAATCCCCCCCATCCCATAAACAAATAGCTGGAGAAAGAATATGCCAGAAATCAACCTGCGACAGATGAAAAAAGATCAATCCGGGATCATTTTCGCCATTAAGACCGGCGGCGAACTTGGCCTCAGGATGCGAGAGATGGGCCTGGTGCCCGGCACAAAAATAACCATCCAGGGGCGGGCTCCTCTCTATGATCCGGTAGCCCTGCGGGTAATGGGAGGAGTCCTTACCCTGCGCAACAATGAGGCCGAGCATATCACCGTCACCATCGATGCCAATGACTGAAAACGCCCTGAAGACACCTTGAAAAAATATTGACAGGGCTTAATGTTTGGTGTACCTAAACATGGCTTTCTTGAACAAAGAAAACCAAAGGAGCCAAGCTATGACCTTTAAAACACTCCATCAAAAATGCGCCTGCCTTGCTGACAAGGTAAAAAACTGCGTGCGGCAACCATATTGTCCCAAGCAGATTGCTCCCCTTTCAGACTCCTGTCGATCTGGACGGATAAAGATCTGCAAGGTCACTGGAGACAGAAAACTTTGCGCCCGCATGGCATCACTGGGGGTTTATCCCGGAGAAGAGGTTGAACTGATCTGCCCTGAGAACGGTTCGCAATGCCTGTTGAAACTCCAAGGTGCCACCCTCAGCCTTGACAGCAATACAACCAAGAATATTCTGGTGACAAAGGCATAAACAACAACCAAAGCCGGATGTGGCTTTTTTTTGGCACCCTCTATTTAGGGTCTCCTAACACTATCAATCCGAGCAATACCGAGGCATATCATGTGGCAATCCTTCGCAATCGCCCTTATTCTTATCCTCTGTCTTTTTTTTATTGGCAGACGACTCTTACAACAATTCAAGAATACAATTGATCCCAAAAAAGGAAAGCTGAGCTGTGCTTGTGGTTGCTCCGGCTGTTCTTCTCAGGGCAATTCTCCTCAGGGTTGCGGGCCTGTTCACCCCCCGGAAAAAGAGGGTGCTGACAGATGAACCAGAATATCCGCATGGCCCTTGTCGGTAACCCCAATGCCGGCAAGACGACCCTGTTCAACACCCTGACCGGGGCCAGACAACATGTGGGAAACTACCCCGGAATCACCGTTGACTACAAAGAGGGGGATTTTACTCATAAAAATCAAGGAAATATACAGGAAGACAATCAGAGAATCACCCTCACCGACCTGCCCGGCACCTATTCCCTGACCGCCTATTCAGTGGAAGAAGTGGTAACCAGGGAGTATCTGGTCAATGCGAAACCTCAGGTGGTAATCAATATCGTTGACGCCTCCAATCTGGAGCGCAATCTCTATCTGAGCACCCAGTTTCTCGAATTGGGCTGCCCGCTGATCATCGCCCTCAACATGGTTGATGTGGCCAAAGATCGCGGTATTGAGATCAAGGTCGAGAAATTAGCTGAACTCCTGGGAGTACCTGTAGCGCCGATCATCGCCCGCTCCGGGCAGGGTGCCTCCGCACTGATCGACCAGGCCATCATGCTGGCAGAAAAGCCATGGCAGCCCCGTGACATCTCGTATGGCGAAGATCTGGACGCGGCCATCATGGAGCTCATCACCATCATTTCCGAAAATAATTTTCTGACCCATACCTACCCTGCCCGTTTCACCGCCATCAAATATCTGGAACATGATGATCAGATCCTGCAGAAGGGTCAAGAAGACGACAGTGCCACCGCCGCCCGCTTGGAAGAAAAGGTGACCCAAGTCTCTGATCATCTCTTGAAAACCATGGATGCCTACCCGGAAGCGATCATCGCCGATCATCGCTATGGTTTTATCAAATCCATTCTTCGCCAGGGGGTGCAGACCCATACCTTCGACACCGACCGACTTTACACCTCGGACAAGATCGACAAGGTCCTGACCAATCGTCTTCTGGGACCAGCCATCATGTTGCTGGTCCTTTTTGGCCTCTACCAGTTCACCTTTACCGCAAGCGAGCTTCCGGTCGCCTGGCTGGAGTCGCTCTTTGGTTTGATAGGCGATCAGGCGAAATCTCTCCTGCCCGACGGCCCGGTTAAATCGATGATTGTTTCCGGGGTGATCAACGGCATGGGCGGAGTGCTGGGTTTTGTCCCTTTAATCATGTTCATGTTTCTGGGGATTGCCGTCCTTGAAGACTCGGGCTACCTGGCCCGGGTCGCCTTCATGATGGATCGTATTTTTCGGATCTTTGGCCTGCACGGCTCCTCGGTCATGCCCTTTATCGTCTCGGGCGGGATCGCCGGAGGCTGTGCTGTGCCTGGGGTCATGGCCACCCGCACCCTGCGTTCTCCCAAGGAACGGATGGCCACCCTGCTCACCGTCCCCTTCATGAACTGCGGGGCCAAGGTGCCGGTTATCGCCCTCCTCATCGGCGCCTTTTTCAGCGACCACAAGGCCATCTACATGTTTCTCTTCACCATGCTTTCCTGGATGGTCGCCCTCCTGGCCGCCAAGTTGCTACGGACAACCGTACTGAGGGGCCCGGCCACGCCCTTTGTCATGGAGCTGCCGCCCTACCGCTTCCCCACCCTGCGCGGCCTTGCCATCCACACCTGGGAGCGCACCTGGCAGTACATCAAAAAGGCCGGTACCGTCATTCTGGGCATCTCCATCCTCCTCTGGGCCATGATGACCTATCCCGGACTGCCGGCAGCGAAAATGGCCGGCTTTGAACAACAGCGCCGGGCCGCGATCTCTCCCTTTGCCTCTGAGATCGTTAGCGAGAGTCAATCGGAAAAAGAAGAAGTCTCAGAGAGTGCCCGGACTCTCCGCCGGCAGCTCGCCGCCATTAACGATCAAGAGTCTGAACAGGCCTTGCGCAGCTCCATAGCCGGCCGGATTGGCATCGCCCTGGAACCCGTCTCCAGACTGGCCGGCTTTGACTGGCGCACCAATATCGCCCTGGTCGGCGGACTCGCGGCCAAAGAGGTAATCATCTCCACCCTGGGAACCGCTTACTCCATGGGCAAGGTAGAGGCCGACGCATCCGATTCCTTGGGCCAGCGGCTGACCCGTGACCCCAACTGGAACAAAGTGGTAGCAGTGTCAGCCCTGATCTTCATCATGTTCTACGCCCCCTGTTTTGTCACCGTCGTCTGTATTGCCAGAGAGGCCGGACACTGGGGCTGGGCCTTGTTTTCAATCTCCTTCAACACAACCTTTGCCTTCCTCCTGGCCGCCGCCGTCTATCAGATCGGCCGCCTGCTGGGGTGACTTCAGCAAAGACGAACTCATCACTTGGCAAGCCGCCTCTTTTGAGAACGGGGAATTATTCAGGGGGATTTATTTCATGCTGCCGCGGGCACCGCATCCATAAAACCATCCCTCTTTGCTGATCTTTTTTTGAACACCAGCTCTGTATTGGGCTCAACATCCTCCCGCACCGCTGTTTGTTCTCTACACACCTTAAAGTGGGATACTGTGGTCGTCAATTGTTCGGCCAAGGTCAACATCTCAATGGCTCGGTGCTGAACCTGATCACTCTCGACCTGGATTCCGGCAACGGTCTCGCTGATCGTGGCAATATCATTAGCCACATCCGCAGATGCTTGAACCGTCTGCATAACCTTCTCGTTGCTCTCAATCGCGCCGGTGGTAGCCTGGGCAATATTGGCGGCCACGTCCCGAGTCACCACCGATTGCTCTTCTATGGCCGCCGCCATCTGCGGGATGATCTCATTAACCGACTTGATCACCTCGGCAATCCGGTCAATATCGTGCATGGCACTCTTGGTCGAAGAGCGGATGGCATTGATCCGGTCACGAATATCATGGGTGGCCCCTGAGGTCTGACGTGACAGCTCTTTGATTTCATTAGCCACCACCGCAAAACCCCGGCCAGCCTCCCCGGCTCGGGCCGCCTCAATAGTGGCATTCAAGGCCAGCAGATTCGTCTGTTCCGAAATAGTCGAGATCGTTTCGGTAACCTGGCCGATCTCCTGGGCCGCAAGTCCGAGATTTTTCATCATGGCCGTGACCGCGTCAGCCTGGCGGGCGGCCTCATCACTGATAGTCCGCACATGTTCAGCACTACCGGCAATCTCGGAGATAGTCGCACTCATCTGTTCAGTGGACAAGGCCACCGTGGAGAGATTGGTCGTGGCCTGTTCAATACCTGCTGCTACAGATCGGGAATTAGCACTGAATTCATCAGAAATAACCGCCACATTCCTCGTCCGACCCGACATCTCCAACACGCTTGTTTCCAATTGACCAGAAATAACCGCAAGCCCCGAAGACGACGCGGTGAGCGTCCCGATACCAGTATGGATATTACCAAGAACATTACACATACTGACGGTCAGAGCTTCAGCGGCTTGCGCAAGGGCCCCTATCTCATCATCGCGCCTGCAATCTTTCTCGTTGGCCTCTATCGAAAAATCACCTTGGGCCATGTTTTGCAACTGGGCCGAGACTCGCCCCAGGGGGAAGGCCAGAGCTCGGCTGCTCAAGATCCCGACAATAATGGAAACAACCACGCCCAGGCCAACGGCAAGCAAGGTCAGCATCTTCAACAACGCCGTCTGCTGAACCGCCTGCCTTGAGATCTCTGCCGCTGCCCCCTGATTGAGATGCACAATCTTTTCAAGTAAGGCAATCGCCTTCACCTGATGTTCGGTCGAAACCCCAAGCAAGAGGGCCTTGCCCTGATCTACCAGGGCAATTGAATCTTTGGCCACAAGATTCATTATCTTAAAATAGGCGAAGGTATTTTCCATAAGGGGAGCCAGATCTTTTGTATACAGCTCCATAGCCTCCTCATGTTTACCGTCACTTTTAAGCTGCTTGATCGTTTTGATATATTGATGAAACTGGACGTGCTTTGACCTTATACTTGCCATGTTGACCAGCAGATCATCATTCGTCGTTTGATACGCAGCCATCCACTGTCCGGCACTGCAGGCAGCGTCATCATCCCCCCCTGAAAAAACCGGACCATTCAGAAAAAGCATTTCGACAACGCGCAGGGCCAGCACATAATGATCTTTGGTGAACTGTTCGAGCTGACGGCCAAGTTGCTCGGGATCAACGATACCATTGCTGTCAATTTGCCGACTCAACTCCAGGTATTGATCCGTTGTCTGTTGCCAGGCGGTCCAGGCAGGAACAAACTGCTTCCAGAGCATAGCCTCGTCATCGGTTTGCAGCAGAGATGCATAAAGGGCCCAAGCTGCCTGATAACGGACGCGGGCCTCCTGGATATTCGCGTATTGACGTTTGCGGCTGGCCTCATCGAGACCGGCAATGCTGAGGGCACGCAGACTACCGCCAATGGTTTCGGCCTCCTTGGCGATAATCAGCAGATTTTCCACACCCGGCAGACGAACACTGCCAATTTCATGAATGGCTTTTTCGCTGCTGGAGAGCCCATAATAACCAAAAGCACCGCCAATCAAACCGATCAGTGCGATCCCCAGAAACGACAGGACCAACTTGCTTCCAATTCCACTTTGCATACTCTCTTCTCCAGACAACAAAATAATCCCTCAACATGCTTGATTCGGGATCCATTGAGTAAGTAATTCAACACTCATTACGCCGCTACACGGGGAATCAAGGTTTCCATTCGACTTCTTCTGTTCATGAAAATCGAGGAGCCCTTTTGCTTCTTGGCCGCCCGTTTGACCCCCGAGGCCTGAAAGGCCAGCTCTCCGTATGAACCTACCGTGCAATCTTCGGTGCCGACGATACCAATAGAAATGGCCAGCAAGGAGAAGCAACGAGTTTCCCCCTGTCGGTCGGTAGCTTGATAACAACCCTTGAGAAACTCCTGCTGTCCATGGAATTCAGGCAATAAGTGCTGCAGGCCGTCAATAATCTGCTGACAAAGCTGATAAGAAGATTGCGGGCGGCTGATGACAATAAAATCATCGCCACCGATATGGCCGACAAAACGAAAGCGGTCGTTCCTTCCGTCTGGTTGCACCACATCGGTAATAAGTTGGGCCACCCTTTTGATCACCATATCGCCTTTTTCAAAGCCGTAGTAGTCGTTATAGGGCTTAAAATCATCAAGATCCAGATAGCAGACATCAAAGCTTACCTTCTGCTCAATAAGACTATCTACCGTGCGATGAATAAACTCATTGCCGGGCAGTCCCGTAAGCGGGCTGGCCCCTCGCGCCAACTGGACGGTTTTCCTGGTAACGGCCTCCAGCAAAGACGAGATGGCAACCGTCCCCAAGTATTTACCATTCTGGCTGACACAAAGATCATCATACAAAGACACACCACGCCGCCCCTTGATCATACCAGCCACCTCCTCCACCGGAGTGGTGGCCTCGACCACTAAGAAATCAGGCTCCAGTAAATCTTTGATCGTCTGTCGTTGCGACAAGGCATAGCCGAACCCATGGGGGCCGATCATGTGTTGTTCCAGAAAACGCATGCGGGCCAGGATCCCCAGCACCCGCTCGTTCTCGACCACCGGCACACCTTGCAGATTATTATTGGCGCGAAATCGCTTAAATGCCGTCATCACCTGGTCAGTTGGGGCAATAGCTTCCACCGGCTGACAGATCTCACCGATCATACCGGTAGAAATCAGCGAACTTGGGCAATCATAGACATCACTTCGTTGACCGGAAATGTCCATGCACCTATCCGACAACCCGGCCCCGGGCCGCTCAAGATAATATCCCTGAAACAGGTCAATCCCCAGACGGGAAACAATCTCCAGTTCTTCCTGACGCTCAATCCCCTCGGCAATCACCGTAATGCCAAGCTTATGGCAGACTGTGGCCATGGCATCCACCAGGTTATATTTAAAGGGGGAACGATCGAGCTTATCAATAAAATGGCGGTCAATCTTGACATAAT
>DDWW01000064.1 GCA_002347085.1 Desulfobulbaceae bacterium UBA2276 | reverse complement strand
TTACACAAAATTATTTACAGGTCCGTCAGCCTCGCTAAGTTCTTTCAGTTTGACCTTCGTAGCGTTCATCCTCTGTTCAAGATCGTCAACCTGCCTGGCATGTTCAATGCGAACATCGGTGGCAAGGCTCTTTGCTCCGGCCTTGAACTCGGCAAATTTGGCCTGTACCCGTTCCTGTTCGGCTTCTATTTTGGGTGTAGGCATCTTTTGTACTCACAATGTACGTCCTTTCTTGATGGATTAAGGAATCTTCGGGCTTTCTTGAAAAGTCTGCTAATAACAGTAGCGCAGTAGATCCCAAACGTCCTTGTTGGCCTCGCCTCGCTCTGTCAGTTGAGTCCTCGTGGCGTTCACTTTCTGTTTAAGATTGTTGATCTGTTTGGCATATTTGATACGAGCATCGGCAGTAAGGCTCTTTTTCGGGGCCTCAAACTCGGCTAATTTGGCCTGAACCCGTTCCAGTTCGGCCTCTATCTTTTGTTTGTAGGCATCCTTTGTGCTCATAATGTCTTTCCTCTATTTATGCCAAGGGGCTTGGGGATTCTTGAGAATTTCTTGACAAGTTTGATCATACAAGCAAGCACCTTCACGGTTCCAGCCGTCTGTCAACTCTCTTGCTTGTATCGAACTGTTCAGGCGAGTACTTACAGGCGTCGACCTTGAATGACCCGAACCAGAATCATTATGACAGCGATGACCAAGAGGATGTGAATGAATCCGCCCATGGTGTACGAGCTGACGAAGCCCAGAAGCCAGAGAATAATCAAGATGACTGCAATTGTTCCGAGCATTTTTTCTCCTTTTGCCATAATTTGGCGAATCGAAAATTTGGCGGCCCACTTGTTAAGAACGTCAGCCTGTAGCCTTCAAGAGGCAGTCAGCCAATTGAGCTAACGGCCCTTGTTCATAGATAACACTACGCACAAAGTGAACACTATCTATCATAAGGGGTGGCTTCCGTCAAGGCTCAAGGCCAAGAAAAAACAATAAACTGTGTTTGTCGCCTTATTTGCCAATCTTTAGAGGCTGGCAAATTTCTCCCCGCTCATCTGGGCGAAGTTCTCACATTCACGTCGGTTAATAAAGGGGCAGGCCTCCAGGACAAACCATTTCTTTTTCGGACACCAGTAGCGATCCTTGAAAGGTTCGTTGCAGCCCTTGGCAGTTAAGGACTTGCGATTTCGGGCTCCGTAAGAGACTTCCCTGTCGATTACAGTAAATTTCCAGATTGCCATAATGCGCCTCCTCAGTCCATTGAGAAAAACGTCCACTGTCGTTTCTATGTCTTTTAAGTATAGATCGGCAGGAATGGCAAAAAACTTGAGTTTTTTTGATTGGCTATTATCGATAATAGAGGTGTGGGCTTCCCATCGTCATGAGGGATTTGTACAGGTTGCGGCGAAATTCCCGACGATCCCAGATCCCCTGGATGTGTCCACGTTTGAGGGCGTTTCGGGCCGAATGGTAATCGGGGGGGATGTCAATCCCAGTGGTTTCACGGATAACCCGATGGCCGGCAAAGCCAATGCGGCTGGAGCGGATGGCGAACTGATAGGGTGAACATCCCAGGAAACTGGCGACAGGGCCGGCGTAGGAATTGTTGTCATAAACGACAATATAGAGTCCACCGGCGTCGATATATTCACGGACGGCCATGGTACACTTGGGCATCTGGGTAACCCCCAATGTTCCTTCCTGAATACGGATTCCTCCTGTGGTGTGGACATACGAGATCAGGGGCCGCTTTGTCCGTTTGGCCACCTCGCAGGCCTGAATGAATTTTTCTCCTTCAGCTGAACCAACGGTACCATTTCTGAAATCGGAATAGAGCATACTGACCACTACCCGAATATCCATGATGCGGGCATGAAAGGTCATATTGCCGGCATTGCGTCCGGTCTTTTTCTTTGATGACTGTAAGCGTTCGTCAAAGCCGGTGTAGCCCAGAGGGTTTTCAGCCGTAATCTCGCTATTGAAGAGGCGGATGGAGTCTGGATCAAAGATGTTTTTCAGGTACCACTTGTGTTCGAGTGCGAAGTGGTGGCCGCAGATCTCGCAGACCCCAGCGAATTCACCGAACAGGTCGGGCACCCACAGGTCTTTGCACCCATATTTCTCGCTATTGGGGCAGGTGATGGTGCGATCCATATTGGCCAGCGGGCTGGTATAGGTGTCGGTCAGTTCTATGGGATCCTGGGCACTGCTGGGGGGGAGAGCCCCGCCGGCGCTGGGAAGTTGGGGGCGGACGAATTTTTTGTCTTTTTGCGGGGATAAAAACTCAAGGGCCGTGGTAATCGGGGAGGTGACGCGTTTGAGGATCACTGTTCCTTCACCCGAGACATCCTTGAAGACCTTCTGCACCTGTTTCTGGTGGTTTTTCAGGATATCATAACGGATGGTGAAATAGACCTCCTCGGTCATCTCCTGCATTCGTCGGAAAAATTTTTCGGTGGGAGTAGGCAGGCCGCTGAAACCTTGGGTGGACATTGCTCGATATTTCTGGGAGCGCTGGGCCAGCAGACGTTTGATCTCATCGTCGTTGAGATCCCAAGAGACGTCCACCTGGAGCTCCTGGGCCTCGGTCTCGGCCTTCTTGCGTCTGATCTCATAGGAACGGAAGGCCCTGAAACTTTTGGTGCCCAGGACAACCTTGTCGGTGGCGCGCATAACATCAGCCCGAAGCTTGGCAAAAAAGGCAAAATCATCCCGCCTGGCGCCTAAGGGTGGCTCCTGAATGATATGATCGATGGTGCCTAAGGCCAGATTGTCGGTGGCGGTCAACTTGAGTCGTTCGGCGCAGACCTCAATGAGCTCCTTGGGGACCTTGCTCCCCTCTTTGACCTTGCCCTCAATGGCCGCCGCCCCTTCGGGTGAGATGACGGAATAGTAGCCATGTGAACACATCATCCGATAGTCAGACAGGCCGATGGCCTCGGCGCCACCGGAGCCCCCCTCGGAGATCATGGAGATCATGGGAACCCGCAGCTTGCTCATGGTATAGATATTGCGGGCGATCTGCTGGGCGGCCCCGGGATACTCTTCTACCGGAAAGGAACCAGGGGTGAAGACATAGAAATGGATGGGGATGCCTTCGGTCTCGGCAACCTTCATATAGCGCAGGGCTTTTTCGTTGCCCTCGGGTTTGCAGGAGCCGCCATTACGAAATTCCTCACCATGACCGGTTTCCTGACCAATGACCATGACCGAGGCGGTGTAGGGTTTGTTTTTGATGCGTCTGACGATGGTGGCCTTGGCGCAGACCATCGCCGGATCGATATTGGCATCACCCTCACCACCCAGCTCGGTATAATCCTCATAAACGTTCTCGAGGATGTCTTTGAGGCTGAAACGCTGGATGCTGCGGACGATCCGTACCCGTTCCATAGGGGTAAGCTGCTCTTCGGCTCGTTCTTCGAGAAAGCAGATCGATTCATGCAGTTTCTGAATCTCGCCGGCAAACTGGTCTTCGCTGTGATCATACACCGTCAGTTTCAGCTTGTCGCAGGTCTCTTTGAAGCCGTCGAGGTTCCCCCAATTGGAGTAGTCCTTGAGCTGAACAAGATAGTTGATGCGTTCTTCGATTTTATGGAGCTGCTTGAGTAATGCGTTCATAGAAAGAGTGCGGTTACAGGTTACAGGTGATTAGGGGCCGTTAAGAAATATCCACTATGTTTTATCTATTTCTGTACGGCCCCTTATGCCGTTAATACCATTGAAACGGAGAATTTGTTTTTTGGAATCTTCGCTTACCTGAATAACGGCTTTGACAAGCGGCTCAGAAGGTCAGCAGGCGGTCCAGGTTGTTTTTCAGATATTCCAGGTTGGTGATAATGGGGCCGCCATGCGAGTCCTGGCCGCGAATGACTATCTCGTCAATAAACTGGGCGGCTCGAATTTTGGCCTCCGCCATGGAATCTCCCCAGACCAGGGCCAGGGCCAGGTTGGGGTCGTATTCGCTGGGTATCCCGTATTCACGGTCAGAGGGGACATGGGAATAGACGGTTGACCAGTCGTACTGGGGAAAATGGAATTCGGTGATGGTGCCGATCCAGGGCGCGAAACCGCGCCGAGTATCCTCGGCCACAACACGGAGCTCGATAGAGGCCCCTTTAAACTCAACGGATTTTTGCTTGTAGCCCATCTTTTCACCCAGGCCCAATCTGATCTGTTCGCGGATCAGGTTGGGGTGTTGATGGTTCAGATAGCTGATCCGGGCGGAGACGTCATTTTCGACCTGGATCCTGGTGTTGACTTCCAGCAGATAGGGGCGGCCCGATCGGCTGACGATCCATTCCCAGGTGCCGACATTGTCGTAGTGGACATGGGCCGCTAATTTCAGCGAATAGTCAACGATCTGCTCCAGCACCTTCTGCTCGTCGAAATCGTAAGTGAAGCAGGAGCTGTGAAAGCCGGGCGCCGCTTCCACCCGTTTCTGGCGGCCGGTGGACTGGATGGTGCAGTTACGGGAACCAAAATGGATGCGTTCGCCGTGGCGGGAGCAGACGAGTTGCACTTCAAGATGGTTATAGTCGCGCAGGCATTGCTCGATAAGGACGCCACCGTCGCCGAACTGACGTTTGGCATAGTTCTGAACCTGACGATAGATGCGCCGGAACTGCTCGATCTCCGTGACCTCTTCAATACCCATGCCGCCGCCGCCTGCCGCCGCCTTGACTAAGATGGAAGGGGCCTTGATGTCCTGGGCTACTTGATCGTCTAAAAGTCGCTGGGCGATCTCTTCGGCCTCCATCTCGTTGTAGATGGGGCTGTCGGTGCCGGGAATGGTCGGGATCTTCAGGGCGTTGGCAACTCGCTTGGTGTTGATCTTGTCCCCCAGGCTCTTGATGACCTCCCAGTTAGGCCCGATAAAGGTGAGGGGCCGATCTCGCAGCGTTGCTCGTCTGGCAAAACGATAATCTTCCGAGAAAAAGCCATAGCCGGGATGGATGGCCGTGCACTGGGTGTGGTCGGCAACCGCGAAGATATCATTGGGTTCGGTATAGCTCGTAATGCGCCAGGCGTTCTGATCGGCACCGCTTATCCGGTTGCGCTGAACGTGCTCGGAATCCTTGTCGGCATCGGTATAGACGACGATGTATTCCAGGCCCAGATCCTTGCAGGCATTCATGATGCGGATTGCGATCTCGCCACGGTTGGCGATGAGAACCTTTCCTTGCAAGTTGTTACTCATATTTTTTTGATAGTGTAAGCTCTTGATTGATGCCCTTCTTGATGCGTATTGAGCATTGTTGATGGACGCGGATTGAGTCTGGGAAAGTGATGATAATGCTTGAGGTCCCTTTTTTTATTTTTGTAAAAAGAATAAACAATCATTAGTATAGTCATATCATAGCAATTAGAAAAGAAAAAAGGTATTTTGTCTGATGACCTTTTCTCCTTACTCTGGGTTTGCTTTTTATTGCTCTTGAAGAGTGTGGTGCTAAAAAGAGTTGATAGCAAGATTGCTTCTCTTTGATATTTCATGGAAAAGCTCAATGAGTTTTGGACAAAAACACTTTTTCGCAGAGAATGGTGATGGAAACAATATGACGAAGGAAAAATCATCTGCACAGTCGGACACGGGAGAACATAGAGGGGTCTTCAAACGGCTGGCCGCCCTGTTGCCTGGGCGCACCCCGGATACCACCGAATCCTTGGAGCAGGAGATTCAGGAACTGCTTGAGGATGGAGAAGAACAGGGGCTGATTACCAGCCTGGAAGAGAAGATGATCAACTCCATCTTCGATTTTCGTGATACTATGGTCGGCGAGATCATGACCCCGGCGGTAGAGATCGAGGCGGCGGAGGAGTCCACCTCTCTTGCTGATCTGGTGGAGTTTTTCATCGACAAGGGGTTTACCAGGGTGCCGGTCTATCGGGAGAGCTTTGACCGGATTGTCGGCATACTGCATGTCAAGAATCTTTTGAAGAGCTTTTCGCCGGCGGCCAAGGATATTCCGTTGGCCGAACTTTTGAATCCTCCCTATTTTATTGATGAAAAAAAACTGATCGTCGATCTCCTGGTGCAGTTTCAGAAACGCAAGATCCATATGGCCTTGGTCAACGATGAGTTTGG
>DDWW01000067.1 GCA_002347085.1 Desulfobulbaceae bacterium UBA2276 | reverse complement strand
TTGCTGATGTAACCGTCATAGATCCAGAGCGGAGTTTTCGGTTCGCCCTGGAGGGAATAGTCTCGCGCTCAAAAAATTCGCCCTTCATCGGGTGGCAACTTCAGGGCAAGGCGGTGTTGACGTTTTTGGGTGGCCGGCTTACCTATAATGACCTGCCGGAAAGCTGATCGTTGATTTTTGAATGAAGGGCGATCCTTTATTCCCTATGCTTGGGGATACTGGTTGTTAAATATAGGCTGCCGGATCCTTGAGCCCGGCCTCTGCAAATCCACGGAGTCGCAACAGGCAGGCATCGCATCGGCCGCAGGCCTTTCCTCTCTGGGGATCATAGCAACTGTGGGTCAGGCTGTAATCGACCCCGAGTGAGATTCCCTTGGTGATAATCTCCTTTTTGTTCAGATACAGCAGGGGCGCGTGGATAGTAAAGCTGTTCTTGCCTGTCACTCCGGTCTTGGTGCCTAAGTTTGCCATAGTGGTAAAGGCCGCCAGGAACTCCGGGCGACAGTCGGGGTAACCCGAATAATCGACATTGTTTACCCCAATAAAGATATCGCCGGCCCCTATGACTTCGGCCCAAGCTACGGCGTGGGAGAGGAAGATCATGTTGCGGGCAGGGACATAGGTTATCGGGATCTCATCTGTTTCCAGATCTATGTCGCGATCCTTGGGGACGGTGAGGGAGGTGGTGAGCGCAGAGCCCCCTATCTTGCCTAAGTCAAGTTGCAGGATCAAATGCTGGGTCACGTTAAAGGCCTTGGCAATGTGGCAGGCCCGTTTCAGCTCAATGGCTTGTTTTTGGTTGTAGCGAAAACTGAGACAAGAGCAGGCGTAGCCCTGGGAAAGAGCAAGGGCCAGAACCGTGGTAGAGTCAAGGCCGCCGCTGAAGAGAATGACTGCTTTTTTTGAAGGCATAGTCTTTATAGTCTTTGAAGAATAGGTTGGAATACGGTATGGTGAAAAATTTATTTGTCGCTTAAGCCAACGTTTTTGTTGGCTCTGTTGGTTCTATTGGTTCTGGAGCTTTGTGCATGTTGACGTTCCGCAAGCATACTCTATTGCGGAACGCGATATTTGTATTCGAGCATTATTTTACCCGTAAAGGAGAAGCATTGCCATGAAATTAGGGATTAACGGCCTTGGTCGAATCGGGAAACTGTCACTCTGGCATCATGTCTCAAGAAAACATTTTTCTGAAATTACCGTCAATGTTGGTCGTGAGATCGGTCGGGGATTGAATGATCTGGCCTCCTGTATCGAGCGGGATTCCTCGTATGGCCGTCTGGGCTTGTATCTCCATGGGCATAAGGGGGGGCGGGTAATCGAGGGTCTGGATGAGGAAAAAGGGAGCATGGTTATCAATGGCGTGCCGGTGACCTTTCTGCGGAGCGCCCGTGATCCCAAGGACATTGCCTGGCAGGCGAACGGGGTCAAGCTGGTGGTGGATACCACCGGGGCCTTTACTGATCCGACTGCCGATGCTGATGCCAAGTGGGGGGCGTTGCGCGGCCATCTCCAGGCCGGGGCGGAAAAGGTCTTGCTCTCAGCCCCTTTTAAGATCAAGTCAAAGGGCATGGACATGCCGGCAGATGCGGTGACCACAGTGATGGGTATCAATGATGAGGATTATGACGCCTCGCGCCACTCCCTGATTTCCGCGGCCTCCTGCACGACGACCTGTCTCTCTTATATGATCAAACCCTTGATGGAGAGTATCGGGGCGGAGAATTTTCTTTCAGCCTCCATGGTGACGATCCACGCGGCAACGGGGAGTCAGCAGGTACTCGATCGTCTGCCCAAAAGCGGGGCGGTTGATCTGCGCAAGAACCGGTCTATCCTCAATAACATTATTCTCACGACCACGGGCGCGGCCAAGGCCCTGGCCCTGGTTATCCCCGAGATGAAGTCCATCGGCTTTATTGCCGAATCGGTGCGCATCCCGACTTCAACCGGTTCTTTGATCGTGCTGGTACTGAATGTCCAGGATGATATTGAGAGCCCGCTCAAAAGAGAGCGAATCAATGCTATTTACCGTGAGTATGCCCAAAACTCACCCTATCTCGAATACACAGAGGAACAGAATGTCTCCTCTGATATCATCGGGGTGCCGGAGGCGGCAGCCGTTATTGAAGGCACGGAGACGCATACCCGCACGGCCTCCATTGCCGTGAATCTGGACAAGATCAAATCCTGTTCCCTGGGCGCAGGCGCTGATCGTATCCTCAGTGTACCGGTGACCCAGGCGGTGGTTTATGGCTGGTACGACAATGAGCTGGGGAGCTACACCAATATGCTGGGTGATCTGACGGTTCAGGTTGCCGACAAGATGCTGTGAGCCGTTGTAACAAAATAACATAGCCATTTGATTGACCGTTACGGCATAAAGAGCCGTAACGGAACGAGTATGAATGGCCAAGTTATTTCGTAACGGCTCTTGAATTTTCTGGAAAAGTTCTCTGCCCGAAAAGGAGGAGTGAGGCGATGAAGACGGTCCGTGATTTTGAACTTTCCGGCAAACGGATATTGGTGCGTGTCGATTTTAACGTCCCTATGGATGAGCAGGGGGCGATTACCGACGATATCCGTATCCGTATGGCCTTGCCTACGCTTCAATATGTCTTGGAGCAGAAAGGAAAGCTGATCCTCTGCACCCATATGGGCCGGCCGAAAGGACAGCGGGTCGCGGCCTACAGCCTGGCCCCGGTGGCAGCCCATCTTTCTACCCTGATTGGACGCGAGGTGCGTTTAGCCCCTGATTGTATTGGAGATGAAACCGAGGCCCTGGTAGCGGCCCTGCAACCAGGTGAGGTGCTGCTTCTGGAGAACTTGCGTTTTCATCAGGAAGAGACTGATAATGAGCCCGGGTTCGCGGAAAAACTGGCACGGTTGGCCGACGTCTATATCAATGACGCCTTTGCCGCTTCCCATCGGGCCCATGCCTCGGTGGCGAGCGTCCCTAAGCTGGTTGCGGAGCGGGGTGCTGGCTTGCTTCTTGAGACCGAGATGGATTTTTTCCGCAAGGCGATGGCCGAACCTGTCCGCCCCCTGATGGCTATTGTCGGTGGGGCCAAGGTCTCGTCCAAATTAGGCGCCTTGCAGAATATGCTCGATAAAGTGGATCGGATGATCATCGGCGGGGCAATGGCCAATACTTTTTTGAAGAGCCAGGGCATTGCGGTTGGTGCCTCCAAGACCGAGGATGATCTGCTCGATACCGCCCGGCAATTAGTCCAGACTGCACAAGAAAAGGGCGTGAAACTCTATTTCCCCGTGGATTTTGTGGTGGCGGATCGTTTTGCCCCCGATGCAATCGTGAAGAACGTCACTGCTCAGGATATTCCCGAGGGTTGGATGGCCCTTGATATTGGTCCGGCCTCGACCATCTGTTTTCAGGAGGCCTTGGCCGATGTCAGGACTATCGTCTGGAATGGGCCGATGGGAGCCTTTGAAATGGATGCCTTTGCCCGGGGGACCATGGCCATGTGTCATGCGATTGCCTCGTCTCATGCCCTGTCGGTGACGGGTGGTGGGGATTCCAATGCGGCGGTGAAGAAATCTGGTGAGGCCAGGAATATCTCCTATATGTCAACTGGTGGCGGAGCCTTTCTCCAGTTGATGGAAGGGAAAAGTTTGCCGGGAGTTGATGCTTTAGTCCCTTAAAAAAATATTTGCAGGCTTTTTGTGAAGAATTTTTCGTAAAGGGGCTTGTTCCCCGTTTGTCGGGGTTAGGCTGAATGGTGCGGGACGTCAACGACTCCCCGGTGTCGCTTGTGACAGGGGATGTGTCTTGGCCAGGGCGACCAGAATTATCGAGCATCGAGAGTATCTGTATAAGCAGAGTAGCAAATACCTGATTCAGGAGCCAATCATGAAGAGTATGCAGAGCAGTAAAAGAAGGCCATTGCTTGTTGGAAACTGGAAGATGCACATGACTGTCCTTGATGCCTGTCATCTGGCTGCTGATATTGCTAAAAACTGCGCTGGCCTTGAAGGTCGGGATGTGGTGTTGGCCCCCCCCTTTACCGTGCTCAGTCAGGTTGCTCATATTGTTGCCGATACAGGAGTGCATATTGCGGCCCAGAATGTCTGCTGGGAGGCAGAAGGGGCCTTTACCGGTGAGATCTCGCCTTTGATGGTGCTGGATGCCGGCGGGGGTGCGGCCATTGTTGGTCATTCTGAGAGACGGCAGATTTTTCATGAGGATAACGGCCTGATCAACAAACGGCTCCGTGGTGCCATAGCCTTTGGGCTTCTGCCTATCCTCTGTGTTGGGGAAACCCTGGACGAACGGGAGAACGGGCAGACCTGCAAGTGTGTGGAGGGGCAGATCAGAGCCGGGCTGGCGGGCGTTGGGGCCACGGAAATGGCAGCAGTCATCCTTGCTTATGAGCCGGTATGGGCGATTGGGACGGGTAAGACAGCCAGCACGGAACAGGCTCAAGAGGTACACGCCTTTATTCGGAACCTGGTGGCAGAAATGTATGAAAAAGATATTGCCGATCAGATACGAATATTGTATGGTGGCTCGGTTAAGCCTGATAATATTGATGCCTTGATGGCCCAAGACGATATTGACGGTGCCTTAGTTGGTGGCGCAGCCCTCAATGCCCAGTCATTTGGACGAATAATTCACTTTCAAGAGATATAGATAGTTTCTGATGATCACCTTACTTACAGTTGTCCATGTAGCGGTCTGTCTCTTTTTGATCGTGATTGTCCTGCTTCAGCATGGCAAAGGGGCGGATGCCGGGGCAACATTTGGTGGTTCGGGCCAGTCTCTGTTCGGTACCGAAGGGCCGGTTCCCTTATTGAACAAGATTACCACTACGGTGGCAATTATCTTCATGTTGACTTCCGTTACCCTTGCCTATTTGTCATCCAGCAAGAGTACCGGTTCGGTAATGACTGAGTTGGCTAAGCCCAAGGCGGCAACAGTAGAAAAGGTGGAAGGCAAGACCAAGCAAGAGGAAAAAGTTATCCCCATGCCAGTGGCCACTCCCGAGAGTAAAGATGTAACTCCTGCTGAAGGAGAAACGAAAAAATAGACCCAAATTAAAAAAATGTGCCGCAGTGGTGGAATTGGTAGACACACTATCTTGAGGGGGTAGCGACCTACGGTCGTGCGAGTTCGACTCTCGCCTGCGGCACCATTTTTTTGAGTTCCATTAGATTCCATAATGTTTATAGTTTGAAAAACCCGCAATCAGCAATGATGAGCGGGTTTTTTCTTTTCAGGGAGGCCTCTTGCCCTTTGTATGTGCTGATTGATTGATTGTTTGAGTTGAGTTGAGTAGATTGTTCGGGGGAGCGTTTTTCTTTGTGTAACAGGGTCGATTGCTCTATCCTAGTTGATGTCGATTGGCGTGGCGACTGGTAGGCTACATCTGCCGACGATCATACAAGGGGTCGTTACAGAATAATCATTACGTTTTTATCCATTTTGTTACGGCCCCTTTATGCCGTTTGCGAATATTTTAATGTTACAGTCAGCTTTGAATAACGGCTTAATAATTATAAGTGTAAAGGTGCGTCAATCTTGCCTGTGAAACGAAAAATAATCCCCAAAAAGCCGCCGCGCCGCTCTATGTCGTGGGGCTGGGCCCTGTTTAAGATCGCAGTGCCGGTTACGCTTCTGCTCTGCGTTGTCATCGGATTCTACGTCTCCCATCTGGACAAGGTGATCCGTCAGAAGTTTGATGGCAAGCGCTGGTCCTTGCCGGCCGTGGTTTATGCCCGTCCCCTGGAGTTGTATCCTGGTCTGCCTTTCACGGCTTCCATGCTTGCTGCGGAATTGCAGCTTGCTGGTTATCGTCAGGACAAGGCGGCAAAAGATCCGGGTGGCTATGAGCTTGCCGGTAATGTCATGCGTCTTGTGACCAAGGATTTTGCCTTTGCCGATGGTCTGGAAAAATCGGCCCGGATTACGGTTACGTTTGCCGGTGCGGTGATCACGCAAATCTCCAATAGCGATACCGGGGCCGAGCTTCCTCTGACCCGGATTGATCCGGCCCGGATCGGCAGTTTTCATCCCCTTGAGAATGAAGACCGGGTTGTCTATCGCCGTGAGGAGCTTCCCGACTTATTGATCAAGACCTTGATTGCGGTCGAAGATCAGCACTTTTATACCCATGCCGGTGTCGATCCCCTGGGGATCATGCGGGCCATGCTGGCGAATATTCGTGCCGGAAAGACGGTGCAGGGCGGGAGCACCCTGACCCAGCAGTTAGTGAAGAATTTTTTCCTCAATAACGAACGCACCCTGCAACGCAAGTTGAATGAGGTTATCATGGCCCTGCTGCTGGAGACCCATTACAGCAAGGACGAGATCCTGACCGCCTATGCCAACGAGATCTTTCTCGGCCAGGATCGGGGGCGGGCGGTACATGGTTTTGGGCTGGGGAGTCAGTTTTATTTCCGGCGGGAGTTGCAGGATCTCTCTGCTGCCCAGATTGCCATGCTGGTGGGGATGATCAAGGGGCCCTCCTATTATGACCCGCGCCGTGAGCCGGAACGCTGTCTGCAACGTCGGCAGGTGGTCCTCGATGCGATGCGCGCCGAAGGGGTGATCAGCGAGGATGATTATATCGTGGCCAAGGCGGCCAAAATAGAGAAAGGCGGCATGGTCCAGAGCGGGTTTAACCGTTATCCCGCCTTTCTCGATCTGGTGCGCCGTCACTTGGGTGAGGAGTATCGCGAGGAAGATCTCATCTCCAATGGTCTGAAGATCCTCACCACCCTTGATCCCCAGGTGCAGATGCAGGTGGAACGTACTCTGGCGGAATCCATGACCGCCCTGGAGAAACGTGCGGGCGCCAAGGATCTTGAGGGGGCGGTCATCGTCAGCAGCCGGGAAGGCGGGGAGATCCTGGCCGTGGCTGGGGGGCGTGACGCCATGGAGTCTGGCTTTAATCGGGCGCTTGATGCCCGGCGGCCCATCGGTTCGCTCATCAAGCCAGTGGTGTATCTGACGGCCCTTGCCAATGGCTATACCCTGGCCACGCCGGTCCAGGATACGGCTGTAACCATTGCCAATGCCGGGGCCAAGGCGTGGCGGCCGGCTAATTATGATAAAAAGGAACATGGGCTGGTGCCTTTTCATGAAGGACTGGCCTATTCGTATAATCTGGCCACCATCAAGATCGGTATGGATGTCGGGGTGGAAAAGGTGGTGGAGAATATCAAGCGGATGGGGGT
>DDWW01000041.1 GCA_002347085.1 Desulfobulbaceae bacterium UBA2276 | reverse complement strand
AGTGACCTCAGCGCCATCGAGCTTCTGCCCCAGCTGCTCAAGGCCGGGGTAATGAGCTTCAAGATCGAGGAACGGATGAAGAGCGCCGAGTATGTGGCCCGGGTGGTGGCGGCCTATCGCCTGATGCTCGATGCCCCGGAGGGCCAGCGCAAGACTGCCCTCATAGAGGCCGCCGAACATCTGGAACTCTCTTTCGGCCGTCAGGCCACCAAGGGTTTTCTCACCGGTTTTGTCCCCACCGGCATTGCCGATTCAACCCAGCATGGGACCTTGGGGCGTCCTCTGGGTGAGGTGGTATCGCTGCGCGGCGGCACGATCGGGTTTACGGTCAAGGAACGGCTGCATGTGGGCGACCGGATCCGGATCCAGCCGCAAAATGATCAGGCCGGCACCGGCTTTACGGTGCGGGAACTGTTCTGCGAAAAGAAAAAGGCCAAGGTGGCCAAGGCCGGTGATTTTGTCCAGGTCAAGATCCCGGAAAAAGGATTTTTCCGGGTAGGGGATGCGGTGCTCAAGGTGGGCGGCAAGTCCCTGTTTACCCAGAGCCCGGAGGCGTGCCTGGAGCGGCTGGCCCAGGTGGCTCTGGTTCCCCGGACTGAGGAGGAAGTTAAGCTGCGGGTGGACTCTGCCGCTCAGGGACTGGCGGCACTGTTGCCGAAAATTTCGGTGGAACCGACCGCGATGGTGGAGGTCACGGTCCGGGGCCGGGAGATCCAGGATATCGGAGTGCTCGACGATCAGCAACAGGTGGCGTGCCTGGAACTGCCGCTGACCTCCAGGAACCTTGCCGCCATCAAAGGCGTTGAAAAGCAGGTGGCGCAGAAGAAAGAGCGGCTGTCCTGGGAACTCCCGGCCATGCTCTTTGGTCCCGACTGGCTGGAATACCGGCGAGCGGTGCAGATGCTGCACGCTAACGGATACCGGCAATTCAGGATTAACAACCTGGGCCATATTCCTTTGTTTGCCGGGCTTGCGGATGTGATCCTGCTCGGCGGTTTCCGCTGCTATACCTTAAACAGCCAGGCGGCGCTGGCCTGGCAGGAGCTGGGCCTGGCCGAGCTGACCCTGAGCCTGGAAGATGAGCAAAAGAATATCAGCGACCTCACTCATCGACCGCTGACAATTCCTCTGGTCGTAACAGTCTACAGCGCCGTTACCTTGCTCCTGTCGCGGATTCCCCTCAAGGGTCTGCGTTCCGGCAATGTACTCCATTCCGACAAGGAGGAAGAGTACCGGGTCATCACCGACAGCGGGCTGACCGAGGTCATGAAGGGGCAGGATTTTTCGCTGGTGGGTCGTCTGCGGGAGCTGCGGGAAATGGGGTGCGCCCGGATCATGGTCGATCTCAGCCATTGCGGCGCGGCCTCAGTAAAAGGGCGGCAGGTCCTGGCGGCCCTGGCCTCAGATCAGCCTCTGCCGGACACCTTCACCTTTAACTATTTACAGGGACTTTCCTGATTTTTCCGCTGAAAGTTGGAAGAAGGAAATGAAATATGGATCAGATAGCGATTGCTTTAACCGGTGCCACCGCAATCTGGTTGAGCCAGGATGAACGGGAGGAATGGCGGAAGTGGGCCTGTATTTTTGGTTTGTGCGGCCAGCCATTCTGGTTTTACTCGGCATGGATCGCGGAACAATGGGGCATTTTTGCCTTGAGCTTCCTCTATACTTTTGCCTGGTTGCGCGGTATTCGTTATCATTGGCTGAGAAACAAATCGGTTTTAGGTAAAAAATAATCTCCAAGCCTGGTCTTCTGTTGATGGGCACGACCTACCGGCCTTCGGAGTCTCCACTTCGTTTCGCTTGCCTTGCCCATCCTACATTTTACAAATACCCGCAGGCCCTGCAGCTCCGTAGGATGGGCAAGGCGCAGCGCGCCCATCAAGTTGCCAGGCTCTTGGTATATCCCGTTGACATATCCGCATCAAGCCAGCTATAATGAAGAAAACCCATTCACTTCATCTTATGGAGGCCTCATTATGCCTTGTATCCAGACGAAACTCTTCAAAAGCAATAAAAGCCAGGCTGTTCGTCTTCCCAAAGCCATTGCCTTTCCCGACTCAGTAACAGACGTCGAAATTATTGCGATCGGCAATAAACGTATTATCACCCCTGCGGCCCATTCATGGGACGATTGGTTCGATTCACCCGGAGTTTCCGATGACTTTATGACGGAACGATTGCAGCCGGAGGACCAGATAAGGGAAAACCTGTGATGTTGAAATACATGCTGGATACCAACATCCTTATTTACACCATGAAAAACCGCCCGGCCCATGTAAAAAAACGCTTCAATCAACATGCGGGGCAGATGTGTATCTCCTCTATCAGTCTGGGAGAGCTGGTCTTTGGCGCTGAACATTCTCAGCAGGTTGAACGGAATCTGGCAGATATTGAAATGATGATTGCCCAGCTTGAAGTCCTCCCGTTTGGCATGACGGAAGCAAGTCATTTTGGCCGGATTCGCTCCGAGCTGTACCGGATTGGCCAGCCAATAGGCCCTTACGATATGATGATTGCCGGACACGCACGAGCCACCGGAATGATTTTAGTGACCAATAATAAAAAAGAGTTTGCGCGAGTGCAGGGGTTGCTGATAGAAAACTGGTGTGCGGTATAGGATAAAGATGATGGTGAATTCAAGTTCCAAGTGCACCACCTGTTATGGAGTTGAACACCTCAAAGGCAGTACAGTAGTTGAGGCATTTTCTTGGTCTATGATTGAGCATATTGACTACATTTGCAAGCTCAGATTCTGTTATTTTCAAGAAATCCGTTCCTTTTGGGAAAAACCGTCTCAGCAGGCCATTCGTATTTTCATTGGTGCCTCTTTCCCAGCTTGCGTAAGGCTTGGCAAAATATACCTGGAATGACAACTTGTCTTCCAATTCACTGAATTTAGCGTTTTCACTTCCATTATCCAAGGTCAGTGTTTTGCGATAACTATCCGGTATATGTTGAAAAAAATCCAGGCTGGCAGCATTAAATGAAACCGCTATACCATCCTTTGCCTTCCCCGCAAGAAGGTATCTTGATTTCCGTTCAACGTGAGTAACCAGTCGGCCCTGGTGGCGACAACCCACCATTGTATCTCCCTCCCAGTCTCCGTACCGGGAGCGCCTGCCCACAACATCGGGTCGTTGGGATATGTCAACACGGTTTGGGATAAGCCCTCTTAATGAACCATAGCGCCGTTGTTTCCTGCGTTTCTTATGAGCGCGAACCAGATGCTTGAAAAGGGTGCCACCTTGTACGGTATCATTGTAGATCCACTGATAGATGGCCTCGTGACTGACTCTCATCTTCTTTTTACTGTGAGGAAAATCACGTTTCAGTCTTTTAGAAATAATTTCAGGAGACCAGCCCAACCTGAGTTTTTCAAAAACATAACATCGTAACTGTTCGTTGGAGTGACGGCGTTTATGCCGTGGGATCGCTTCTCTTTTCTCAGCAAAAGACTGGGCCGCTCGATCGCAATAGCAACCAAAAAAACGTTTGTTTCGTTTGACTTCTCTGGATAAGGTTGTGTGAGAGCGGTTTAACCTTCGGCCTATTTCTCTCAGAGAGAGACCGGACTGTAGCAAATAGAAGAGACACATTCTCTCACGTTGGTTAAGATGATCGTAGGACATCGTTGGCTCCTGGTTTCTGAAGTTTGTGGTGAACCTCAAAATACCAGAACCGCAAGCGATGTCCTACTCTGTCTTCAGGTGGTGCACTTAGATGTTGAATTCACCTTCTGCAACTCCGGCTGTCTTGCCAATACACCTTAAATTGACAACAAAAAACAATAGTGATATCTTTGACCTGTGGAAGTGATTCCATTTTTCCCTCCTTGTTTATGGATTGTTTGCCAAAACTATTATTACCATAAAAGGGAGGGCAATTTTTGCTATTTCATGCCCGAGGTCTCTCTTTTTCTACGCTACCAAACTTATATTGTCCCCCGGCAAAAAGGGGTTTACCTAAGGGAAATAAACTTGGAGGTGCCCCATGCTCAGAATACCCACATTCCTGCTTTGCCTTTCCCTGACCTTGTCTGCCGTCTCCTCCGCCTTTGCCGCCAGCGAAGCGGACCTTGCCAGCCACCCGGTCTATTCCAAATATCAATTTGGTCGAGAAGGCAAGGTGGCGGATTTTGGAACCCAGCCCATGGCCGTGCCGATTGGGGTGATCAGCGCGGTCATGCAGCACGACCAAATTCTGAAAAAAGCACTGACGGACCGGGGCTGGGAATTCCGCATCCATGATTTCCTGAAAGGGCCGGACATAAACTTCTTTTTGCAACGCGGCGATATCGATCTTGCCGCGGCCGGGGATTTGCCAACCATCACCTTTGCCGCCAGCCACGATATCACAGTGGTGGTGCTGGCCAAACAGGGCTTCTCTGCCATTGTTTCCAAAAAGTTCTCGAGGCTTGAGGAGTTAAAGGGCAAACGGATCAGCGTTACCCTGAATGGCACGGCCCATTATGGCCTGCTGGTCGCGCTGAAGAATGTCGGCCTCAAAGAAACAGATGTCACCCTGGTTCCCCTTGAAAACAACGAGGTGGGCGAGGCGCTGGTCAAGGGTCGGGTGGATGCCTTTGCCGCCTGGGAGCCCGTCCTCTCAAACACCTTGCGAACACATCCGGAATTCAAGGTGATGCAACGATTCCTGAACAACAGCTATCTCTATTTCTCCAGGGATTTCCTGAAAAATAACCCGGAAACCGCTGAGTTGCTGATAGCCGCCTATCTCCGTGCATTGCGGTGGATGCGGCAAGACGACGCCAACTTGATGCGGGCGGTGGAATGGAATCTTGCCTCCAGCGAAAAGTTGCTTGGCAAACCCTCCGGACTCTCGGTGCAAGACGTGGCAAAGATCACCACCGTGGACATATTGAAAATCGCACATGCCCCCGTGGTCCCACGACAAGACCTGTCCAACAACGGCAGCATCCGCCGCGCCTTTACATTCCTTAAAGAGCAGGGCAAGATTCCGGCCAATATCCCCTGGGAAAAGATCGCCGCCAGTTTTGACCGGACTCTGATCGACAAGGTTCTGGCCGATCCCAACAAATATCAATTACTCCAGTTCAACTATGAAAAATAGCCCGCCCAAAAAAAGATGGCCGTTGCGACGCAGTATGTTCCTCGCCCTTGGCCTTGCCTTCACCCTTGTTTTTATCGTGGCCGAGGCACTGCTTCTCTTCGGGGTGCCGTTCACCTCTTTTGCGGGCCTGTGGGCCAATCAGGAGCAAGAGGCCATGGCCAATCTGTCCGCCACGGCCGATGCCCGGAAAAAAGAGCTGGAACGCTGGGTAGAAGAGATACGAAGCGGCATCATGGTCCACGCAGAAAATCCAGCGCTCCAGCAGGATGTGCATACCCTTGTCCGTTCGCCATCAAATCCAGAAGGCAAAAACAAAGAAAGTCTGGCTGCAACGGCACGATTGCGCAAACATTTCGACAACATCCTGCAAGGCTATTATGGCGAGTACGACGCAATCGAGCTGATCGACGCCCGCACAGGCATGGTCCTTATCTCTACAAACCCTGCCAGCGAAGGCAAAGACCTCGGCACGACAACATATTTCCAGGAGGCCCGCAACCCGGCGGTAGCAGAGGTTGTCACCGCAGTGCCCCATGAGGGCGGCGCCCATCCGGATCTGATTTTCTGCCGGGGCATCCATGCTCACGGCGCGGGGATGGAGGACGAGGTGCTTGCCGTGCTTGTCTTCCACAACCCCATGCAAAACATCAGCACCAAGCTGCTGCACGAAGGCCTTGGCCGCACCGGCGAGATTGTGCTGATGGGGCAGGATGGCCTGCTGGTGGCGCCAGTGCGCTATCCCCTGCCCAATGGCGAGAGGGCTCTGCCTCAAGTCTTTGTCAACGAGGCAAAGCCCGCCAGCCTTGCGGGGCAAGGAATAGAAACCATGCTGGTTGCCCCTGATTATCGGGAAGTGGAGGTGCTGGCCGCCACCCGTCATCTGCGGGTGACCTCGGAACTCGGCTGGGGCCTGGTGGCGAAGATGGACCGGGCCGAGGTGCTGGCCCCCCTGATCCGGAGCGTTTTCTTTCACCTTGTGGTTATCGTCGGGGCCTTGCTTACCTGCGCGGGTGTCCTGGCAGTGATCATCATCTTTTTTACCCGCCCGCTTGCCAGCCTGAACCGGGCCGCCATCGCCATCGAGTCCGGAGATTTCACCACACGGGTATGCCCTGCGGGCAGCCGCGAGATATGGGAAGTGGGGCTGACGTTCAATGGCATGGCCCAGCGCCTCGAAGATTGGCACGCCGCGCTGACCCGCGAAGTAGAAGAACGCACTCACGAACTCGCGGAAAGGAACGAATCCCTGCTGGAGAGCGAGACCCGTTTCCGCAGCCTTTTTGAAAACATCCATGTCACCACCCTGCTGATCGATCCGGAAAACGGCGCCATCGTCGATGCCAATGCTGCGGCCGCAGCCTATTATGGCTGGTCAAAAGAGCAGTTGCGGACCATGCGCCTTACCGATATCCACACCATCTCCCAAAAAGAAATCAAAGCCACAATGGAGACGACGCTGGCCCAAGGGCGTGGCTATTTCCTGTTCCAGCATCGGCTGGCCGATGGATCGATTAAGGATGTCGAGGTCTATGCTGGACCAATCCAGGTAGGCGGCAAGACGCTGCTCTGTTCCATCGTGCACGATATCACCCAGCGCAAGCTGGATGAGGAAAATCGGGCCCAACTTGAGGGGCAGCTCCAACAGGCGGCGAAGATGGAGGCCGTGGGCCGCCTGGCCGGCGGCGTGGCCCACGATTTCAACAACATGCTGAGCGTCATCCTGGGCTATCTGGAGTTACTGGAAGACGATTTTGCCGAAAACAGCAAGGTCATGCTCAGCCTGAAGGAAATTGAAAAAGCCGCCACCCGATCCAAGGACATCACCCGGCAGCTCCTCGGTTTTTCCAGAAAGCAGACGATCGCACCCAAGCCGGTGGATGTGAACGACGCCATCAGCGAAACCCAGCGGAACCTGGGGCGGCTCATGGGCGAGGATATCGAATTTGTATTCCATCCCGGCGCGGACCTCGGGCGGATTTTGATCGATCCTTCACAAATCGATCAGGTGCTGATGAACCTGGCGGTCAATGCCCGCGACGCCATGCCCACGGGCGGCAAGTTCATCCTGCAAACCGAAAACCGGCTGCTCGACGCGGACTACTGCCGCACACATCCCGAGGCGACTCCCGGCCCCTATGTAATGCTTACGGTGAGCGATACCGGCGTGGGCATGGACAAGGAAACCCTATGCCATATCTTTGAGCCTTTTTTCACCACCAAGGAGGTGGGTAAAGGCACGGGGCTTGGGCTGGCTACGGTCTTCGGCATCGTGCGACAGAACTTGGGATTTATCAACGTGTACAGTGAACCGGGCCAAGGAACGACCTTCCGCGTCTACCTGCCGCAAATCGTGATGGATGGCGCGGTGGAGCAGATGACTGCCGCAGAGGAAGAAGCCCCAAAAGGCACGGGGACAATTTTTCTGGTCGAGGATGAGGAGCAGGTGCGGATGGTGACCGAGAGGATGCTCAAAGGGCTGGGCTATACCGTGGTCGTTGCCGCCATTCCCAAAGAGGCATTGAATCTCTGCCAGAACATGACCGCCGCGCCGGACCTGCTGCTCACCGATGTGATCATGCCGGAAATGAGCGGCAGGGAACTGTGCGATGCGCTTACCGCAAAGTGGCCTGGCCTCCGGACAATTTTCATGTCCGGCTACACGGCGGACTTGCTCGCTCCCCATAATGTTTTGACCACGGGCACCCTTTTTCTCCAGAAGCCTTTTATCCGGAAAGAACTGGCCAGAAAAGTCAAGGAAGCGATGATAGAGAGAGACAGCCCCTGAAGCATCTGTAAAAAAATACTGAATTAAAAAAGGCCAGCCCACCAGGGCCAGCCTTTTCTCCACCTCGTTTATTTCCGGTTTGCGGTTTTTTAAAAACCCAACCCCTTCAAGAGATCGTTCACCGCATCCTGATCCAAGGTTCCCTCGCCACCAACTTCCTCGGTGTTATTTGATTCGGGGCAATTACCGTGGTACGCAGCACACCGGGGTCAGGCACCGCTATCAACTTGATACCTAATAAAAACATACCATGACCGCCACCACCATCCTTTCTGCCATTATCACCATCGTTCTTGCTAATTATTTCCTGGAAAGGGGGCTCAGCTTCCTCAACTGCCGGAGTATTTCCACGCAACTGCCTGATGAGGTGAAGGGGATTTACAGCGAGGAGAAGTATCAACGGTCCCAGGAGTACAAGAAGGCAAACTGCCGGTTTGAGCTGGTCACCGCCAGCCTGCAGGTTGTGGTCCTCTTAGGCATCCTTATGGGTGGCGGCTTTGCCTTAATCGACGGGCTTGTCCGGGGCAGGGTGCAGGGGGAATTGCTGGTCTCCCTGATCTTTTTTGTCCTGCTTTTTTTTGGTTCGGAAATTCTCTTTCTGCCCTTTGCCCTCTATCACACCTTTGTCCTTGAAGAGCGCTTTGGTTTTAACAAGACCACCAAGCTCACCTTTATCACCGACAAGCTCAAGGGCTGGCTCCTCGCAGTCCTGCTGGGCTGGCCGCTGCTGGCGGCGGTGATCTGGTTTTACCAGGTCACCCAGTCCAATTTCTGGATCTATACCTGGCTGTTGATGAGTGGCTTCACGATCTTTTTCACCATGTTCTACTCCACCCTGATCGTGCCCCTGTTTAACAAGCAGACCCCGCTTGAGCAGGGCGGCGAGCTGCGGGATGCAATCGAGGCCTTCAGCGCCAAGGCCGGCTTTCAGCTTGACAATGTCTTTGTCATTGACGGCTCCCGTCGCTCCACCAAGGCCAATGCCTATTTCGCAGGCCTGGGCGCCAAAAAGCGCATCGTCCTCTATGATACCCTGATTAAAGACCTGGAGGTGGAGGAACTGGTGGCGGTGTTGGCCCATGAGATCGGCCATTACAAGAAAAAGCACACCCTCAAGGGGATTATCGCCGCCCTCTGTCAGACCGGCGTCATGCTCTACGTCCTGTCGTTGTTTATTGCCAACCCGGTGCTGTCTGCGGCGCTCGGCGCGGGTATCCACAGCTTCCATCTGGCCCTGATCAGTTTTGCTCTTCTCTACTCACCGCTGTCCACGGTCATGGGGCTCTTCATGAACGGTTTCTCCCGCAAGAATGAGTATGAGGCGGACCGTTTTGCCGCCCACCATTTTAACGCCGCGGCCCTGGGATCGGCCCTGAAAAAGCTTTCCGTGGGCAATCTCAGCAATTTGAGCCCGCACCCTGCCTATGTGTTTTTCCACTACTCGCATCCTCCGCTTTTGCAGAGGTTGCGGGCTATGAGCACGATCTGAGCAGCTTTCGGTTGATGGGCACGCTGAGCTTTGCCCATCCTACGGCGTTGATTGATTGGATAGAGCAGATGCAGGATGGGCAGGTAAGCGAAACACAGACTCCGAAGCGCAGCGTGCCCATCATGTCGCTCTTTCACACCGTCTTGACCGGGTTTTTACGATAGGTGACGCTGGGTGCGCCATCAACATAGATGCCTTCGAGATAGGAGAGTTTTCTGGGCAGTTGTTGCACCGTGCCCCTGGTAATCAGGAATGTTGCCTTCCGCCCGACAGTAAGCGCGCCCAGCCTCTCCATGCCGAAGAATCGGGCTCCATTTTCCGAGGCGCAACGGATGGCCTCTTCCAGTGAATAGCCGGCCTTGATAAACAATTTCATCTCCTCGACCATCGACTCGCCATGGAGGATGCCGACACTGCCGGCACCGGTTCCAACCGCTGTTTTTACCCCCAATTTTCTGGCCAGACGCAGTTGCGTCAGTTGTTCGGCGAGCATCTTTTTCCAAAAGGCCTCCGCGCCGGGGTTTGGCTTGCCCGGCGCTACATAACGCTGGGAGAAACGGCAGCACACATCGCCGCTTGAACCCGCGCCGTCCAAACCATTCTTGGCCCGCAGGAGGCTGGGAATCCACAGCACATCCTGATCCGCCATTTTCCGAAGATTGTCCTCGCCCATACCGTATCCCTGTTCGATGGCATCACATCCCGCCGCCAGCGCCTCCGCAACCTGTCGCCGGCCATTGGCCACCACCACCGCCTTTTTGCCGCCTCTCTGTTGCAGGATGCGGCCCAGATCTTCCTGGTTAAGCCGAAGATATGGGACTTCCTCGTCTTCGATGTTTCCGGAATAATCGATCTTGAGGAAATCAGCGCCTGGAGGGTTGCCGGCGGCCCCTTCCTGCCTGCTCCGGCAGAGACCGCCGGAGGTGCGCATTTCAATGATGCTCTTTTGCGCCAGCCCCTCTTGATAGCACTCCACCAGGCCGCTCAGCTCATCACTGACGGCCACACCCAGCACTCCGTAGGCATGGCAGTAGCTGATATGCCGCTCCACCATGGCGGCCTTCTCGGCCAGATCGGCCTCTTCGGCGGCTAAGCGGACCTGCCAGTCCACAGAGGGTGAGCGCGTCAGCGAAACACTACAGTCAGCCAGCGCCGGCAAGATGACACAGTGCGAGAAGTCATCGATTGCTACCCCGTCATGGCGGGGAAGGTCTGCGGCGGAGCCAATGGCGGTAATAATGGTGTCCGTAACTGCCAGAAAGACATTCCTGCGCACCTCGGCGCCGCTGCCGTCGATAAATTTTCCCGCCACTATGTATCGTGTTTCGCCCATGAATAGTTTGTTTCCTTCTCTATGCGGTCGTGCTGTTTAAGGTTTGATGCGGCAAAGGACTCATCTCTTGCAGCAAGGCTAAAAATAATACTGCCTTAAGTGAATGAAGGAAAATACCATAATATCAGGAGTGAGACCACGACTGATACACAGGCTAAGATATTTTTCAGGATGAAAAATAACAGAGAATGAACAGGTGAACGATCTTCATTGTCAATATTGGTATATTATATGATATAGTTGATATATCGCTGTTTCAGTACGGCTACTGAAAGGGTTGCAGCGGCCGTGCGTATTCATTCATCCAGCCCAGATTCATAAGGAGTCTACGATGGTAAAACGAACACTGGTAGTGTCCACCCTCGCTGTTGGTCTGTCTTTGTCTGCTGGGTACACATGGGCGGCGGCCCCGGAAGCTGTCAAAGAACAGGTACAGGTGCAGACACAGGAACAAGTCTATGGCAGCCAGCTCATGACCAAACAAGAGCGACTTGAGTATCAAAATAAAATGCGTGCGACGACAACCGCTGAGGAGCGGGAACAGATCCGCAAGGAGCATCACGAACAGATGCAGGTGCGCGCCAAAGAGCGGGGTGTAACACTACCGGATTCTCCACCTGTTGGTGGTAAAGGTATGAGACCTGGCAGCGATATGATGGGGCCCGGTGGTGGTATGGGAACTGGTGGCGGTGGCATGGGTACTGGCGGGGGACGTGGCCGCTGATCCAGAGAAGCATTTCCTGGTATGATTTCTTTACTTCGGCGTGCCAAAAGCAAGTTTTGTACCACCTTTGGCACGCCGTTGAATTTGATGCCCCCTCATGCCACCTGTATTATCTCCTGTAATTGCCCCTGACAACTCTCCATAAAGATGTTGCAATTTTCCCTTTTGCGTATAAAATAATTTTTCTTTTATTTTACCTGACCTTTCGGGGTCGAATTTGCTGGTTATCGTACCCTGAGAAGGTTTTTTGCTAACGGCAGGCAAGGATGTGGTCTGCCGTTTTGTTTTTTTATTGAGCTGCTTGCGTTCGTTGCGCTGGTTTCATCTATAAGCGGGAGTTGAAAAAGATAATGGCCTTGATTGTTCAGAAATTTGGCGGGACCTCAGTGGGGAGTCCCGCGAAGATAAAAGCAGTTGCCGAGCGGGTGCTCAGATATAAAAACCAAGGCAATCAGATGGTGGTGGTTTTATCGGCCATGTCGGGCGAGACCAATCGTCTGGTCGATCTGGCCTCGCAGATGCAGGAGCTGCCTGATACCCGGGAGATGGACATGCTGCTGTCCACGGGTGAGCAGGTGACTATTTCCTTGTTTGCCATGGCCGTGAAACAGGCCGGGGGGGATGCCGTCTCCTTTCTCGGTGATCAGGTGAAGATCAACACCGATTCGGTGCACACCAAGGCCCGGATCGAGTCCATTGATTCGGAAAAGATCCTGGTCGAGCTGAATCAGGGCAGGGTGGTTGTCATTGCCGGCTTTCAGGGCGTCAATGAAAAGGGCGATATCACCACGCTGGGTCGCGGTGGCTCCGATACCACGGCCGTCGCCCTGGCCGCGGCCTTGAAGGCTGATTCCTGTGAGATCTTTACCGATGTTGAGGGTGTCTATACCACGGATCCGAATATCTGCGCCAAGGCCAGAAAGATTGACCGGATCTCCTACGATGAGATGCTGGAGCTTGCCAGTCTGGGGGCCAAGGTCCTTGATATCCGGTCTGTGACTTTAGCAAAACGTTATAAAGTTCCAATCCATGTTCGCTCCACGTTCACTGAAACGGAAGGCACCTGGGTTATTGAGGAGGATGTACAAATGGAAGGATTGATCGTTTCTGGTGTTACCTATAATAAAAACGAGGCCAGGATCACGGTCTCAGGGGTTCCGAATCAGCCAGGTATTGCTGCCAAGATCTTCACCCCGATCTCTGATGAGAATATCATTGTCGATATGATCATCCAGAATCAGGACGCAGGAAAGGGCAAGGCCGATATGACCTTTACGGTTATCCGCAGTGATTATGAGCGCACCCTCAAACTGCTGCAGGAGCTTATCAAAAAGATCGGGGCCGAAAGCGTGCAGGGGGATACCAATATTACCAAGATATCCATCGTTGGCGTCGGGATGCGGAATCATTCCGGCATTGCCTCCACCATGTTCAGCGTCCTGGCCAAGGAAGGGATCAATATCTCAATGATCTCCACCTCGGAGATCAAGGTTTCCTGCGTCATTGAAGAGAAGTACACCGAGCTTGCGGTCAGGGCCCTGCATGACGCCTTTGAGCTTGACAAGACCAATGCCCCTGTTGAAGAGAAATAAAACTGCATAGTGAACAGTCTCGCTATAATGCAGTGTTGTGACGTGTCGTTGATCCTGAATATTAACCTCTAACCCGAAGATTATGTTATGTCCAGACTCGTACAGATCTATGATACCACGTTAAGGGATGGCACCCAGGCCGAGAATTTCAACCTGTCGGTGCATGACAAGGTGCGGATCAGTCATCAGCTCGATGAGCTTGGCATTGATTTCATCGAAGGCGGCTGGCCTGGTTCCAATCCCCAGGCGGTTGAGTTCTTCAAGACCATGCACGGACAGACCCTGAGGCATGCCCGGTTGTCGGCGTTTGGCTCCACCAGGATGTTTGCCAATCCTGTTGAAAAAGACGCCAATCTCCAGGCCTTGATTGCGGCCAGGACGCCCATTATCACCATATTCGGCAAATCCTGGGATATCCATGTCTTTGATGCCCTGCGGATCAAACTTGAAGACAACCTGCTGATTATCGAGGAGTCGTTGCGCTATCTGCGGCCCCATGTGCAGAGCCTCTTTTATGATGCCGAGCACTTTTTTGACGGGTTCAAGAAAAATTCCGAATACGCCCTGACCACCCTGGGCAAGGCCATTGACGGCGGCGCGGATTGCCTGGTTCTTTGTGACACCAACGGCGGCATGCTGCCCCAGGAAGTCCAGCCTATCATCGAGCGGGTCCAGCTTTTTATTCAAGAGCGAGGGGCCAAGGTAGATCTTGGCATCCATGCCCATAATGATTCGGAGACGGCGGTTGCCAATTCGCTGTTGGCCCTCAGCCTTGGCGTTAAACAGGTACAGGGTACCATAAACGGCTACGGCGAGCGCTGCGGCAATGCCAATCTGACCTCTATTATTCCCGCCCTGGCCCTGAAAATGGACTGCGACAGCGAGGCCATCAGGAGGGTAGGCAGGCTCACCGAGACCTCAAGGCTGGTGGATGAACTGGCCAATCTGCCATCGAATAAATATCAACCCTACGTCGGCCGTTCCGCCTTTGCCCACAAGGGCGGCATCCATGTCTCGGCGGTCAAGCGCAACCCGCTGACCTATGAGCATATTGAACCGGAAAAGGTCGGCAATATCCGCCGCATCCTGATTTCTGATCAGTCCGGCAAGAGTAATGTCCTGCACAAGGCCAAGAAATTTGGGATCAATCTTGAGGATGACAGCCCGATCGTCTCGGCAATCGTCAGAGAATTGAAAGAGCTGGAGAATGAAGGCTTTCAGTATGAAGGCGCCGAGGCCTCTTTCGAGCTCCTCATGCGCCGCGCCCTGGGCACCCAGAGAAATTATTTTCAATTGAAAGGATTCCGGGCGATCAACAGTAAGCGATCCATGGACCAGCCACCCGAGACCGAGGCGACTATCCGCCTTGAGGTCGGCGGCGAAGAGGTGCATACCGCCGCCATGGGTAATGGCCCGGTCAATGCCCTGGATATGGCCTTGCGCAAGGCCTTGATTCATTTTTATCCCAATCTGCAGGATGTAGATCTGGTCGATTACAAGGTGCGGGTCCTCTCGGGAGAGCATGGGACCGGGGCCAAGGTGCGCGTCCTTATTGAATCTCGCGATCAACATGAACAGTGGGGGACGGTTGGGGTGTCTTTGAATATTATCGAGGCATCTTGGCAGGCATTGGTTGATTCCATGAACTATAAACTAATGCGTGATGAGCAGAAACAGGCACGGTAACAGCTTATGAGCCGTTACGAAATAACTTGGCCATTCTCCTTATTTCGTTACAACTCATCATGCCGCTCCAATTAACCAATTAGCCATGTTATTTTCTTACAAGGGCTTAGAATCGCAACAAAAAACGCATATTGAAAATGATGCCCGGGTGGAGGTTCTTCTCTTCCTGGGCATCGTCTTTTGGTGCTGGCTCCTGGCCGTCTTTTTTCAGGGAAGATTTTTTCCGACACGCCATGAAACTCCCTGGGAGTTATCCTGGAATGGAAAGGGGCTGCACTTGGTGCCGGGGAGAGACATAGAGCTTGCGGATTCAGGGGGGGCTGAAAACTCCACATCTATTCCTGCGGCAGTTACTCCCTTTCTCTTCTTACCCATACCCGTTAATTTCGCCGATGCCGAACTGCTGGCAACCATCTCGGGAATAGGGCCCAAGCTGGCCGCCCAGATCGTTAAGACCCGAGAGAGCAAGGGACTTTTTACCGGGCCGCAAGACCTGCTGACTGTTCCCGGTATCGGGCCTTCCCGGATGAATACGTTTGCGCCCCAGTTCTCCTTTTCGGGTCTTCAATGAACCTCATGCCCCCCATAGACAAACCGGTACTGGTACTGGTCGGGCCCACAGCCATCGGCAAGACTGAATTGTCACTACGTTTGGCCGAGCAATTTGGGTGCGAGATCGTCAGTGTTGATTCCATGCAGGTCTATCGGTTTATGGATATCGGCACTGCCAAGGTCAGCACAGAAGAACGAGCACGAATCCCGCATCACCTCATTGATCTGGTTAACCCTGACCAAGAATATGACGCCGCCTGTTTTGTGCGCGATGCAAGCACGGCTATAAAAAAAATCCATGAAAAGGGGAGGGTGGCCCTCCTCACCGGCGGGACAGGCCTCTATTTACGGGCCTTGCTGGATGGACTTTCTTCAGGGATCGGGCACTTTCCAGCGATACGAGAGCAATTACAACAACGATTAACTCGCGACGGAGCTGAGAAACTACATGAAGAATTACTGCAATGTGACCGAATATCCGCAGAAAGAATCCATATCAATGATTCTCATCGTCTCTTGCGGGCCTTGGAGATCTACCAGGCAACAGGCAAACCCTGGTCGGAGCATATCCTTGACCATAAGCAACAAAAAACACCCCGTTTCTCCAACATCCTGCAAATCGGTCTGACCTGCGACCGCACGCTCCTGTATCAACGAATTGACAGGCGAACGTCCCTCATGCTTGACAGTGGGCTGGAACAGGAGGTAAAGGGGTTGATCGCCAGAGGCTACAGCCCGGAACTCAAATCCATGCAGGCAATCGGCTATCGACATATGAATAATTACCTGCAAGGCACTTGGGACATGGAGGAAACCGAACGACTCCTGGCCCGCGACACCAGGCGATACGCCAAACGCCAATACACCTGGTTTGCCGCCATTCCTGACCTGGAATGGTTTGACGTGCAGGATCACCCATTAATCATCAAAAGGATTGATAGCTGGAACCAGTCGAGCTATCAATCCTTTTGATGGTCCGGCAAGTTCTCGGATGCGCCAAGAACAAAGAAATAAAAAAGACACTATATCAGGATAATAAAGCAGAATATCAATGTTGAATAGAGATAAAAAACTACACACGGAATGGAGAATAATACCTCAAATAGAGCCCAGCCATGACCTGCAACAAGCTGCAAAAAAGAAAAGACTGCATCCAGTTATTGTAAAACTTCTGGCCCAAAGGGGCCTGCATGATCAAAAAGCGATAGAAGAGTTCCTGTATCCAAGACTTGCCGACCTGCCTCATCCTTTAGAAATGGGCGGGATGCAAGAGGCGGTTACTTTGGCCGGACAGGCCGTGCTTACCGGAATGCCGATCCTGATCTGGGGTGATTACGATGTGGACGGAACTACAGGAACGGCACTTTTAGTCTCATTCTTTCAATCACTTGGCACCAAAACGACCTTTATTATTCCCAACCGGATAAGCCATGGTTACGGCCTGCACGTTGACCTCCTGCGAACCTTAGCCCCCAGCAACTCCAACCAAAAGACCCTTCTTATCACGGTTGATTGCGGCATATCAGCAAGCACCGAGATCCTTGCCGCCCACAAGATGGGATTTCAGGTCATTGTCACTGATCATCATCAACCCCCAGAAGGGATTTCAGCGGCTGATGCCATCTTGAATCCCAAGCAGTCAACCTGCACCTTTCCCACGGAAGAGCTTGCCGGCGTAGGAGTTACTTTTTATCTGGCCTGCGGAGTCCGGCAGTACCTGCGGGAAAATGGATTCTTTAACGCTCAAAGGCGCGAGCCGGATGTCCGTGATTATCTGGATCTGGTAGCCTTGGGCACAATCGCCGACATGGTTCCCCTGGGAAAGATAAACAGGATTCTGGTAAAATGTGGCATGTCAGCGATTGAACAACAGAAAAGGCCTGGGATCAAGGCGATGCTTGAGGTAAGCGGGCTCGTCAATAATCAAAAAAACATAATCGGCAATATAACCTCTGAAGATATAGGATTTCTGCTTGCACCTATGATCAACGCCGCTGGAAGACTGTCAGAGGCCGAACTTGCGGTACAATTACTCCTGAGCCCAAGCATGATCGAGGCCAAACCCTTGGCACAAAAACTTCTGGATTTAAACAACAGCAGAAAAAAAATTGGCCAGGACGTCTATTCACGCGCACTTGCCTTGCCAGCAGAGGCAACTCAACAGAAGAACTGCCTGATATTAAAGGGAGATTTTCACCATGGAGTGATTGGGATTGTCGCCTCAAGATTAGTAGAGGCCTTTTGCCTGCCGGTCATTCTTTTTGGACAAGAGCGGGACGATCAGGGCAAGATGATATTCAGGGGCTCCGGACGCTCTGTGGCGGGGGTGAATCTCCACAGGGCTTTGGAAAAATGCGCGGGAACAATGATCCGCTTTGGCGGACACGCTATGGCCGCCGGCATGTCTGTCTCCGAAGACAACTTTGATCTTTTTTGTTCATTGATGAATGAGGAGATCGGCAAACAAACGCAAGATATTGCACCGGCACCAAAACTGACCATTGATCTTGAGGCTGAAATTGAAGAAATTTTCGCCTCGCACGATGCTCAACAATCAGGACAGTCATTTGGGAAGTCATTACAATTCCTTGAACCATTCGGGCCAGGGAACAGAAAGCCGATGTTTTACACCAAAAGAGCCCAGCTGGTAGAAACAAAGCCCATTGGCCTTGAAGGCGCACACCTGAAGATGTCCTTTAAAGCGCATGGCTCTGTGCAAAAAGGGATAGGATTTGGCCTGGGAAAAGAGATGGCCAAACTCCAGCAAGATACGCATCCAGCCATTGCCTATAGCCCTATGGCTAATCGTTATCGCAATATCTTGAGCTGGGAGGTCCGGGTGACAGGGATACAATTTCAAAATGAACAAGATGGCCGCCAGGAAGATAGCTCGAATCAACAATAACAAATCATGACAATATATTATTTCAGCGTATTTATATATAATTAAACATAATATACATTATGCGACATTGACGATATGTTGATTTTTGCACCCGTTTCCAAAGATAAGATTATTCATAAGATCATCTTTAAGCCTTGAGGATCTCTTCGTTGGTTTTGCGTTTGCATATGGAATCAACGGTGCCCTTGAGAAAGTACTTGTTCTTTCTCTTTTGCTAAATCCATGGTATCAATGAACCGCTGCTTATTTTTTGTTTTGCTGCGCCGTTCAATCAAAAAAACGCTTATTGTGAGAAGACAAAACAATTCTCATCACGGGAAGCATCTATGTTCGTTTATTTTTGGAGTATCGTATGAATAGAGAAATCTATCAGGAACCATTAGTAAGTCGCTATACCAGTCGTGACATGCAGGAGCTGTTTTCCGAGAAAACCAAGTTTACCACCTGGCGAAAATGCTGGCTTGCCTTGGCTGAGGCTCAGTATGAATTAGGCCTGACCGATATTATCAAGCCTGAGATGCTGGCTCAAATGCGGGCCAATATTGAGAATATCGATTACGATCTGGCTGCGGCCAAAGAAAAAGAGATCCGCCATGATGTCATGGCACATGTCTTTGAATTTGGGACGAAATGCCCACTTGCTGAAGGAATTATCCATCTTGGGGCCACCTCGCAATTTGTGGTCTGCAATACCGATCTGATCCTCCAGAAAAAAGGCTTTGCCTTGATCAGGGGCGCCCTGCTGCAAGTCATTCAGAACCTGGCCGCGTTTGCCCTGAAACATAAGGATTTGCCAACTCTCGGATTTACCCATTATCAACCTGCCCAACCCACAACGGTTGGCAAGAGAAATACACTTTATATTCAAGACCTTATCATGGATCTTGAATATATTGATTCGTTCCTGGGACAAGTCAAGGCCCGAGGAGCCAAGGGAACTGTCGGCACTCAGGCCACCTTTATTGAACTCTTCAAGGGTGACAATCAGAAAGTCAGGGACCTCGATCTCCTGGTTGCCAAAAAACTCGGTTTTGACAATGTCTTTGCAGTGACGGGTCAGACCTATCCGCGAAAGCTGGACATGAAACTTGCAGAAACTCTCGCAGGTATAGGGGCTTCTGCCCACAAGTTCGCAGTTGACTTGAGGTTACTTTCTAATCTCAAGGTCCAGGAAGAGCCTTTCGCTAAGAATCAAACCGGCTCTTCAGCGATGGCCTATAAGCGCAACCCTATGCGCTCGGAACGAATGACCGGCCTGGCCCGCAAGCTCATGGGGCTGCCCGCTGATTTTGGAGCCACTTTTGCCAATCAATGGTTTGAACGCACCCTTGATGACTCGGCCATCCGGCGCATGGATATCCCCCAAGCCTTTCTGTTGACCGATGCAATACTCAAGCTTTACGTCAATATAACATCGCAAATGGTCGTTTTTCCGAAACAGATTGAGCGGCACCTGCGAATGGAACTGCCTTTTATGTCCACAGAAAAGATCCTTATGGAGGCGGTGGCTCAAGGTGAAAGTCGACAGGAGATGCATGAGGTGATCAAGGAGCACTCCTTGGCTGCCGGCAAGGTAGTCAAAGAGGAAGGTGGAGAGAATGACCTGCTGCAACGGATGGCAGATGATCCGCGCATCCCTTTTAGCATGGAAGATATTCAGGCCCTGGTTGGCGACTACACCCAATTTACTGGTCGGGCGGCAGCCCAGACTTCTGAGTATATAGAAGAGATTGTCACCCCTCTGCTCGCCGCCCGCCAGGAACAGATGGGGGCTATTGACGCCTCACTCTCTGTCTAACGAATCATGAGCTCGAAGATGGACGCGCCTACATTCAAAGAACTTTATCTTGCTATTTCTCCTAACAGATTTCATTTTCTCAAGTTTGTCCTGGAGGGTTATGACGGCCTTGCTATCCTTTCCAGTGTTGATGGCAAGGCTGGTACGGTGCGCCTTCGTTATCCGGTAGAATCGGAACCCTTACTCTTTGAGCTTTTGTCGGCCTTGGCCCCTGGCCTCAATAAATACACGCAGAACATTAACCTTAAGTCTTGATTTTAGAATTATCTCTTTATTTTAACTGCATTAAAATATGAACAGTCAGCCTTCCTTTAGTATCAAAACGTTTGGTTGTCAGATGAACGAACGTGATTCTGAGATCATGGCCCAATTGCTTGCCGAACATGGCTATATCGAATCCATGGATATAGACGATGCTGACGTGGTGATCGTCAACACCTGTTCCATCCGGGCCAAGGCCGAACAAAAGGCCATGAGTCTTCTCGGGGTGTTACGAAAGGTCAAAAAAAAACGGCCAGGCATGAAGGTCTGTGTTGCCGGATGCGTTGCCCAACAGGAAGGACAAGAGATTTGCGAGCGTATGCCCCATATTGATCTGGTTATTGGCACCCAGAACCTCTATGAACTTGCCGGCCTCCTCGAAACCCTTGACGGAAGGACAAGCAAGGTGGCAGTCGGCATGTCTGACCTCTATGAAATCCCAGCATTTATTCCAAATTTATCCAGGTTGATCCTGCCTGAAGAATCACAAGCCCCCTCCCCTGCTCATTCTTTCAGGAAATTTCTCACCATTATGCAAGGATGCGACAATTACTGCACCTATTGCGTTGTCCCTTACACCAGAGGAAGAGAAATATCTCGAAAAGTCAAAGACATCATAGACGAAGCTCATGTTCTTGTTGATGCCGGGGTGCGCGAGATCACCCTGCTGGGACAAAATGTTAATTCGTATGGTCGTACCAATGCGGTTTCCACAGATGGGGCCGAATATTCTTTTTCGCAGCTCCTGCGTGAAGTCGCCGCCATTACCAGATTACAACGATTGCGCTTCACCACCTCCAACCCCAAAGATCTCTCTGCGGAGCTTATGCGCTGTTTTGCTGAGATCGAGATCCTCTGCCCGCAGTTTCATCTACCGGTGCAGTCTGGATCCAATGCTGTCTTAAAGAGAATGAACCGGAAATACACCAGAGAGTTGTATCTGCAAAAGGTGGCGGAGCTCCGAGCATTTCGCCCTGATATTGCCTTGAGCACCGATGTGATCGTTGGTTTTCCCGGAGAAACTGACGCTGACTTTGAAGAGACCATGGATATTCTAGAGAAAGTCCGATTCCACAGCTCTTTCTCCTTCAAATATTCAGATCGTCCCGGTACCCGATCTGCTGATTTTGCCGACAAAGTTGACGAAAAGGTGAAATCGGAACGGCTCTCCCGCTTTCAGAAACGGCAGGACGAGATCTGTCTGGAGCAGAATAGTTTGTATGTGGGCAAAAACCTGCCGATCATGATTGAAAAAATCACCGAAGACAACGGAATGGTAGGCCGTACCCCAACCAACAATATCGTTCATGTGGAAGAAAAAATTGTGTGCTCTCCAGGTGATATCGTAAACGTCACTATTTACCACGCAGGCCAGCACTCCCTGAAAGGACTTGTTCTGTCCACCGTCAACACTCATCAATAATCAACAGGTGTCTCATCATGATTGATCTTCACACCCATACTTTTTTCAGCGACGGGGCCCTGGTTCCGGCCGAACATCTGCGGCGAGTTGAGGTTCTTGGCTATAAGGCGGTCGCCATTACCGATCATGCCGATAGCTCCAATATGGACTTCATCATCCCCCGCATGATCCAGGCGGCACGAGATCTCAATCCCTATTCCCGTACCAGACTCCTTCCCGGTATCGAGCTGACCCATGTCCCCCCTGCCCTGATCGCCCCGCTTACTCGCAAGGCGCGAGAACTGGGGGCGCAGGTGGTGGTAGTGCATGGCGAGACCATCGTTGAACCCGTGGCCCCCGGCACCAACATGGCAGCCATTGAGGCCGGGGCTGACATCTTGTCGCACCCCGGTTTCATCAGTGAGGCGGAAGCGCTCCTTGCGGCGCAGAAAGGGGTTTTTCTGGAACTTTCCGGCCGGAAAGGGCATTGCCTGACCAATGGTCATGTGGCCAGGATGGCCCGGCAGACAGGCGCCAGACTGGTGGTCAATGCCGATGCCCATGCCCCCGGCGATTTTCTGACGGCTGAGATGGCCCGGATGGTGGCCCTGGGCGCCGGACTGAGTGAAGAAGAATATCAGCAGGTGCTGCTCAATACGAGGGCCTTTGTTGATCGCTTACCGCTTATCTGATAATTTTCAAGCGTTTATGAATGCAGCAAAATTCAAGACGTAATGAAAGAAAAGAAGGACAGAGAATCGGGAAGGGAAAGGAGAATGGCTGAAATTCCCAATAGTTTTTATGCATCGCGCCGAAACTATTGGGAATTTAACAGGAAGGATGTTGTTTACTTTATTTATATTTTGACTGGGTTGTGTCACCGCATCGTTCTTTTTCTTATTTGCCCGCCTTTATCGCCATGATCTCGGTCTTCAAGTTATTAAGCTCCGACCGCATTTCAGCAATAGATTTTTCCTGTTGCTCATTCACTTTCTTTTGTTGTTCTATGATCTCCTGCTGCTCCTGCATGGCCTTGACCATGGGGGCAATGAAGTCCGTGTAACGCAGGGAAAGGGTCCTGTCCGCGTCGCCGCCGATCCCGAGGACATTGTAGTCTGTGCCAAGTAAGGCCTCAATGTCCTGGGCCAGGAAGCCAAAATCTACACGGTCATTACCCTCGTTCATCCTGTATTCGACAGGCCGAAGGGCTTTGATGAAAGCAAGTCCCTGTGTAATATTCTGGATCTCCTTTTTCTTGCGCATATCTGAAAGATTAGTCCATCCCACCTGTCCCCCTATAAGCGTAACAAAACCATTACCGATCCGCACACTGTTTGAGACAGTCGGAGTAGCATCGGTCCCTATGGCGGTGACATTGTTCAGGTTGCTTGCCCCTGCATCAGTATTATAACCAACAAAGGTATTGTAGGAGCCGGTGATATTTGAAGTTCCTGCATAGCCGCCAATGGCTGTGTTTTGCCAGCCAACGGTGGTGTTGTAGAGTGCACCCGAACCGCTGGCGGTGTTGTAGTCGCCACTGGTATTGAGCTTAAGTGCACCCCAACCGCTGGCAGTGTTATCACCGCCATCGATATTAGACTCTAATGCACGTCGTCCGCTGGCTGTATTGTAGCTGCCGGTGGTGTTGGCATGGAGGGCCAAGCTTCCGCCGGCAGTATTGAAATCGCCAGTGGTGTTGACAGGAAGTACCGAATATCCGACACCAGTGTTATGATAACCGGTCATGGTGCGATTTCCGGCACCCTCACCAACAAATAAATTACCCTCACCAAAAGTGTAGACCTTGCTTGACCCCATGGGAACTATTACCACCTTGTCTGCGGCCATTACCATATTGACACTGAAAGCAGAAAGCCAAACCAAGCCGAATATTACTGCCTTTTTTGTGAAATGTTTTTTCATGCAAGCACCTCCCTATAAATTTTGATGTTTTTGCTCATAACCTCCTGAATCTTCGGAATTAACCTCCTTAAGTTTAAAGCATATCAAAAAAAAAGAGCAAATACAAAAAATATAGATGTGTTATTGTCATATTCTATCAGAAGATATCGGCGAGCGTAGCCTCTCACTCCCATGGCCAAAATCACCAGCAGGGACAGGTTTCTACGCACAGAAGTACCCCTGCTGGCCGATTGGTTGTTCATCAAAGGCAAGGGATGATCTCCGTTCGAAGGCTGGGAAATTATTTTTGCACAGAAACACAGAAAAGGACAAATAAATTTTTATCTGGCTCAAAGGACCAGAGGGAAACCAGATAAATCATCCATTAGAGAGCTGGAATTTACCCCTTTTCACTTCCTTCATCCCCTTCCCTCTCTTTTCGGGTGTCATCTTCTTGAGGTGGTGACACCAGTGCAAGCAACGGCAGATTCTGTTTCTGGGGCCTTGGCATAACTTTGCCGGTGGAATCTGCAACCTTCCTGACCACCCGGGCCGCAATCCGTTTTCCTTTGGCGTTGGGATTTTTAATCAGGTATTCATCAAAAAAGACCTCCATGGTATTGCTCTTGGCACGGGCGGACGGCGCCAGGCTGACATGGGCGCTGGCACCCTCGCCCATCAGCAGCAACAGGATCCGTGACCGCTTGTCTTCGGGAAAGAGTCTATACTCTTTTTCCATGATGAATTTAGGGGTGGTGAACCGTTTGGCATAGGTGAGATTTTCCAGGCCATCTCGGTACAAGACATTAAAGACCAACCCCTCCGCGATCACCCCGAGCCAGACCAGTTCGTGACCGACAAAGAGTTTATCGGTCACCGGGATTACCTTGTACATGCCATCCTGAAAGATCAACAACAAACGGTCGTACTCGGAACAGTTCAGGCTGAAATCCTGTTTTTCATCCTCGGCCTTGATATTTGAGCCCAAGAAGCCGGTCGCCCGCTGATAGCCAACCACCAGATTGGCCTGGGCCACACTGCGGGCGCTGACCTCCTCAAACTCACAGAGTTCGGTCTGCCGGGGATAAAGATGACCATATTTTTTCAGCAAATCGTCCAGAAAGGAGATGGTGTAGCCCACCATGTCTTTGAGATGGAGCGTTATCTTCTTTATCTCACTGTTGATCTCCTTAATTTCCTTCTGCTGCTTATTGATGTCATAGCGCGAAATCCGCTTGATCCTGATCTCCAGCAACCGCTCGACATCCTCGGTGCTGATTGGCCGCAGGAGCTCGCCGCTAAAGGGTTGCAAAGAAGCGCTCACCCGCTGGATAACTGCCTTATAGCTGGTTTCCTCCTCGATCTGCTTATAGAGCCGCTCCTCAATAAAGATCTGCTCCAGACGCCGGGCATGCAGTTTTTCATTGAGCCTGGCCAGATCAATTTCCAGCTCTCTGGTCAGGTCTTTGACTAACTTTTGGGTATTATGCTCCAACACCTCTTCGACCGTACAGATCAGCGGCTGATTGTCTTTGATCAGAGTAAGATTGGGGGTGATAGCGACTTCGCAATCGGTAAAGGCATAGAGGGCCTCAATGGTCTCTTTGGCATAGACACCCCTGGCGAGGTTGATCTCGACCTCCACCTCTTCAGCGGTATAATCATTGATCGACAGGATCTTGATTTTCCCTGCCTTGGCCGCCTTCTCCACCGATTCGATCAGCGTTTGGGTGGTTGTGCCATGGGGAATATCCTTGATAATAATAGTCTTATCGTTCAGTTCCTCGATTCGTGCCCGACAGCGGATACGGCCATTGCCATGATCGTACTGGGAGACATCCACCAACCCCTTCTTCTGAAAATCCGGGTAGAGGATAATTTCTTCATGCCGGAGCAGTTTGATCTGGGCGGCCAGGAGTTCACAGAAGTTATGGGGCATGATCTTGGTGGCCATGCCCACCGCTATCCCATCGGCCCCGAGCAACAGCAGCATGGGGAGCTTGGCCGGCAGAGTAACCGGCTCCAGCATCCGACTGTCATAGGATTCGACATAGTCGGTCAGATCCTTGTTAAAGAGGATCTCCCGGGCCAGCGGGGTAAGTCGGCACTCGATATAGCGGGCGGCTGAGGCCTGATCGCCGGTATAGATATTGCCGAAATTCCCCTGTCGCTCGATCAGATATTCCTTGTTGGCCAGGTTCACCAGGGCGGCAAAAATAGAGGCATCGCCGTGGGGATGGAGCTTCATGGTCTCGCCCACCACATTGGCCACCTTGTGAAAGCGGCCGTCATCCATGTTAAACAGGGTCTGGAGGATGCGGCGCTGCACTGGTTTCAGGCCATCGTGAATGTCGGGAATTGCCCGCTCCCGGATAACATAGGAAGAGTATTCAAGGAAATTCTGCTCAAAGAGATTATGAAGTTTTCCGTACTGTGAATCCATAGATAAGCCGTTGTAAAAAAAATAATATGGTCAATTGGCTGATTGAAGCGGTTCCCAGGTCCAACCTTGATTTCTTGTGCCGGGAATGAGAATCAGACCGTGGTCACCAGATGTTCCATGATATACTGTTTGCGTTCCGGGGTATTCTTGCCCATGTAAAAAGAGAGAATCTTGCTCACCTCGCTCACCGTCCCCATATTGACCTGCTGCAAGCGGATATCAGGGCCGATGAACTGCTTGAATTCCTTGGGGGAAATCTCGCCCAACCCCTTGAATCTGGTCATCTCCACATTACCGGCCTTGGCTCCCGTCCCTTGCAGTTTTTTGACGGCCGCGATCTTTTCCTTTTCCGAATAGCAGTAATGGGTCTCCTGTTTATTGCGGACCCGAAAGAGGGGGGTCTCCAGGATATAGACGTAGCCCTGCTTGACCAGGGGTTCAAAATAATGGAGGAAAAACGTGAGCAGGAGATTGCGGATATGCAGTCCGTCCACATCGGCATCGGTGGCCAGGATCACCTTGTCAAAGCGCAGATCGCCAATGGATTCCTCAATATCGAGGGCCCGCATCAGGGAATACATCTCTTCGTTCTTGTACAGGAGGGCCAGTTTTTGCCCGAGGACATTCATCGGCTTGCCTTTCAAGGAGAAAACCGCCTGGGTCAAGGGGTCACGGGAAGAGACAATGGAGCCTGCCGCCGACTGCCCTTCGGTGATAAAGACCATGTTGGCATTGCCCGTAGGCGATGGCTTCTTGCGCGAAGGATGATGTTTGCAGTCCTTCAACTGCGGGATCTTGAGGGCGATTTTCTTCGACTTGGCCCTCGCCTCCAGACGCACACTCTGCAACTCCTTTCTCACCTTTTCATTGCGCTGAATCTTCTCCAGCAGCCGTTCCGCCGCCGCCGTGTCTTTGTATAGGGCGCTTGAGACCGCGTCCTTTACCGTGGTCACAATCCAGGAGCGGATGTCGCCATTGCCGAGCTTGTTTTTGGTCTGGGATTCAAAAAGAGGATCTTTGATCTTGATCGCCAGGGTGCCGACAATCCCGTCCCGCACATCCTGACTGATAAAGGATTTTTTGGAAAACTCATTCACCCCTTTCAAGATCCCCTCCCGAAAGGCCGAAAGGTGGGTGCCGCCCTCACTGGTATAGGTGCCGTTGACAAAGGAATAATAGGTGTCGCCATAGCCGTCGGTGTGGGCGAAACAAAATTCCAGGGTGGCGTCCCGGTAATAGATGGGCTCATAGATATTTTGATCGACGAGTTCCTTGGCCAGCAGGTCAAGAAGACCGTGCGCCGAATAATAACAGGTCTTGTCCAGATACAGTTTCAATCCGGCATTGAGATAGGCGTAGCGCCAGAGACGCTCCTCGATAAAACCCGGATCAAAGGTGTAGGCGCCAAACATCTCCCGATCAGGGATAAATTCGACCAAGGTGCCATTGGCCTCACCGCTCTCCCCCTCTTCCTGGCTGACCAGTTCCCCTTTGGCAAAAACGGCGCTGGCAAATTTCCCCTCCCGAAAGGCCGTGACCTTGAAGTGCGAGGACATGGCGTTTACCGCTTTCGTGCCCACGCCATTGAGACCGACAGAGAATTGAAAGACCTCGGTGTTGTACTTGGCCCCGGTGTTGATGGTAGAGACGCAGTCCACGATCTTGCCCAAAGGGATGCCGCGGCCAAAGTCGCGCACCGTGATCATTCCCTCGTCGCCGATATGGATATTGACCCGTTTGCCCGCCCCCATGATATATTCATCGACGGCGTTGTCCACCACCTCTTTGAGCAGGATATAGATACCGTCGTCGGGATGGGCGCCGTTGCCAAGACGACCGATATACATTCCCGGCCGCTTGCGGATATGCTCAAGAGAGCTCAAGGTCTTTATCTTGCTTTCATCGTAGCTGTGCTGTGATGCGGTCATAATATGATTTATTACATGAAGTTTATCTGGAGGGCTTGTCACCGCTCTAACTCAAAACCTTGCAATACTATTGCATTTCATTGTATTAAGCAAGGTATGGAAATTACGAATTACGAATTACGAATTATGAATTACGAATTATAAACGCAACTCTTTTCTACGTATTTCCAGTGACTTGCACGCAGTTTACCCTTTTGGTGCTTTTCTTTTTCAATCTGTGTTTATCTATGTCCATCTGTGGTTCAAGCAAGCGCATTCCGCCTCAACCCTCACCCTTCCAAAATTGTTCATGAATCACACTCAGCCTCAACTCTTACCCACCGTATTAACCATTGCCGGCTCCGACCCCACGGGTGGTGCGGGCATCCAGGCGGATCTTAAGACCTTGACCGCCCTTGGTGTCTATGGCGCGGCGGCAATCACCTGCATCACCGTCCAGAATTCCCGTGGCGTCTCCGAATCCGTCCCTCTGGATTGCGGCTTGGTGGTCAGGCAGGTGCAGGCGGTACTGGCTGATCACGATGTGACCCATATCAAGATGGGCATGATTGGTACCATCGAGATCGCCAGGGCCCTGGGCCAACTCCTGACAGACTTCCATGGAGAGGTGATCTACGACCCGGTTCTGGCCTCCACCACCGGCCATTCCCTGTTTCAGGACTCTCACTTTGATGAACTGGAAAATCAGCTTATCAGCAAGGTCACGGTTCTCACCCCCAATACCAACGAGCTGGCGCAACTCTGCCGACAACAGATCAACACCCCCGAAGAGGCCCTGTCTTGCGCCCGCAGTCTCTTGGCCAGACACCTGCATCTGCGGGCGGTGGTCGTCAAGGGCGGCCACCTGGAACCGGAATCCCCGACCATCCATGATTACTTAGTCATGAAGGATCAGGAGAGTATCGCCAGTAAACGACCACGCATCCCAAGCCGTAATCTGCACGGAACCGGCTGCACTTACGCCTCGGCCTTTGCCGCCTACCATTGTCTGACCAAAGATTATTGCCAGGCATTTTCCCTGGCCGCTGCCTATATGGATAAAATCATCCGCGCCAGCCACGCCATCACCTTAGTGAAGAGCGGCAAGACTGGGCCTCTGGTTCATGGTCGATAAGCAGCGATCAAGCGCTTTTCTTTTTATTGCCAGCGGCTTTTCCGAAAATAAGGACGTGCGGAGGACCCCAGGCCTTAGATGCTGACCAATACCTCAAAAAAACATAGACCTTAGAAAAACCAGGGAGGAGGGGGAGGAAAGAGAGAAAAAGAGCTGCAAGAAAAGCTTATTGTGACAGGCCGTTAATGGGAGTTTTGATCAGCGATGCCTTTAATGCCCTGCCCTCAAGGCCACCCCTACACAAAGCCCTTGAGGCCTCGACAGGGCAGGAGCAGCCGTCTCCGCGCTGCTTCAACGACGGAACCGCAGTTATTTCCACAGGTTACTTATAAAAAGTTACGGCGTTTTTTATAACCCAGCTTCCTTCAGACTGGCAACCAGCACTTCCTGCTCAGGGGAAAGTTGTCCGGGCACCCGCACCCCAAATTTCACATAGATATCGCCCCGATTTCCTAACGGGCCGCTGGGCAGGCCATGCCCCTTGATTCGCAACTTGGCATCAGGCTGGATACCCGCCGGGACATTGACCATAAAGTTTTTCCCCTCCAATGTTTCGACCGCAACCTTTGTCCCCAGGCAGGCATCACTAAAGGTTATCCACTTTTCGCAGATCAGGTCGTCTCCATCTCGAACAAAATGCTCATGTTTGCTCAATTCTACTTTGAGATAGAGGTCGCCAGATGGTCCTCCCTGAGGAGAGGGACTACCCTTCCCTTTCAGGCGAAGTTTCTTGCCGGCCTCAATCCCTTTGGGAATCTTGACCGTCACATTCTGGGGCGTGCCATTAGTCCGCAGAGCGATGTTTTTTTCCGCCCCATGCATGACCTCATCGAGCGTCACGGCAAGCTGATAGGTCAGATCCTGGCCCTTGGCCGGTTGATGGCAACCGCCTGTTCCACAACCACCACTCGTTCTGCTTTGGCCGCCCTGGCCGAAAAATGATTGAAATGACTGGGCCCCGCCGCCCCCCATCCCCCCTCTATTGGTATGAAAGGTCGAGGAACCACCGCCCCCAAATTGCCGGAGGATATCATTGAGGTCGAAGTTGCGAAAGATGTCTTCCTGAGAATAACGCTGATGAAAATCGGTGGAGCCATAGGTGTCGTACTGCTTCTTTTTTTCCACATCCGACAGCACCGCGTAGGCCTCACTGATCTCCTTGAACTTGGCCTCCGCGCTCTTGTTATCGGGGTTTTTATCGGGATGATACTTCAAGGCCAGTTTTCGATAGGCCTTTTTGATTTCAGCAGCAGAAGCAGTCTTGGGCACGCCTAAGGTTTCGTAATATTCCATTGTCGATCGATGATAAAATAAATTGGAGGTGACAAGATGTCGTTTTCAAAAATAATGAAGAGAATGTCATGTCATGAACGGCGTCAGGCGGCCGTAAAGAAATAAAGCAAATCGTAGTGATTATTTTTTAACAATCTCTAAAAATATTCATATTATGCCAGCAACAATATGAATACATTGCCAATCAGTCAAGCCTGACAGTGACAATGACACTGCCTGTTCTGCAAATAAAAAAAACGGAATCTTGCAGGATTCCGTTTTCCCTTCTCCATTACCGACTTTTTTTCACATCGCATTCCCAGTCACCTGCAAGCCAACACCTGCATCGGCTACGCTGCGCAGCTCTTCATCGTACTCCATACTGCTTCGTCGCCGCTCGCTTGCCTTTTCGATCTTAACTTGAATGCACTTGGGAATTAAAACGGCACTTCGTCTCGCCCCCCGCCACCCATCATCCCCTGAGGTGGTTCCGGATAGGCATTTTCCTGCGATCCTCCGCTGGTGCCGCCACCGTAGGAATCATCCCCGGCTCCCCCACGCGGGCTCAGCATCTTCATCTCTCTGGCGATGATCTCGGTGGTAAATTTGTCATTACCGCTTTGATCCTGCCATTTTCTGGTCTGGAGCTTGCCTTCAATATAGACCTTGGAACCCTTATGCAGATATTCACCGCAGGTCTCGGCTAATTTCTGCCAGGCCACAACCCGATGCCACTCAGTTGTCTCCTGCATCTGGCCATCTTTATCTTTCCAGCGCTCAGTAGTGGCAACATTAAAAGTGGCAACGGCAGTGCCGCTTTGGGTATAACGAATCTCCGGGTCTTTTCCCAGATTGCCAATAATCATAACTTTGTTCAGCATAATTTCTCCTGCCCCACTCGAGGAATTGATTGATATATCTTAAAAAAAATTCTCACCACAGATCACCCCGGCTGGACCCGGATGCTTTCTCTTGTATCCGTATCTTTTGTATTTAAGTTGATCTGCGTTGATCTGTGTGCATCTTAGTCATCCACCTTCTTACCACAGAGGAGCTGTTTTCTTCCAGCAGAAAATCGCCCCCCCTGCCTCGCTCTCTGTTTTCAACCCCGTACCGCCTGATCCAACATCAGGGGAATTCCGCCTCGTTCTCCCGGGGTATAGCCCATGACCTCCTGCCATATCTCATCACTTTCCATACAGAAATAGATGCAGGTCTGGTCACTGGCCCGTTTTTTCAGCAGAGTATAGATATGTTGATACAAGCCCACCCTGTGTGGACGAAAATACCGGCTCTTGCCGTCTAACCCTTCAATAAATTCCTGATAAAAGATGCGGGTTTGAGGGAAACGCCCGACCCCGATATTTTTGAGGGATGGCAGATAGCGCAGTGCGCCCATGGAGATCCAGACGATACTTTCCGCCGGCACCGTATCAAAGAGACGGGTGATGGTCTCCCTGTATCCTTGCCGCCAGCCGGGATGATCGATGATGGGGTCAAAATGAAAGGCCAGTTTATAGCCCCAGCTCGCGCACTGACGGGCGGCCGCCAGCCGCTCATCAAGGGTGGCGGTGCGGATCTCTTCCCTGGCCATAACCTGGGTGCTGTTCAGTGACCAGGCGACAACTGTGCGACCGTTATGCTCCAGCCCTTTTAGATTGCCGATGACCGCGCTCTTGGTCTTCAGCTCCAGCACCCCCTGGGGTTGTCCGGCCATGAAGTTTACCAGGGTTTTACTTAAATGAGTGAACCGGTCAAGGGCCAGAGAGTCGGTAAACTCACCGGTCCCAATCCGAAAAAAACGGTCTGGTTCTGCCGTAAAGGCCGCCGTCATCTCGGCAAGCAGGTCATCGGTATTGACAAAAAAAGTGAGCCAGGGCTTGTTCAGATAGGCCTGCAGGATACAATAGACACAATCCATGGGGCAATTCATACCAATATTTAAGACCTGATACTCACAGCAGCGATACTCGCGGGTAGCTGGACAAGGTTTGAAAAAATGGCCCCGGTTGCGGCACAAGAGCAGATGTTGTTTGCCGGCCGTGAGGTTTTCGGGATAGTGACCGGGAACTGGCGCCAACTCCTGAAAATCTGAGATAACCGTAAAAGGCAATTTGGCCCGGGCAAGGATCTCCTGGGTAGAGGGCAGCTCCAGGCAGGATTCTTCCACATGAATCTGCTTGATAAAGAGCGAGGGATCACCCCAGGAGTGGATCGCTGACATTGGCATACAATCTTACCTTTTCCATATTGAGATTATTGATATTTTACATGCAAATCCAGATACTTTCTTCCTTCCTCACCCTTGCCGTGCCTGATGCAGCCACGACCATAGACCAAACACTTCTGCCGCAACTCTTGCAAGGCCAGATCATGTTGTTCGCGGGTCAGAGGGGTATCTTCAAGGAGGTGGGCAATGGCCTGGATACGCAACTTATCCATCCCCATCTGATATTGAAAAGAGACCTGATCCTCCCGTCCCCCTTCCTTGATGGTCAGCGACTCCTCTACCAATAAGAAGGGGTGCCTGGCACTGACCCGCAGCCAAAAATCATAATCTTCGCAGCAGGGAAGCTCCGGCATGAAAAGACCTGTGACCGTAAACAGCTCTTTTCGCACCATGACGGTGGACATGCCCACTACGCAAAGTTGCAGGCAATGACCGAAGATATCACCATGACGCGGGAGATGCTTTTTCTTCTGATTCAGATGCACCCCCAGCCGCAGCCATTGCTCTTGCGTGTGCGATATGAAAAACTCGGGATGTTCCGCCATGGCCTTTGCCTGATGCGCCAATTTGTTCTTCCGCCAATGGTCATCCGAATCCAGAAAGGCAATCAGCCCCGACCCGGCCTGCTGAATGCCAAGATTACGGGCAGCAGCAGGCCCCTTGTTTTCCTGATAAAAATAATACAGAGGGACACTACTCTTTGCCCGTATAGACTCAACAAGGGCAGCCGTCTGATCCGTGGAACCGTCATCAATCACCAGAATTTCAGAACAGGCAACCGTCTGGCGCAGGACAGATCGTATGGCTCGCTCGAGATATTCTTCCCTGTTATACGTGGGGATAACAACAGAAATTGCGGTCATAAGGGTAGCTATGGTGCCTATCTGGGTGCGCCTGTATTTGTCTGGAGTTGCCCAGTCGAAAAAAACTGGGCAGGGAGCCATAACGAAATATTAAAAAGGGCTGCTGTTTCGTTACGGTCACTTGTGTGATATCTGCCAGCTGCCGTAACAACATAAGCCAAAAAGCGCTGCTTATTTCATAACGGTACCTAAAAGGCAGTGGCTTTTTCTAACTGAAATACTGTATAATTCAAAGTTTATCAATAAAACTCATGCCAGTCCTCATGACAATCCTGGCAGAGTCTTGCCTTTAAGCCGTTGTCAAACAATAACTGTAACATTGGAACATCGTGAACGGCATAAGGGGCCGTAACGAAATGGATAAAAATATAATGGTTATTTCGTAACGTCCCCTAATCTCTTCCCCTGTCGCAATACAATGAGCACTGAAATACTTATAAACTCCGCAAGTTATGAAACCAGAATCGCCTTGGTCGAAAACGATCACCTCGTTGAGCTCCATATCCAGCGACCCTTAGAAAAAGGCCTGGTTGGCAATATCTACAAAGGGCGGGTGGTGCGGGTACTGCCGGGCATGCAGGCGGCTTTTATAGATATTGGCCTGGATCGAACCGGATTTCTCTATGTGGATGATGTCCATATCTCCACAACTGAGCTTGAGCAGAGAATGCTCGGCCAGGAGAGGCAAGCCTGCGGAAAATACAATTTCACAACCTCATTCTCCGACAACGAGGTCCGTCGCGTTTCAGGTATGAACATTGAGGATCTCTTGCGTGAAGGACAGGAGATCACCGTCCAGGTGGGCAAGGACCCAATGGGCACCAAGGGGGCCCGTCTCACCTGTCATCTCACCCTCCCCTGCCGCAATCTGGTCTTTATGCCCCTTACTAACCATATCGGCATCTCCAGAAAGATTGAAGATGAGACTATTCGTCAGACCCTGCGCGAGCGTATCGAAAAACTTCGGCCAGCCGGAACCGGATTTATTGTCCGCACAATTGCCGAATATGCCGACCTGGAAGAACTGGAAGCCGACATGGAATTTTTGCTCCATCTCTGGAATGAGATTCAGGATATTACCTCCATCTCATCGGCCCCCGCTTTAGTCTATGAAGACCTTGACATAACCTTTCGTTCCGTGCGTGATCTGTTTACCGCCGAAGTCAATTCCTTGATAGTGGACAGCCAGGATACCTATGAGAAACTACTCCATTTTATCAAGATCTTCGCCCCTGACCTGCAACACCGTATCACCTATTACCAGGAAACAACTCCCCTTTTTGAGGCCCATGGCATAGAGATGGAGATCGGCCGGGTCATGGAAAAAAAGATCTGGCTCCGTTCCGGGGGATATATTGTCATCGAAACCACTGAAGCCCTCACGGTCGTTGATGTCAACAGCGGCCGTTTTGTGGGTAAAAATGGCCTGGAAGAGACCATCTTCAAGGTCAATATGGAGGCTGTCAAAGAGATTGCCTACCAACTGCGCCTGCGGAACATTGGCGGGATTATCATTATTGATTTTATTGATATGGAAGATATACTCCACCGCGAAGAACTGCTCACCTCCTTCAAAGAGGCGGTCAAAAAGGATAAAAGTCGGATCAACATCCTGAAACTGACCGAATTTGGTCTGGTACAAATGACTCGCAAGCGGAGTTGTGAAAACCTTAATCAACTTCTGTGCGAGCCTTGTCACTATTGCGCCGGGGCCGGGACGCTCAAATCACGGCGGACGATCTGTTATGAAATTTTCCGTAAGATATCAAGAGATTCCCCGAAACACGAGGGTGACATCATCACCCTTACCGTCCATCCGCAAATTGCGGACATGCTCTTAAAAGAAGAGGAACATGGAACCCTGGATCTGGAGCGTGCCATAAAAAAACGATTGACCATTATCCCCTCCAGCACCTTGCATCTTGAAAAATACGAACTTGCCTGGCAGAATTAGTTGAAATCAGACAGAATTTATGAGCTCAAGACTGGCCCCTCAAGGTCTCAGCAAGCCGTTACCAATAAATATAACATTGCCGGCTGTATATCTACAACGGCATAAGGAGTAAACAGCGTTCATGGCAACTCAACGATTGAAACAACAAGGTAAAAAAAGAAATTTTCTCCAACCAGCTCTCATCCTGGTGATCGCGGCATTGCTGGCTGGGGTGATTTTTTTGGCAATGACTCTTTTTGAACGAGAAAAACCAGTCATTGCCATGAATGAGATTCCCGAATATATCGGGGCGGACACCAATCTGGATTTAACGATCTCGGACCTGAAGAGCGGTCTGCGCAGTATCCGTATTGCCATCAATCAGGAAGGCCTGAAAAGTCAGGAGAAAGAAGTTTTCGCAATGGAATATCCCCGACAGGGATATATGGGCAAGATTGGCCCTGAGGAAGTGAAAGAAAAAATAGTGGTTGATCTCAAAAAATTGGAGCTCAAAGACGGCCCTGGGGAAATCATTCTTGAAGTCCGTGACTATTCATCCTGGGGACTCTTCCAAGGCAATCTGACCCGTATAGCCAAGAAGATCACCATTGACACCAAGGCCCCCAAGGTCAATCTCCTCCATGCCACCCGCTATCTGAAACAAGGCGGGGCCGGGATTGTCATCTACCAGACAACAGAGGCGGCGGCGCGTCACGGCGTCCAGATCAACGGTAATTTTCATCCTGGCTTTCCGGTCAGTGATGGCCGCGAACGCACCTATATCGCCTTTATCGCGCTCCCCTATGAGGCTACGGCTATTGTTGACGCCAAGGTCATAGCCGAAGATCAGGCCGGCAATAAAACCGCTACCGGATTTTCCAGCACTTATAAAAAGGCCAATCAACGGCATGATACCATTACCATTAGTGACGGTTTCCTGACTACGAAGATTCCAGAATTTGAAGAACATTACCCCGAGATGAAAGGGGATATGATCGAAAAATATCTGTACACCAATCGGGAGCTTCGAGACATAAACAATAAAAAAATCTTGGAACTTTGCGGACAACCCGTTCCCGAACGGCTGTGGAAAGGCACTTTTCAGCGGATGCCCGGCAGTCCGCGGGCCGGTTTTGCCGATCATCGCACCTATGGTTACAAAGAAAAGCCTATTGATGAACAGGTCCATCTGGGGGTTGATATCGCCTCCTTAGAAAGGGCGGAGGTCAGGGCCGCCGAGGCCGGTAAGGTGATCTTTACCGGATACAACGGGATCTATGGTGAAATGGTGGTGCTGGATCACGGCCAGGGTGTCTTCAGTCTCTATTCCCATCTCAGCCAGATCAATGTCACTGTGGACAGCGCCGTGGATAAAAGCACTGTACTGGGCCTGACCGGAACTACCGGCATGGCCGGCGGCGATCACCTGCACTTTTCCATGCTGATCAATGGAATCTTTGTCAATCCGGTGGAATGGTGGGATCCGCACTGGATCGGGGTCACCATTGATGAACCGTTGCTCGGTTCCAAATCCAACTAAGCCGCTGTAAAAGAAGAACTATCTGAACGTCAAAAACAGTATAAGGAACCGTAACAAAACAGCTATATAGCCCTCATGTTATTTGGTTCCTTGCCTGTTCTCTGCCAAACTCCACTCCAAGAAACAGCCATTTGTTTCGGCTGTTTCTTGGCAGCGACATCAAGAATTAATCTTCAATCTCATAGTCCCCCTGGCCACAAAAAACACAGCGTAAGAGGGGACTATCCTTATCAAAGAGAAACTCCCATTTTTTCTCTTCAATTATTTCGGCCTTTTCTTGGCCGCACGTGATACAGACCCAGCGATCACCTTCTTCAGTCTCAAATAAATGCATACCTTCCCTCATCGTTCTCTTTGTTATAAACCCACTGTAATGGCGCCAAAGACACCATCAAAACCTGCTTTTTTTTGAACCAAATTCTGCCTGACCCGGTTTACAGCTTCGGCAAGCCGAGGCTCTCCCCCCAAAGCAATCTCTTGCACCGGGGTCTCAATCAAGATCCTGAGTTCAGGGCCAACCTGTTGAATGAGTTGCCAATACTTCTTCATAAC
>DDWW01000007.1 GCA_002347085.1 Desulfobulbaceae bacterium UBA2276 | reverse complement strand
CAACACCTGCACCATACAATGGCAGCCAATAGACACCAAGCAGGGTCAGGACAAAACCCCAGAAAAAATGGAGCTGCAGATCCCACCTGAAAATGCGCATTACGCTGATGGCTTTCTGCTGATATGTTGGCAATAAGTCCATAGTCGGGAGTGGTCTTTGAGAAGGGAAGCATCCCTGACCGGCCGCCAGCCCGGAAAAGGAGTCGGGAGGGAAACCGGCAGGAGATGCCTGGACAAGGGAACTCACATTTAATCTGGAGAGGAAACCAGACAAGAGCTCAAGCTGTTAATCTTTTTCACTCTTTTCCTCATCTTTGCCCTCAGCGGGAGAGTCATCTTCATTTTTGCCTTCGTCCCCGGATTTGTCCGTGCTGCCAATGACACTGCCAGCCGTCTCTTTTGCTTTTCCGATGGTCTGATCAGCCGTTTCCTTTGCTTTTCCGATGGTCTGATCAGCCGTTTCCTTTGCTTTCTCCATGGCCTGCTCGGCCTGATCGCAAGCGGTCAAACCTGAAAGCGACAGAAGCAACAGCAGTACCACGATCGACTTAAACGACACCAACGCCACACCCAACTTTCTAAAATCTTTCATTACTGATCTCCTTTATTGAAAATTATTCTTCACTTTACACCCCTGCTTCAGGGGTTTCATCTTGCACTCGTATCGTTCGGTTGAAAACAGCGAGACACATCTTTGTCTTTATTGTGAAAACTTGTCATGCGTATCTTCAAGCAGATGAGATTTTTCTTCATTCGTCGTCCTGCGCCTGTTCATTCTGATCGGAATGTCACGGTGTCGCTCCAGGTTGCGGTTTATTGATCTACCTGCACGAGACAGAGAGTAGTTGAGGGCCGAAAATACATTTTCGCCTTCCCCCTGCACCACAACTTCACCAGATGATGCCAGTTTCACGGATACAACACAGCGTTTATCCACTCCGCCTTTGGGGCCATTTATATCAGTTATGCGAATCTTGACAATTTGGAGGTATGTACCAAAACGGCTCAATGCGAACCTTACTTGTCGAGCTAGTTGACTGTACATTGCATTATCCGAAAAATTTTGTTGCATCGTAATATCTATTTTCATACGAAATGCCTCCATGAGGTGAAAACCCAGTTTTGCTTCTGAACAAATATTTATAGACTGTCTTGTTAACCGTTGATGATGTTTCAATCATGATTGGAAAATAAATCTTAACAAGAATTAGCACAAATAGATAATTATGTTATTATGATTCGAAAAATACGAACTGGAGAAAAATATGGAATGGCTTAATTATCATCATCTGTTTTATTTCTGGACTATCATGCGGGAAGGGAGCATCACCGCAGCCAGCAGTAAGCTCAGTTTGGCACAGTCTACTGTAAGCGCTCAATTGTCCAAGTTTGAAGAAAGCTTGGGTGCAAAACTTTTCACGCGGGTAGGACGAAATCTTGAACCGACAGACATGGGCCATCTTGTCTTTCGCTATGCCGATGAAATATTTTCCTTGGGCCGGGAGATGATGGACTCTCTACGAGGGCGTCCAGTTGCTGGATCCTTATCGCTAAAAGTCGGGATCGTCGATGTGATCCCAAAGCTTGTAGCGCGTAAACTCTTGGAACCTGTAGGAAAGATGCCGGAACAGGTGCGTCTGATTTGCCACGAAGGTAAAGACGAAAACCTACTTGCCGAGTTGGCGCTGTATAACCTCGACGTGGTCTTGACAGATACCCCCCTTCGTTCTGGTTTGAGTATTAAGGCCTACAATCACCTCCTGGGTGAATGTGGTGTTTCTTTCTTGGGGGTAGAAAAGCTGGCCAGGCCGCTCCAAAGGGATTTCCCCCATTCTCTTGATGGGGCGCCCATGCTGTTGCCTATGGCTATGAGTTCATTGCGGGGGATACTTGACCGATGGTTTGAAAAAATTGGTATTCAGCCGGTGATAATTGGTGAGTTTGAAGACACTGCCCTGCTAAAAGTTTTTGGCCAGGCAGGTGAAGGTATTTTCGTGGTACCATCGGTTATCGAACAAGAAGTGGAACAGCAATATCAGGTGCAGGTTGTCGGTCGAACACGTAAAATCAGGGAAAAATTTTACGCTATCTCTGTGGAACGGATTATCAGACATCCCGCAGTTTCAGCCATTTCTGAGGCCGCACAAAAAAAACTTTTTTTTGACTGTCAACCAGTGCTGCCCGGTTAGAATACTGCCTTCCTGTTCCAGCATCCTTTTTCAACCATGGATGGGAAGCTAAAGACAAAAAACAATGCGGAAGGCGGAAGAGGTTATTTTCCGGTCAACAGTGTTGTGACCTGTGCATCAGTGCCGGATTTGATCTTCAAGTATTGCTTGAAGATCATGGTCCCGAGAATAATGACGTCCAGGGCCATGAAGACAACGACAAGGATAAGTATCACGGGATAGGCGAGAGCGTGTTTGTAGACAAATGTGGCAAGGACCGAATAGGCCACCATCGGGCAGATAAGCCCCCATTGAGATTCATCAAAGTAATCTGCATTAAAGATATATGTTTTAAAATAATCATGCATGAGAAAGAGTCCCAGGAGCATGTACCAGCTCATCAGGGCAAAACCGCTGCTTGCCAAAAAGGCAAAAAGGGCATCAGGCAGTGGGGTGTGAAATTTATGCTGAAAATAATATCCATAGCGCAGTATGGATATCGTTAACAGCGTAATAATGGGAACGACCACAAAGAAAGATGGCAGGAATTCAACTTTGGATGGCAGCCCACTGGCATAATGGGATTTAAACAGACTGAAGAGCTTCACACAAAGGAGAAAAAGGGCCATGGTGAAGGCAGTCAGAGAAAGAAAGAAAACCGTGTCAGCCAGGCTTCCTTGAGCAAGATAAGCAATTCCTGCGCCAGTGACACTGGTCATGGCCAGGGCAAAGGGGATCAAAAGCCAGCCGAAATGCATGGTGTTGACATCAAAACCTTTGTTCAGGGCAATTACCTGCAGTCGTATGGCCGTTGCGATGGTCCATATCCAGAGCAATCCATAGACGATTGAGGCATAGGGGATGAGAAGATCAAGGTTAATCCGCATCCAGTCAACGAAGACATAGCCGAGGACAAGACAGACATTGAAGGCCATGGCATAGGCCAGAACGGGCGCAATCAAGACGGAATTTCTCTTGGTGTCGTTGCACAGTTCGAGGTACTGGACGGGATGTTTCCGCCGCCACCCGATATACAAAAGGGTACACCCCATGAGCGCGACAATGTGCAGTAGTCCAAAAAACAGCATGTGGACTTTCAGATACGCGGTCAGCCAGGAATAGAGGGTGCCCATTTGAGCCGTGTACTCATTGATGTTCGCGTTGTAGAGCATGCCTTTGAAAGGGGGATTTCTCGGCAAGGTATTGTTGAGAAAGGCATATCCGGCAACACTTGTACCACCAAAACCGAGGGCCATGATGAACCAGAGCATGTTGAACCGGTCAACAAGGCTTACGGATAACGTTGTTTTTGAGGATGGGTTTGTCATGATTTATAGAAGAACTCTGGGTGAATGTGTTGAAAGAAGCTTTATCTCATCATGAAAGACGTGAGCGTATTCACGTGCCTCTCTCATTATCGATTAAAAAGAACTGCCGATGGCCAGCATGCCAGACGTGAGGATATAGTAGCCAAAACCGATGAGAAGCAGTCCGCTTATCAGGCGTATCGCTGTAGGATGTTCATTGACGGCACGAATCTTGTGCCGAAACGATTGTGAGGCATAGCCTGCCAGCAACATGGGGATGGAAAATCCCAGAGAGTAAAAAGCGAGCAGGATCAGACCAGAGCTGAGCTGCCCTTTTGTGGCCACCAGTGCTAATACTCCGGAGAGCATGGGACCCACGCAGGGGATCCAGATAATGCCGAGGGTAAAGCCAAGAAGCAGCCCTGACCATTTTCCCTTACTTTGAAATTGCTGTGCCTTGTAAAAAAAAGTAAACTTTTTAAAGACATTGATCCCGGCCAGCATGGACAGGCCAAAGATAATGACCACTACACCGACCACTTTTTCCACTGTAGGCATAATCCCGGCAACAGCCCCGGCAAAAAGGGAGGTTATGACTCCCATCATGATAAAGCTGAGACTCAGGCCGGCCACGATGAGCAAGGGGCGGTACTTGTGATCGTCGCTGGTCCCGGTGACGATGATGGGCACCATTGGCAGGACACAGGGAGATGCGATGGAGGCAAATCCGGCAAAGGTCACCATAAGAAGCGTTGTCGCACTCAGTTCTAGGGGAAGCATGGTTGTTATGATTGGGGAACGGATTGGATCAAGAGACGGATATCGTCACTGCGTTTTACACCGGGAGGCATGCGGTTGATTTCCTTGCCGCTTGCATCTGCCAGGACCAGTGTCGGTAAGCCTCGAATCCCATACTGATTAAAAATATTCAGATCTGCAGGAACTGTGGTCTGCACATATTGGATATCAACTTTACCACTGAGCTCACCTGCCATTTCCTTTAGGATGGTATTCTGCATGATGCATGGTCCACCGTCAGGGTTTAAAAAGAAAATCAGTTTAAAGTTAGCAGCTTGGTGAGTTGGTCCGGGCGCTGATATTGAAGAGATGTTTTGCTCCCCTGTTTTAACAGAGCTTGACGAGTTACCAGGCTGCTCATCAGGGGAGCAAGCCGTAACAGAGAAAATCAAAGTGATTAAAAAAATATATTTCAGCATCGGTGACCTCTTAATTGTTCTTGGTATTGTTTTGTGAAATGGTTAACATGCCTAAATTGTTTATATTCTAAAATCTGGCAACGGGCATGAAGATAAAGAATAAGTTTAATTACTGTACTGTCAAGAAAGGGCTGGTACAAATGAGTTACGAGCAGAGCCGGCAGTTATCGATTTTTCAATTGTAAAAGACCGACCTTAAGAAACAGAAAATACTGCCTCTGGCCTTTACCGATACGGTCGATTGATATCCTGGGCCTGTCAGAACCGGTTCAAGGCCGGTTCAGCCCCTAACTTTATTGGCCAGCAACAATAACTCTCCTTCCCTGTGTCTGGGTATTCTTTACCCAGACTCCAAGGGGGACCGTACAAAAAGGTTCCAGTTAGCAGACCCACATCCGGCCAACATTCAGGACACGGTTATCCGTAATCCCCACCACAACAGTGGGTTGGGAAGAGTTCATGCTTCTGGCACAGTTACTGCTTGCAGTCGGCAAGCTGAAGAACGATAAATTGACAACGACATTAGAACTGTTATCATTCTAAAATGGGCCTTCACAACACCCACCACTGGAATCCCCCCAACCTTCACCCGGGAGAACCCCACATGCCTTTAGTATCGGCCAAGAACCTGACCAAGAGCTATCTCAGCGGTGACATCGAGGTCAAGGCGATCTGCGGAGTTGACTTCACCATCGAACCCGCCTCCTTTGTTTCCTTTGTCGGTCCTTCGGGCAGCGGCAAGAGCACCCTGCTCAACATGATCGGCTGCCTTGATCCGCCAAGCAGCGGTTCCCTGGAAGTGGTGGGCCAGGACGTGACCAGCCTTTCCCGTCGGGACTCGGCCCGCTTCCGCGGCGACCACATCGGCTTTATCTTTCAGGATTTCAACCTGATTCCGGTCCTGACCGTCTTTGAAAACATCGAATACCCCTTGCAGATGGTCCAGAACTGGCCCCTCGAGCAGCGGCAGCAGCGGGTCCAGGAACTGCTCGCAGCAGTGGGCATGGAAGGCCAGGGTCACAAACGGCCCAGTCAGATCTCCGGTGGCCAGAAACAGCGGGTGGCCGTGGCCCGGGCCCTGGCATCCAAGGCCAAACTGATCCTGGCCGATGAACCCACCGCCAATCTCGACCGGGTGACCGCCTTTAAAATCATCGACCTGATGAAGAAGATGCGCGATGATTTCGGCACATCCTTTGTCTTTTCCACCCATGATCCAAAAGTGGTCGAGAATGCCGAGATCGTCTACACCCTCGAAGACGGAAAAATTCTGCAATAATAGAGCCTCCAAGGAGACAGCCATGCGCAATATCATCAAAATGGCGGCCCGCAACCTGCGCCGTTATCTCAGAAGGACCCTGCTGACCTCTGCCCTGATTACTCTCGGCGTGGTCTCGGTCCTTCTTTTCATCTCGGTCTCGGGTTCGTTCAAGGCCATGATGGTCGGCCAGATCACGGATTCCATGCTCGGCCACCTGCAGATCCACGGCAAGGGGTATCTCTCGTCCATGGACAACCTGCCCTTGAACATGAACCTGACGGGAAAACAGATCACCAAGGTTCAGGAGATCCTCGACAGCAACGAGGCGGTTGAATCCTACTCCATGCGGATCAAGTTCGGGGCCATGTTTTCCAATTATAACGAGACCACCAACATCCGCCTCAACGCCATTGATCCCGAACAGGAGCTGAAGACCGTCCCCCTGCTTGCCGACCGTTTTCTCGAAGGCGAGAAGGAGGGGTTACTGAAGCCGGGCGAGATCCTGATTCCGGAACTGATCGCCAAGGGCATGAAGGTGGCAATCGGTGACAGTATCGTTCTGGTAGCCACCAACAAGGACGGATCAGTCAACGGCCAACCCTTTACCGTACGTGGTATCCTGGAGGGTATCTCCGGCCCGGGCGGCCGTGACGGCTACGTCGGGCTGGAGGATGCCCGTTCACTGCTGCGCATGGAAGAGCAGGAGATCAGTGAGATTGCCATCCGGTTGACTAATCCCGACCTGATGAAGGTGGTCTTCGGACAGCTCGAACGCGCCCTTGGTGAGTTCAAGAACAAAAAGGACAAACCTGTCTTTGAGATCCACACCTGGGAAAAGATCTCGCCCTTTTTCAATATTGCCCAGATGATTGACCTGATGACCTTTTTCATCAAGATCATGCTGGTGGCCATCGTCCTGGTGAGCATCATGAACGTCATGATCATGGCCGTCTATGAGCGGATCAACGAGATCGGGACCATTGCCGCCATCGGCACCGGACCCGGCAAGATTCTGGCCCTGTTCCTCACTGAAGGTCTTCTCCTGGGGCTGCTGGGCACAACGATCGGGGTCGCCATCAGCCTGATCTCAATCGTGACCATGAACGCCACCCAGATCAGCTTTGATTTTGGCCGCCAGCAGGGTCTGCTTCTGGCCCCGACCATCGGGGCCGGAGACGTGATCACCATCTCCCTCATCGTTATTGGCATCGCCGTGCTTGGCAGCCTGCAGCCGGCCTGGAAGGCCTCGCGCATGGACCCGATTGAGGCCCTGCGTCACGTCTGATCAGAGAGACGAAGGATTCAATTGAAGAGACAGGTTAATCAGGCAAGATAAATATACCAACGGCCCGCACTTCGCTCCACATTGAAGAGCGGAGGCGGTAAACAGACAAACAGAGGAACCATTATGAATATCACCAAAGCCTTTCCCTTGTTTCTTGCGGCCTGCTGTGTCGTACTTTTCAGTATCTCACCAGTCCTGGCCGTAGATGGCAACGAGATTCTTCGTCAGGTCGACCGCAACATGCAGCCCGAGAGCTACGAGATGTACCGCAAGCTGATCAATATCGAGCCCGACGGCAAGAAAAAGGAGTTTGTCCTCTACTCGGTCAAAAAGGGGGCCAACAAGATGGTTGCCCTGTTTCTCGATCCGGCCAGCGAGAAGGGACGGGCCACCCTGCGCCTGGATGATAACATGTGGCTCTACATCCCCAATGTGGGCAAACCGTTGCGCATCACCAGTCTGCAGTCTGTGGTCGGCGGGGTCTTCAACAACGCCGACATCCTTCGTCTGGATTACGGCCTTGAGTACGATGTCCTCGAAATTAACGAAGAAGGTGAGACCTATCTGCTTAATCTCAAGGCCAAGACCACTTCCGTGGCCTATGACAACCTGAAGATGGTGGTCGACAAAAAGAGCCTGCTGCCCACCACCATCGAGTGTTTCGCAGCCAGCGGCATGCTGATCAAGACCCTGCGCTACTCCAAGGTCCAGGATTTTGGCGACGGCATGATTCAACCCTCGATGCTTGAGACCGACAGCCCTCTCTATAAGGGCTACACCTCGGTGATGGTCTGGGCCCAAATAGCCAAAAAAGAGCTGGCCGACGAGGTCTTCACCCTCAACTATCTGTCCAAGGTTGAGGAGCTGCGCTAACCCATATGACTGGACTCGCCGCCCGCCTGCCTCTGGCTTCCTCCCTGCTGGCCCTGCTCATGCTGTGTACTCCTGCAGAGTCCAGAGCTGCTGAGGACTTCAGCTTTGATCTAAGCTCTTTTGAAAAAAAGCCTCTGGAATGGGGCGGGTTTGGAGAAATAAAATTCGAGCATATGGACATTGGGCAGGAGTCGGCCCTGGCCCGGCTCAACCTCTATGACCAGCCGCGTGCTGATCTCGACCGGCTGAGCACCGCCCTGCAGCTGGACGGCCGCTACAGCCAGGGGATCACCTCCTTCAACTGGGTACTCAAGGCCACGGCCCAGCAGGACCAGCTGGCCTGGGCTGATACGGCTGATATCTACGAGGCAGCACTCGAAATCAAACCCACGGCTGCAACCAGCATCACTGCGGGCAAAAAGGCATACAAATGGGGCAAGGGTTATGCCTGGAATCCGGTGGGGTTCATCAACCGGCCCAAGGACGCCAATAATCCGGAAGAGGCCCTGGAAGGCTATATCGCCAGTGAACTCGATCTGATCCTCAGCATGGACGGTCCCTTGAGTGCCGTGGCCCTGACCACGGTTGTACTCCCTGTCTGGCAGGGGGTTAACGAGGACTTTGGCCAGGAAAACCAGGCCAATCTGGCAGCCAAACTCTACCTCCTTTACCGCGACACCGACATCGATCTGATGGTCTTTGAGGGTGACAGCCGTTCCAGCCGCTACGGCATCGACTTTTCCCGCAATCTGGCCACCAACTTCGAGATCCACGGTGAACTGGCCTATATCCCGGAGCTTAGACAGTCATTTCTCCTGGATGATAACACCCTGGGCAGCCGCGAGGTCTCGGCCCTGTCAACCCTGCTTGGCATCCGCTACCTGAGCGAAAATGACCTGACTTCGATCATCGAGTACTACCATAACGGCGGCGGTTACAACGAGGACGAGCTGGCCGATTTCTTAAGCCTGATCCATGACGGTTATACCGAGTTCCTGATCAACAGTTCTGAGATCCTGCTCAACCAGGCCGAACTGGCCAGCCAGCGCGGCTATGGTCAAGCGCAGCCGGGCCGCAATTACCTCTATGCCAAATTCACCCAGAAAGACCCTTTTGATCTGCTCTATGTCTCACCCGGCCTGACCGCCATCGTCAACCTCGACGACCAGAGCTGGTCCCTGAGCCCGGAAGTGGTCTACAGCGGCTGGACCAATTGGGAAGTGCGTCTCCACCTCTCCCTGACCGGCGGAGACTCACTCAGTGAATTCGGCAGCAAACTCTTTCACAACAAGGCGGAATTGCGCCTGCGCTACTTCTTCTAATCCACTCAACTTGTGATAGAAACCGCATTTGTAAGGTTTATCACCGGTTGAGGTATCCTCCTTTTTAAAGATTGTTAGGTGGTCTTAATAAAGGGTTCTTATTTTCGATGAGAAAAATGCCGACCCCAATACAACTTCTGCAACCGATCACTTTGGTCAGCTTCGGCAACATCTTGGAGAGGTGTTTCACGATCTTGCGCGTCAAAAGGAGAGTAAGATTTTAGCGTCTCACGCCGTGCGCGGCGGTTTATCATTGAGTAACTTTCCGCCAATTATTCCCCAAATTGGCGGTCAAGACGATAAAGACGAAGCACACAATTTCAAACACTTAAGTTGAAGTTACTTGAAAGAAGGACATCTACACGCGGATCATGTCCATGTGCTGATATCAATTCCACCGAAGTACTCAGTTGCACAGGTGGTTGGTTATATAAAGGGGAAAGTGCAATTCATATAGCTCGTACGTACCTTGGTCAAAAGAAAAACTATGGTGGAATGAGTTTTTGGGCACGCGGTTATTTTGTCACAACTGTTGGTACCGATGAGGAAGTTGTTCGCACGTATATCCGTGAGCCAGAAAAAAGACGATAAGCGACTTGAACAACTCTCATTGTTTAAATATGCGACCACCGAATGGTGGTCAGTGAATCTTTTCAACATACCGCTTTGAGCGGTTCACAATTTAAAGCCACCGGTTTTACCGGTGGATACTTACTGAGCTTTCCGCTGGCAATCAAACGGTGGCAGGCATGAATAAGAAAAAATTGAGATATGAATTTGATATTCTGGTGGTGAGATTCCCACAGGCTACTTGATTGTTGAAACTGAATCAGCCTGCAACGAAATAAACAAAGGTCGCTGGAGAAAAGTTCTCCACCACCCTTTGTTCATCCAGCTGTCGCGCCGGAGTTCAGGTTACACAGCGCCTCAGAAGCTGTAACGCAGACCAAGCATCAGGTCATTGCTGTTATAATTGAAATCAGCACCATCAATGGTGGCTTCACTGGTACCCATAAAGCGGTACTGAACATCCACAGACCACTTGTCGTTGAAGGCATAGGCTACACCTCCAATGAGCTGGTAGGTGAAAACGTCGTCACTGTCGGAACTACTAAAACCAGGATCGTTGATGTCAAGTTTGGACCAGCCCATTCCGGCACCGACAAATGGCTTCCAGGGAGATCCGGTATCGACATCGTAATAACCATTGAGCATAAAGGAATGAGTCTTCAGGTCGCCCTCATTAAAGGTGCCGTAAAAGTTGTCATAGGATGTGATCTCAAGGTCATTCTTTTGCCTGATGAGCTCTATCTCCATGCGCATCGGGTTTGCAAAGTCATAACCTGCGGCAAGAGAACCTATAAAACCATTGTCATAAGTCATTTCGGCGGTTCCGGCTGCATTTGGCAGGTTGTCGATGTCAGTATCCATAGCCATGCCAATACCAATATTCCCCTTGATGTAAAAGGAGTCGGCGGCGGCCATTGAGCTCATAGGAGCAGCAAGTACAGTCAGAGTTGCTACAGTTACTAAAGTTTTTTTCATTTTCTATTCCTCTGTTGAGAATTAAATTTACATAAAAACATGCGCTGTCAGATCATTCTTTTTAGCGTTGCCGGCCACCGCCACCACCCTTTTGACCCATGCCCTGCTGCTTTCCGCTACCGTCCCCTGTCGCGTTGGCTGGTCGTCCCGTATATTGTTGTCGCTCCTCCGTGGTCATGCTCTGCGTCCGCTGCTGCCATTCAGAGCTAAAGGCGTTTCGCTCTTCCTGGCTTGCCCCTGGCATAGTGCCTCGCATTTTGCTGAGCTCTTCATTGCTCATGCTCGAATAATCCGTTACTGCCCATACCGGTGTTGCCGTCATGAGTGCCATGGCCAATATCATTGCTGTTTTTTGCATCTTGTGTGTCATGATTTTTCCTTCCATTATTTGGTGATTACAATCTACAGGCTGTCTTGTGTCCCTCACCTGCGACTTCCCATTGAGTTTGGATCTTGTTTCCAAACAACTGCATGCCATTATCCTCAATACTTCCACTATCCTTAGTTGACGCTTTTTCTGCCATATGGACCTTTACCCAAATCTCAATCGGTTTAGGGCTGCCTCCGACCTGTGCACCTCCTTTTCCTCCCATTTTTTTGCCACCTCCGCCTCCACCCATCCCACCTCGACCACCACCGGAAGATCCTTTACCAGATGGTCTTTCTATCTTTTCAGTCTCAAAACCAACACCGACAATTTTGTTATTCTCTATACCAGTGAGAGGCACTTTCAGTTCATACACCAAATACCCTTGTTGCATTCCGAGTCGGACATATATTCCTATTTCTGCAGCTTTACTGGTTGGCATGGTTTGACGAGTTTCTTCCGGCCCATTGAGTATGGCCAGGTTGTACCGGCTATCTGCCACCATCTCCTCGATGCCGTTTCTTGGTGTATGATCCGGCACGCTTCCCCGCATCTGGCCTTCTCGGGCA
>DDWW01000058.1 GCA_002347085.1 Desulfobulbaceae bacterium UBA2276 | reverse complement strand
TGTATTGCGGGAACGACTCCAGTAATGGGCCTTCCCCGTCGCCAACGTCTTCTCCCATGACTCATGGTTGATATAGGCCAGCATCAGGATCTCGCCACTTTTATAATCCTGAGCAATTGCAGGGAGCAGGCCACTTTCAGATTTATCAAAACGTAACGGGAACATCTTCACTTTATCATTAACCTTTTATCACCAAAGTCTTGAACTTCAGGGGACCACCATGGATCATCTCTACCTTTCCTCATTCATCCTCTCACTTCCCAGAAAATGAATGCTAGAGGACGTCGAAAGGACACAAAACAACAGGGTGACCACACGCAACCCTCGATCTCTATTGATTCAAAAGACAGAGAGGATGACAATCTATGCCGATCACCATTCTTTGTCAAGCCGCACCTGTTTTTTTACGAAAAAAGTCCCGTTTTGCTCCCTTCCACACCCGCACATGCAAAAAACTGTCAACAAATATCTTTCATTTCCCTGCATCTCACTTTCCCGGTTCACTTTCCAGTATTGCCAAACAAGAAACAATGGGATAACATGATCAGTAAATGTCAATCGACTGACGCTCCCTATTCAACGTCCTTTTTCTTTCACTGGAACATGCCTCACATGAAACAAGCACAAAAAAATGATCAAGTCACCATCAGTTATGTCGGCAAACTGGAGAATGGAACCATTTTCCAGACCGCTACCGAATCTGCTCCCTTAATCATTACTCTCGGCAACCTTGATGTCCCGCCTACCTTGGAACAGGCGATTATCGGGATGTCGGTCGGTGAAAGAAAATTAGTTAAACTTGAACCCGACGAGGGATATGGCCCGCGCCATAAAGACCTCTTGCAAACCATCAACAGAAATACCCTTGGCGACCAGATAAATCCCCAGGTCGGCATGCTTCTCTCCCTCAAGGTCGAGAAAGACGGACAGGAGCATCAAGTTCCCGCCACCGTGGTTGAGACCAAGAGCGACACCATCGTCGTTGACTACAATCATCCCCTGGCCGGACATAACCTTATCTACGACATTACGATCATATCTATAGAAAAAACTGCCCCATAAAAGCCCTCAGCGTATCAACTCTCCAATTCGACAAACAGCTAAGCCGCTGTCAAAAACAACAGCCCCGCCTGAATGTCTGGAACGGCAAGCACGAATCATGGTAACTTTTCTTGTTTTTTAGAAAAACTTACTATATATAAATAGTAAAGAATCCACTCTGATCTTGTCGTTAATATTGAGATAACCATCTGCGCGCCTGACCATAATCAGTTTTTGTTCTTCCATTTTCCACTGAAGGAGCCCAATACATGCAAATTGAAGATGATGAAATATTACAGGGTTTTATCGAAGAATCTCTTGAGCATCTTGCGGACATTGAAACTGACCTTCTGGCCATAGAAAAAGCAGGCGCCAATATCGATGAAAATCTGGTAAACAAGGTCTTCCGGGCGGCGCATTCTATCAAGGGTGGGGCTGGCTTCATGGGCCTTACGGTGATTCAGGAATTATCTCATGCCATGGAAAATATCCTGGGGATGATTCGGAGCAGAAAATTAGTCCCTAACCCCGAGATCGTTAACGTCCTTCTTCAGGGTTCTGACAAACTGGAGTCGATGATCAATAATATCCAATCGAGCAACGATGAAGATATTACCGAACACCTCATCCCCTTGAACGCCATCGCCGAAGGTAATGCGCTTCAGGCCCCAACGCCCAAGCCGGAGCCATCAGCCCAACCAGTACCAGAACCAGTTACTGAATCTGTGCCGGAACCTGTAGCCCAGGAAGTCGCCATCGCCAGCCCTGCCCCAATGCCGGCGGCCACTGCCGCACCGGTTGCGCAGCCACAACAGGCAACACCTGCGCCTGTCTCCCCGCCCCCAGAACAACCCATCGAAGCGGCGGCGATTCAAACAGCGGCAGCGGTCCAGGCACCACCCCAGGTCAAGGCCGACACCAGCCTTCGGGTCCATGTCAGTCTGCTTGATTCACTCATGACTCTCGCCGGTGAGCTTGTCCTCAGCCGGAATCAACTTCTCCAGACTATCGGCTCGAACGACCTGCGCAATGCCGAGGCCGTGGGACAACGTATTGACCTGATCACCTCGGAATTGCAAGAGGCCATCATGTTGACCCGAATGCAGCCTATCGGCAATGTGTTCAGCAAGTTTCCCCGAGTGGTACGCGATCTCTCCAAACAGCTCAACAAGACTATTGAACTGACCATCGTTGGCAATGAAGTTGAACTGGACAAGACCATTATTGAGTCCATCAACGATCCCCTGACCCACCTGATCCGCAACTCGGTAGATCATGGTGTGGAAATGCCAGCTGATCGAAAACGCATCGGCAAGCCGGAAAAAGGAATCATCATTCTCAAGGCCTACCATGAGGCGGGTCAGGTAGTCATCCAGATCAGTGATGACGGCAAAGGGCTGGACGGTGAGGCACTGGCGACAAGTGCCATCGGCAAAGGACTGATCACCTCCGAACAGGCCCTGATCATGTCCGACAAAGAGAAGATCAATCTCATCTTCCTGCCCGGTTTTTCCATGGCCAAAAAGGTCACTGATGTCTCTGGACGTGGCGTGGGCATGGATGTCGTCAAGACCAATCTTGATAAACTTGGCGGTCAGGTGGAAATCGTCTCGGAGGTTGGCCGAGGAACTACTATCTCAATCAAGCTCCCCCTGACGCTGGCCATTATCCCCTGTCAAATCATCACTACAGCCGGCGAACGCTACGCCATTCCCCAGGTCAATCTGGAAGAACTCCTGCGCATCCCTGCAAGCCAGGTCAAACAACGGGTGGAAAAAGTCGGCAACGCCGAGGTTGTCCGCCTGCGCGGTAATCTCCTGCCCTTAATCAGATTATCTGATGTTATTGAAACAGAACGCACCTACTGGGACGCGGACGAGAACGAAAACAAATCAGACCGGCGAGGCAGCATCGCCGATCGCCGAGGCAAGACCTCACCTCTTTTCCGTAGCACCGACGAGACATCGGGCGAGGCAGAACAAGTAAATACCAAGCGCACCACCACAGACCGCCGCTACACCGCCTCAAGCGCCTTGAATATCGTCGTCGTCTCCACCAACTCCATGAAATATGGCCTGATCGTGGATCGCCTGCAGGATTCGGAGGAGATCGTTATCAAGCCTTTAGGCCGACACCTGCAGCAATGCAAAGGATATGCAGGGGCCACAATCATGGGTGATGGCCGTATTGCCTTGATTTTAGATGTGACCAATCTGGCACGGATGGCGCGTCTCACCTCCATTGATGGCACCGACCGGGCCAACGAGGTCGCCCTGGCGGCGGCCGAACTCATACGGGCCCAGAAAGACAAACAGGCCTTGCTTATCTTCCACAGCTCGGAACAGGAACAGTTCGCCGTTCCCCTGAATCAAGTGGAACGAATTGAGAAGATCAAACGCTCCGAGATCGAGGCCATGGGCGGAAAACGGGTCATGCAGTACCGAGGGGGCAGCCTGGCCCTGATTAGTGTCGATGACCTTGCGACTGTCCATCCCTTAGCCGATCAGGACGACCTCCTGGTTATCGTTTTCAACATCTGTTCAAAGGCTGTTGGTCTTTTGGCCATTGGGCCCATTGATGCCATTGAACTCACCACTGAGATTGACGGCGTAACCCTGAGACAACCTGGGATCATGGGCTCCATGATCATTGAAGGTCACACCACCATGCTGGTGGATGTCTTTGAAATCGTACAAACCCTCTACCCTGACTGGTTTGCCGAAAAGCCTGTCTTTGAAATTGATAAGGCCAGCGGGGTCATCCCCACTATCCTGATTGCCGAGGATTCAAACTTCTTTCGCAATCAAGTCAAGAGCTACATGACGGAATCAGGCTACAAGGTCATTGAAGGGGCGGATGGAGCCATTGCCTGGGATCTGCTGCAAAAGCACTTCGAGGAGATCTCCATGGTGGTCACCGATATTGAAATGCCCAACATGAATGGATTTGAGCTGACCGAAACCATCAGGAAAAATCCTAAGTATAACAAGATTCCGATTATTGCCCTGACCACCTTGGCCTCCGAGGAAGATGTCGCCAAAGGAAAGGCGGTTGGCGTTGATGAATATCATATCAAATTAGACAAAGAGAAGTTAATGACCTGTGTCCATGATTACATGAAGCGTCTCTTCTGATTGGCGAAGGGGAAACAGGAAAAAACGATCATAACCCGTCTTCAGGTAAGCGAAGGCTCTGAAAATAATTGCTGCCTCACTGTGAGTAACCTGCATAAAGGGCCACAAAAAAATAGATAAAACCGTAAAGGTTATTTCTTCTTAACGGCCCCCAAATATCACACCGAAGAGCAGCACCTACTCTTTATCAATCCATATTGTTTGGCTAAGAGGATAGTATGAACGAAACAAAAGCTACTACCAACAAAACACAGGTCGAACTGGCCACTTTCTATGTCGGTGATGCCCTCTGCGGCATGGATATCCTGAAGATTCAGGAGATCAACAAGTTGATGGATATGACCAAAGTTCCCCAGGCACCTTACTATGTCACAGGTATCCTTAATCTACGGGGACAGATCGTGACCATCATCGATCTGGGCAAGAAACTGGGCCTGGGGGCAACCGAGGCCTCGGCCACTTCGCGAAACATTATCGTCAATTCACCAGGCGAGCATGTAGGGCTTCTCGTCACCCGCCTCAGCGATGTCATATCGGCCGATATGGAAAAAGTTGAACGCGCCCCTGCCAACATGGGAGGGATTCAAGGTGAATTCTTTTCGGGTGTCTATAAAACCGAGGACAAACTCATTGGAATCCTTGATGTCAACAAAGTATTACGCCTGGAATCCTCACGTCTTGAGGAGCAAGTTCATTAATGATCCCTGGAAAAAAACTACGCGTTCTCGTCGTTGACGACACCATTGTCTACCGGAAGGCAGTCAGTGATATCCTGGCCGAGATTCCCGGTGTTGAGGTCGTAGGCATTGCCCATAACGGCAAGATCGCCATGTCCAAAATAGCTACCTTAAAACCCGACCTGCTCACTCTCGATATTGAGATGCCCGAGATGAACGGTCTCGAGGTGCTGGCTGAATTACAGAAGAATCATTGTGGAGTTGGGGCTATCATGCTCTCAACGCTCACGGCCGACGGAAGCGATATGACCATGAAGGCCCTGGAACTTGGCGCCTTTGACTTTATTCTCAAACCACAAGGCAGTGCCAACCTGCAGGAAGGGAAGACGCAAATAAAGAACGCCCTTCAGCCCATGCTGGAGGCCTTTCGCCATTCACACACCGCCTCTTCTTTACTCTGTAACAGAGGGGTAGTTGGCAGGCCCAACAATCTTCTTGCCAAGAGTGTAATGCCCTTGGCACGCCCCCAAGCAAGACCAGGAACCTGTGCCATTCCCCGTCCAGCGGCACGAACCGGAAAATCAGAGATTGTAGCTATCGGCATCTCCACCGGCGGGCCAAACGCCCTGAGCCAGATGTTGCCTCTCCTTCCCGGAGATCTTGGGGTTCCGGTGGTTATCGTCCAACATATGCCACCGGTTTTCACCAAGTCACTGGCCACAAGTTTAAACGCCAAATGCGCCCTCACCGTCAAAGAGGCCCAGGAGGCTGAGGCAATCCAGCCCAACACCGTTTATATCGCGCCCGGCGGTAAACAGATGAAACTTGTCGCCAGCGCCGATGGAAAGAACCGAATCATCAAGATTACCAATGATCCACCAGAGAACTCCTGCCGACCATCCGTCGATTATCTTTTTCGTTCAGTGGGTGATTATTATGTGGGACGGACCACTGCCGTGATCATGACCGGAATGGGCTCAGATGGCACCAAGGCCCTGCAACTGCTGAAACAAAAAGGGGCTCTGGTCATTGCCCAGAATGAGGCAACCTGCGTGGTCTATGGCATGCCCAAGGCCCCCATTGAACAAGGCCTGGCAGACGTGATCGCCCCTTTGAACAAAATAGCCGATGAGATTACAAAAAGTGTCAGATAGCGCCCTTCAAAGAATGTCTTCCACCTTTTTCAATATGATTGCATATTTGACAGTATGTTAAAAATAACGCCAGAAGAACTCAAGCTCGTCGCTCAATATATCCACGACATTTCGGGGATATTTCTTGATCAGAGCAAGTCTTATCTTTTTGAGACCCGCTTGGGTACCATCGCCACCGAACATGGCTGCAACACCTATAAAGAGCTATATCAGAAGGCAAAAACCGACCCCAGTAAAAGTATTGAACGCAAGATTATTGATGCTATCTCCACGAACGAGACCCTCTTTTTCCGTGACAAAGGCCCCTTTGAACTCCTGCAGCACAAGCTGCTTCCAGAACTGATCGATGCCCGTACCCCCAGCTCTACTGCGCTAAAGACCAACCTCAAGATCTGGAGCGCGGCCTCCTCAACCGGTCAGGAACTCTATTCGATAGCTATCATCATCAAGGAACTGCTCCCCAATATTGCCAATTACTCGGTCAAACTGCTCGGCACCGACATTTCAGACGGGGCAGTGGCCCAGGCCAGTCGTGGGAAATACAACAAGTTTGAGATGGAGCGTGGCCTGCCCAGCGACAAATTACAACGTTATTTTACCATGTTTGGTGATTCCTGGACGATCAAGGATGACATCCGGGCCATGGTTCAGTTCAAGAAGCTCAATCTCATGATGCCCTTTGTCGGTCTGGGGAAATTTGACATCATCTTCTGTCGAAATGTTGCTATTTATTTCACCCTTCCTGATCGCCAGAAACTGTTCAATAAAATAGCAGATAGTCTCGCTGATGACGGCTTTCTCATCATTGGCTCCACCGAATCACTTACCGGCATCTGTCCGCGTTTTGTCCCCAAGAGGCATTTACGATCAATATTCTATCAGAAAACTTCATAAGGATTCCTTCATGAACAATATGACCATACTCGTTGTTGACGATGATCCTGTTATCAGAAAGATGCTGGAAAAACGCCTGGAAAAAGCAGGATATGAGGTATTGATCGCTGAGGACGGCTATCAGGCCAGAAAGATGCTTCCCCAACAGCATATTGATGTGGTCTTGACTGACCTGATGATGCCGGGCTCAATCGGCGGGCTGGAAGTACTTGATATTGCCAAGAATATCAGTCCAAACATTGAGGTCATCCTGATCACTGCCCACTCCTCCATTGATACCGCAGTCGAGGCCATGAAGAAAGGGGCGGCTGACTACCTGGAGAAGCCGATCAATTTTGATGAACTTTTCCTGCGTCTGGAAAAAATTGCCAACATGCAATCGATCATGCGCAATGCTCTGGATCTCAGCCAGGCAATGGATACTACCGAAAGTGTGGCCTCAGAGACCATTCAAAACCTGGAGATCATGAACGCCGGGCTCCAGAGCCGATTAAATACTCTCGAGGCAATTCTTCGTGATGAGCAGATATCCACCTATGAGCGAATTGACAAGGCGATCGATCTGTTGACAGCATAAATATAACATTCTCTCCCGCATGTTATGTTGTGCTGTGTTGTCACGCCAGTTCACCTCCAACCTGCAATGAGATCCTGGCCAAGCTTGTGTGCTTCCTCTTACTGCCCCCTATTCTTCTCATATCCTACAGTATCAGATAATTGGGCGTCATCAAGAAGCGCCCCTTCCAACTTGGCTCCGGTCAAATCCGCCCCGGAGAGATTGGCCTTATAAAGATCCGCTCCCCGCAGGTCTGCGTTTCTGAGATTAACCTTCACTAATACCGCCCCTTTCAGGTTTGCATTCCCAAGATCCACACCCTCAAGCGTGCTTCCAGTAAGATCAGCACCCTCAAGATCGACACTATCCATGTTTTTGCCGGTCAGATCAACCCCCGTGAGACTACATTCATAACAACGTTTGGTATCAAGCAAACGCTCCTTGTTCTTTGCTGTTTCAGCCGCAGGATCTATTTTTTTCTCAGGTGTCGTCGAAGGGAGTAATTCTCCAGGAGACATCTTCTTCTCTTCGGGAACCGGCGGGACAGAATTAGCGACACCCTCCTTGTCCGTACTTACCGATTTGGCAACCGGCACCTCGACAGGGGTTCCGGCCGTACCTGCTTTTTCAGCCACGACTTGCTTTTTTTCACTTTCACCCTCACCAAACAACCCAGTCACACTCTCCATGGCCGTATCAAAAAAACCAGGTTCCGTTGCGGGAGGCGCCACCTCCTCTTCCTTCTTGACGGGCTGTTGCTTGGCAACTGGGGCGATATCAGCGACGACAATATCTTTTTCCGGCAATGTCGGCGCGGCTGGCGCTACTTTCGGTGCCACCTCGACCGGAGCTTGAATCGCTGGAGTTCCAGACGTAGCTGCTTTTTCAGCCACCACTTTCTTCTCTTCACTTTCATCCTGACCAAACAAGCCGGTCACGCTCCCTATGGCCTTGTCAAAAAAACCGGGCTCAGCGGGCACTTGTTGTTTCACCGGGGCGATATCAGTAACGACATTCTTTTCCGCCAATGTCGGCGCGGCTGGCGCAACTTTCGATGCCACCTCGACCGGAGCTTGAATCGCTGGAGTTCCAGACGTAGCTGCTTTTCCAGCCACCGCTTTCTTCTCTTCACTCTCATCCTGACCAAACAAGCCGGTCACGCTCCCTATGGCCTTATCAAAAAAGCCGGACTCAGCGGGCACTTGTTTTTTTACCGGGGCGATATCAGTAACGACATCCTTTTCCGCCACTGTCGGCGCGGCTGGCGCGGCTTTCGGTGCCACCTCGACCGGAGCTTGAATCGCTGGGGTTCCAGACGTAGCTGCTTTTTCAGCCAGCGCCTTCTTCTCTTCACTTTCATCCTGACCAAACAAGTCGGTCACGCTCCCTATAGCCTTATCAAAAAAACCGGGTTCAGCGGGAGGAGAAACCACCGCACTTCCCTTGACCCCAACGGGCTGTTGCTGTGTAGCAACCTCAACCTGATCATCTCTTTTTTTATCAGCTGATGATCTTCCCTGCTCCTCGGAAACGGGAACCGCATTTTCAGAGACAAGTTCCTCTTCCGGCTGATTCAAGTCTATTCCTCTATCTACTTTAGTGCCAACAAGATAGGCTCCGACAAAGGTTGCACCACGAAGATCCGCACCACGCAAATCGGCCTCTGCCAGATCAGAACCACCGAATCCTGCCCCCCGCAAATCAGCCTTCTGCAAGTTGACCTTATTCAAAATAGCAAGATGCAATCTGGCCTTAGAGAGATTAGCCCCTTGCAGATTTGCACCGGTCAAATTTACCCGGTCAAGATTAAGCCCAGCAAGATTCACGCCAGACAGGTCACATCCTGGGCAACTTTTGTTTTCCAGAAGTTGTTTTTTATTATCTTGCACCGTGCCAAGAGAACTATTCTGCCCGGCAAAGGCACAATAATTCCAATGACCAACCAAACCAACAAACAGGACAACCGGGATAACTCTCTTCAAAGTGCTCATATAATGCTCCCCAAAAGGGCTACCAAATTTATATTTGAATACCATCACACCTCTTCATATCAAGCTAAAATCAAAAGAACTCACGAAAGATACTCCAGACAAAGCAAACCTGTCAAGATTCATCAAGAGTCGATACCTTTTCCTCTCCTCCTCAGCTTTTTTTTATATTCAGAATGAACCTGAAAACTCATATATCCGCCACGACATTAAAAGGACCTCAGAAAGTCCACAAACTTCTTGAAACAAAATTTTTATATATATTTCGATACTGTATCGCTGCCAAACCAAGGCAACAGCTTCCATCTATCAAAACAAATCTATTTAATATCAAAGCGTTACCAACAGCAATTAAAAATGAATTTTCATTCATTTTTAATTGCTGTTAATCAAAAAGTTTTATATAGTGGCAACACCTACTCTCATTCTTTCGTAAATGTGTGGCACAATGTGTCGCACAAGGCGTGGCACGATGTGACGTGACATTTTTTTACAAATACGCATACTGCCTTTCGTTTAATTGACAACAATGCCGACAGTGCCAGTAACGCCTGCGACAAACCTTTATTTGCAGGAAAAAGAAACAAGCTCACGTCTCTTTTTCCTGCTCGTTTTACAACATTTTTTTTTAGTGGATCAACTATAGAGTTGAGGAGGCTCAGAATGAATATCGAGGACTTGGAAAAAGAAAAAAATGAAGGCATAGAAAATTTGCCACTCCAGGAGCGTCGCAAATTTCTCAAGATGGGACTTACCGTAACAGGTATTTTCCTGGGAGGAACTGTGTTGTCGCTGACTTCAGCATCTCTTGCCAGCAGCCAGAATGATCCTGAAACGGACATCCCGGCAGAAGGCCAATATCCATACCCCAAACATTACGGCATGGTCATGCGCCAAAACCGTTGTATTGACTGTGAGAAATGTGTTGAGGCCTGCAAACAGACCAATCATGTGCCTACTGCCCATGGGGCTTGGAGAACCGCGATCCAGGAACGGCTTACCACTGAAAATGGCACTGAAAAGCGGGAATTCCGGCCCGTTCTCTGCAATCACTGCAATCGCCCACCCTGCGTCCGGGTTTGCCCGACCAAGGCAACCTATAAAGACCCGGAAACAGGCATCGTGGTAATGGATTATGCAAAATGTATCGGTTGCAAGACCTGCATGGCAGCCTGTCCCTACAACGCCCGCTATTTTAATGAAGAAAAGTATGCCATCGACAAGTGCAACTTCTGCATTGACACCCGACTTGCCGAAGGAAAGACCGAAACCGCCTGCGCCGCCGCTTGTCCAGCCAGGGTCAGAATTTTCGGCAATCTGAAAGACAAGACCAGTGAGATCTATCGTTTACTCCACACCCCTGACACCAAAATATGGGTATTACGTCCAGACACCGGGGCCTTGCCCAATGTTTTTTATATGAATGCTTAACGGAACACAGAAACAAAACAATACTACGGGATAGCATATTGAAAATATTAAAAAATATATCAGCATCGTTCCCAACAAGACTCGCCGATCTCGACTTCAGCAGGAGAAGATAAATGAACCAACACAGAATAACAGCAATGGGGCTCATCATGCTGGCAGGATCTCTGTTCCTGACCACCAACGCTACCAAGGTAACAGCCGCAGCCCCCTATGATGAAGACGCGTATGGCCCTGAGGCCCCCATTGTCTGGGAAAAACCGACAAAGGTTACTTTCAGCCACAAAACCCACACTATGGACGCCGGCTTGGCCTGTGATTCCTGCCACGATGAACTCTTTATCATGGAATCAGGTGCGGTTTTGACTACCGGCAAATTGACCATGGCCGCAATGGCAGAAGGGAAATTCTGCGGTTCTTGTCATGATGGCAATACTGCCTTTGCCTCAAACACAAAATGTGCCTCCTGCCACACCGACGTAAACGGTTTGGCTCCGCAAGACCCAATCGTCTGGACCAAACCGGTCAAGGCGGTAATTTTTAATCACAAGGGCCACGTTGAAGATTTCAGTCTGGAATGTGATGCTTGCCATGACGACACCTTTGCCATGCAGAAAGGGACCGCCGAAAAGGCCGCCGATTTCACCATGCAGGCCCTCTACGATGGCAAATATTGTGGAAAATGTCACAATGGAAAGACCGCCTTTGCCTCGGACACTCGCTGTAATACCTGCCATATCGGGGTCAAGGGTCACAACCGGATGATGGGTAATGATGGCGCCCACGCTACGGGCAGCAAGGCTGGCCATTAAGACCTGAAGAAGACCTTAGGAGCCGTACGAATACCCAAATGGCCATGTCCTTTGCTTACAACGACTTAACGACTTTATAGAGGGCCATGATGGCAGATCAGCCAAACGCCCCGTATTGAAAAAAATAAATATGCAGGAGTAGAAAATGACAAACTCAACACTATCAGCCATCTTTGCCGAGACAGGGGAACCACGTCTGGCCACACCGGGCATGAACAGGGCCACAATCATTGCCCTGATTGTAACTGTGCTAGGCCTTAGTTGCGGGGTGCTCGCCTTTATCTTCGGTCATCACAATATCTATAATAACACCCGGGAAATGCCTTGGGGAATGTTGATCTCCACCTATGCCTTCTGGGCTATTACCTCTACCGGCCTATGTATCTATGCCGCCATGAGCCATGTCTTTGGCGGCACTCGCATGGGGATTATCAGCAACCGGATGGTATGGATGTCTATCATCTGCATCATGGGAGCCTTTGCCACTATTGGTGTGGAGATTGCCAGCCCTCACCGTATGCTGGTCTATAATATCATCTCCCCCAACCCCACTTCCAATATCTGGTGGATGGGCACCCTTTACGGCCTGGCCGTTGGCTGCATGATCATTGAATTTGCCGGCATTGTTACGGGACTGGCCAAAATCGCCCTGATCATGGGCGTATTTGGCGCCATTGCCGAAGTCTTGGCCAACAGTTGCCTTGGCGGCGTCTTTGCTACTCTTCCCGCCCGCCCCTACTGGTATGGCGCGCAATTACCCATCTACTTTCTCACTGCCGCTTTTCTCTCGGGGGCAGCCGCGACCGTGCTCTTTAATTTTCTTGCTTATCAGATCCGAGGTGAGAAGATGAGTCAGAATGTTCATCTCGCCGTCAAAAGTGCGGGCAAGGCCATGACCCTGGTACTCATTCTTTATACCGTCGCCACCTTCTGGCGTTTAGTCAGTTTTTACGTGGGTGGGGCAGAACTTGGCAGAATCGCCGCCAATGCCCTGGTCAGTGGCCCCCTTTCCATCAACTTCTGGGTGCTGGAGATCTGTGTCGGTCTTCTTCTCCCCCTCATGCTGATCATCCTATCCCGGCTGGAAAATGTCGGCATGATGGCCTTGGCTGGACTGTTCATTCTGGTCGGACAATTTGTCGCTCGTTATGACCTTGTTGTGGCTGGACAGATCGTTCCTGAAAATCTGGGATGGGACGGCCTGCCAACATTTTTCAGCTACATCCCCTCCATCTTTGAATTTGGGGTCATTGCCGGTGGGATCGGGGTGGTTGCCTTTGGTTTTCTCATTGGTGAACGAGTTTTCGGCAAGACCTTTACCCAAAAAGAACATCATTGATTCTTGCAAAACAGGGGAACAGCTTCCCCCATAGATCCTGCGTAAATTTGTGATTAAGCTCTTACCCTGTTTTCTTGCCATAAAAAAAGCCGCTCATACGAGCGGCTTTTTTTATGGCAGTTTCAATTTTCCATTATCCCAAACTCACTCCTGCTCTTTCCAGACCCTGGCCCCTAAGGCCGTCAATTTTTCCACCATCTGCTCATACCCACGCTCCAGATGATAGATCCTGGAGATCTCGGTTCTCCCTTGGGCCGCAAGACCGGCAATAACGAGAGAGGAACTGGCCCGCAGATCAGTAGCCATTACCGGCGCCCCTGTAAAACCAGTCCGCCCCACCCCTTTGACCAAGGCGGTACGACCATCGATGGTGATATCCGCCCCCATCCGCTGCAACTCGGCCACATGCATGAACCGGTTTTCGAAGATCGTCTCATGCACCATTGACACCCCATCATTCAGAGCCATCAAGGCCATGAATTGAGCTTGCAGGTCCGTGGCATACCCAGGATACGGCCTCGTGGTAATATCAACACTCTTGATTGGCCCTCCACCAGTGGCATTCAAACTGATCGTATCCTCTGTCTCCGTGATCTCCATACCAACGGCCCGTAATTTATCAAGCAAAGATGGGAGATGGGCGGGATTACAATGGGTCACTGTGGCCTTGCCACCGGTAGCGGCAATAGCAATCAGATAGGTGCCAGCCTCTATCCGATCGGGAATGATCTCACTTTCCGCGGCATGTAATCGTTCCACCCCATGAATGGTCAGGCAATCGGTATTACGTCCTTCAATTTCCGCACCCATGGCCGTCAACATATCAACAAGATTAGCGATTTCAGGCTCGCGGGCCGCATTCTTGATGATCGTGGTTCCTTGCGCCAGGGCTGCCGCCATGACTAAGTTTTCAGTGCCGGTAACCGAAGGGATATCAAAGTTGATGGTACAACCCTGCAAGCGCCCCTCAATCTCGGCATCGACATACCCCTGCTCAAGCCTGCAAGTCACCCCTAATTGCTCGAAACCCTTAATATGAAAATTGATGGGCCGGGCACCAATGGCACAGCCGCCAGGCAGCGAGACCTTAGCCTTCCCCAGACGGGCCAGAAGCGGCCCTAACACCAGAACCGAGGCCCGCATAGTCTTTACCAGGTCATAGGACGCTTCGGAATAGACAAGATTCGTCGAATCAATCCGTAGAGTTGACCCCTGCCTCTCCCAAGTGATTCCCAAAGATTCCAGAAGACGAAGGATGGTCCGGGTATCACGCAGATCAGGGACATTGGTCAGCGTATGCACCCCTTCCGCCAGTAAAGTTGCGGCAATCAGAGGCAGGGCCGCGTTCTTGGCGCCACTGATCCGCACCTGACCGTGTAAAGGACGGCCTCCTTCAATAATAAGCTTTTCCATCTATCTCTTCATCTCCTTGAACCCCTTAGAACAATCATCGACATGTTTTTTGCAAAGAACTTTTCGTCAAACGACATATCCCGCTTAGGGGCCGTTAACGATATTGGCAGGGAGTAATTATTTTTAAACGATGGCTTACCGGGGTTGTTTCAATGTCATCATCCGAGCATGTAAAACCCGATCTCTGCCCGTATAATCCGGCAGCACCTCAACCAGATCAAAGACCTGTTCACCCGCCTCATCACCGCTGAAAAGCTGCTGTACGGCCGGCCCCTGATCAGCACCAATCTCCATAAAAAACTCACCGCCTGGTCGCAAAACCCGAGGCAAACTCGTACGTATCCTTTTAATAATATCCAGGCCATCCACCCCGCCATCAAGCGCCAGATGCGGCTCAAAATGCGCCACCTCCGGCTGCAGGCCATTGCGCAGTTCCTGCTCACTGACATAAGGAGGATTAGAGACCACTAAGGAAAAATGGGGGCGTGCGGCAAAGGCACTGAACAGATCGGCCTGCACCAAAGAAAGGCGATCTGCTACCTGGTGCCTTTTCGCGTTCTCCCGGGCCACCTGCAAGGCAGAGGCCGAGAGATCAACTGCCGTCACCGCTCGCCCGAACTCCAGGGCCAGGACAATACCAATCACCCCGCTGCCGCAACAAAGATCAAGGATGGGCCCAGCTTCCCTTTGCCCACTTCTGCTTGCGGCCAGGACTGCTTCTAACAGAAACTCGGTCTCAGGCCGAGGGATAAGAACAGCCGGGGTCACCAGAAAGGGGAGGGACCAGAACTCTTGTTCACCCAGGATATAGGCCGTGGGTTCATGTTCTGCCCGACGCGCCAGAAGGGTCAAAAACTCCTGTTCCCGCCGTCCATCGACATCTTCTGATGCCGCCAGAAACAATCCCGCCCTGTTTTTGCCAAGACAGAACCCCAAAAGCAGCTCAACCTCAAGGGGGGCCTGATCGACACCAGCCAATAGCAGCTGGTTTACCCCTAAGCGACGAAGGTCAACGACACGCATGAAAAAGGAGAGGCAAGCAAGACGATCTATTCAATTTCTTTTAACTTTTCCGCCTGATCATGATGAATCAAGGGATCAATAACCTCGTCCAGCTTGCCATCCATAATCGAATCGAGCCGGTACAGGGTAAGATTGATGCGATGATCCGTCAGTCGGCCCTGGGGAAAATTATAGGTTCGGATACGTTCGCTGCGATCACCACTCCCCACCTGTTTTTTACGATCCAGGGAGATCTTGTCATGATGTTCCTGCTGCACCTGATCAAACAACCTGGCCCGCAACACGGTCAAGGCCTTGGCCTTATTCTTATGTTGCGACTTCTCATCCTGACAGATCACTACCAACCCCGTTGGCAAATGGGTTACCCGCACCGCTGAATCCGTGGTATTCACGCTCTGTCCACCAGGGCCAGACGAGCGAAAGACATCAAACTTCAGCTCATTCATCTTGATATCCACCTCAACCTCATCCGCCTCAGGCAAGATGGCAACCGTCACTGCCGAGGTGTGAATACGCCCCTGAGTCTCGGTCTCGGGAACCCGCTGCACCCGATGGGTACCACTCTCATACTTCAACTTGGAATAGACCTGTTCACCACTGATCAAGGCAACAATATCTTTGAGCCCCCCTGTCCCCAAGGGACTGGAGGACATCACCTCAATCTTCCAACCCTGCGACTCGGCAAACCGGGAATACATCCGATAGAGATCGCCCACGAAAAGCGCGGCCTCATCACCACCTGTTCCGGCCCGAATCTCCAGAAAGGTATTACGTTCATCGTTAGGATCTTTAGGCAACAACAACAGACGGATATCACTCTGAAGAGCGACTTCTTTTTCCTTCAGCTCCTCGATCTCGGCCTGGGCAAGCTCCTGAATCTCTGCGTCTTCATCACCCTGCAAAAGCTGAAGATTATTCTCGATATCAATACCAACCTGTTGATACTGCGAATAAAGATTATGAAGCTTGAGCAGATGCGCATGTTCTCTGGCCACCTTTCGGTAGGCCTGCTGATCATTCATGAGCGATGGATCAGAAAGTCGTCCCTCAAGATGCGCAAGCTTTTCCGGCAGATCGTCAAACTTATCAAACATGGAATTTACAAGGTGGGATAAATGAGGCGTGAAAAAACAAAAAGTCCACAGCAATGTTAGCCATTACTGTGGACTGGAGTCAGCTGAGAAAGAGGCAGATAAACCGCCAGGATCACGATTTTTTGCTTTCGAAATGCTTGGCGTAACGCTTGTTGAATTTATCGATACGACCAGCAGTATCAAGAACCTTCTGCTTTCCGGTAAAAAATGGATGACAGGCTGCACAAATTTCAACCTTCATTTCCGGTTGCACTGAACCCAACTCCACTTCGTTACCACAGGCACATACCGCTTTTATTGTATAATATTGGGGATGGATATCTTTCTTCATAGTTCTTCTTCCTCCGAAACAGACCTAAGCGACTGTCCAGGTTATATTTTATAACTCTCTCAAGTGCGCCATTGAAACACCCCATGGAAACGTCACCGCACACGATACAAATAAAAAAAATTATTATAATAAAAAAGACAGAAATTTCAACAAAAAAATCTATTTCTCTCCTCCATAAAACTCAACTTCCACTTTCAACCTCAGAGGAGCAACCAACCCGCAATCAGCCATTCATTGATTCAAAAAATTCTTTATTGGTCTTATGGCGCTTCATCCTGTCCAGCAAAAACTCGATACCATCGGCTGGATTCATAGAACTCAACAGCTTACGCAGAATCCAGATCCGATTGAGGGTCTCCGGATCCAGAAGCAGGTCCTCTTTCCGGGTACCGGAGCGCTTGACATCAATAGCGGGGAAGATTCTCTTCTCAGACATCTTACGATCGAGCACCAGCTCCATATTGCCGGTCCCTTTAAATTCTTCAAAGATTACTTCGTCCATCCGACTACCGGTTTCGACCAGGGCGGAGGCAATAATGGTGAGACTGCCCCCCTCTTCTATATTTCTGGCGGCCCCGAAAAACCGTTTCGGCTTCTGCAGGGCATTGGCCTCCACACCGCCTGACAAAATCTTGCCGCTGGAAGGCGTCACCGTATTATAGGCCCGGGCTAATCTCGTGATACTATCTAAAAGAATCACCACATCTTTTTTATGTTCCACCAGACGAATCGCCTTCTCCAGTACCATCTCCGCCACCTGGACATGACGCTGTGGGGGCTCATCAAAGGTCGAGCTGACCACCTCAGCCGACAGAACCGTCCGAGCCATCTCCGTAACCTCTTCAGGACGCTCGTCAATGAGCAGGACTATCAGATAGACCTCGGGGTGATTCCTCACAATTGAATTGGCAATCTTCTGCATCAACACGGTCTTGCCGGTCCGGGGCGGGGCCACAATCAGTCCCCGCTGGCCTTTGCCAATAGGGGACATCATATCGATAAGCCGCATGGAATAATTGTCAGGCTGCCATTCGAGATTTAATTTTTCATTGGGATGCAACGGCGTCAGATTCGCAAACAGGGTCTTGGTCTTTACCGCATCAGGGGGATCAAAGTTCACGGTCTCCACCTTCAACAAGGCAAAATAGCGCTCCCCTTCCTTAGGCGCCCGCACCAATCCATCAATGGTATCACCCGTCCGCAGATTCAACCTCCTGATCTGGGATGGAGAGACATAGATATCATCCGGACCAGGCAGGTAATTATAATCAGGGGCCCGCAGAAAGCCAAAACCGTCCGGTAAAATCTCCAACACCCCACCGCCACGAAGTTTGCCATCTTCATCGTGCTGGGCCTGCAGAATAGCAAAGATCAGCTCCTGCTTACTCAAGGAGCTCACACCCTCAATCTTCAATCTTTGACCAAGAGTTACCAGCTCGTCAATCTTCTTCCGCTTTAATTCGGCCTGATTCATTAATCCTTTTCTCCTCTTATGACTACAATATGACTATATGATGACTATGAGTATGGGGGGCAGGTCTCTTGCCGCGAGGTCGTTTTCACAATCCAGGGGGCACTTGACAAGCTCTGAAGGAATATTCACCACGATGCGAATAGTTCCCTATTGAATCGACAAATCAGACGATCAAACAAGAGACTGGGCGAGCACAACAGTAAAGAGCAATCAGCCCTTTTCAAAAAAATGGTCGTTTTTTTTATTTCTTACTATTTATGAGTTACAGGATGGCAGAGGGGGTAAGACTTACACTGAAATAATTATATTGATGGCTTTTCTCTATCTTTGCTCACGGCAACTCATCACGAAGCCTTTGTATGTAAATAACATGACCACCTAACTGGCCAAAAAACCATAAGGATGCAGCAATAAAGCCGTTATAAAGAGACACGTTATTTCGTAACGGGCCCTAAACGTGACCTGTAAGCATCGGGGAGGACGTTGAGTTAGTATTGTAAGCAGATCGGTCAAAGGCAGGAGTTTCTCTCTGATACTTTCAGATATATACGAACTTCAAAAAATCATGTCAACCTTTTTCGTCGCTTTCAACCCCACTTAAAGGAAAAAACCAATTCAGGAGCGCCGCTAAGCATCAAAACTCTGCAAAATTCGGGTCAGATGACAGACCTGTAGGATTGTCAGAGCCAAAGGCCCGGAATTTTCGATCACCGAATCGGCAAGCAAGGCCTTTTCCACAAGAGACATCTGGGCACTGATAGCCTTTATGGCATTCTCCGCACTTACCTGGTCACGTCTGATAATGCGCTGGAGACAGCACTCTCGGTCGGCATAGACCACAACAACCCAATCAAAATCATCCTGCCAGCCGACCTCGAAAAGCAGGGGCACCTCCACCACCATCCCGGTCGGACATGACCTCTTTTCTACGGCCTTGCGAATAATTTCCTGACGCACAAGCGGATGCAGGATTCGCTCCACCCCCTGACGCACCACAATATTAGTAAACAGGGCGTTACGCAGGGCTGGCCTATCAATATTTCCGGCCGGATCAAAAAACCGAGGGCCCCATTTCTCTTGAATACCCTGCCAGCCTGGCCTATCAGGCTGCAACAGATTGCGGCAGATGATATCCGCATCCAGCACCTCAAGCCTCAACAATTTCCCAAGCAGACCAGCCACAAGACTCTTGCCGGCACCCATCCCGCCAGTAACGCCGATAATCACAATCGCCGCCGCCTCTCCTGTTGACTCTCGGTAACAAGTTGATCAAGGATCAAGGCAAAATCTGACCACAAAGGGGCAGAAAACGCCAGGTCTTCTCCGGTCACCGGATGGACAAAACCCAATTGCGCGGAATGCAGCATTTGCCGGGGGAATTTTCTTTTCCCTCGGCCCCCGCTATAAAGCGTATCACCAGCAACAGGGTGCCCAAGGGAAGCCATGTGTACCCGAATCTGATGAGTACGACCAGTCTCGATATGAAGTCGCACCAGGCTAAAGCCCGCCGAAAACTCCTGAACCACTTGCCAGTTGGTAACGGCAAATCTCCCGTTCTCCAGTATTGCCATTTTCTGACGATGTACCGGATGGCGACCTATCGGGGCCACGATCCGGCCGGCTTTCTGTTCCAGGATCCCATGCAGCAAGGCCAGATAGTGCTTGTTCACCATTCTGGTCTTAAAGGCATCGACCAGCCTTCGATGCGTCCCCTCCTCTTTGGCTACGACCATAAGGCCGGAGGTGTCTTTATCAAGACGATGCACAATCCCGGGACGTGCGGCATCACCACCAACCCCGGCAATAGCCTGGCAATGATATAGCAAGCCATTCACCAAGGTTCCGGTCTGATTACCACTACCAGGATGCACTACCAGTCCCGGGGGCTTGGAGAGAACCAAGAGATGTAGATCCTCAAAAAGGATCTCGAAGGGTATTTGCTCCGGCAATAGATCCATTGCCGGAGCGACAGACAGAGTTCCGGCAACACACTCTTCCACCTTTAAACAATAACTGCTCTTCCGTTGCCGGCCATCTACCAGGATTAAACCGACCCGCACCGATTCCGCGAGAACCGATCGGGAAGCCCCAGGGATAACCCGCACCAAAAAATGATCTAAACGACAACCGGTTAGTTCGGCAGTCACATGAAAAATAAAACGGTGCCCGGAGGAAGAAGGCGCGACAGAGGGCTCACAACGACTATGATTCATGACTGACAGCCATGCAAAAACGTTATGGCAAAAAAAGGTTCAGACCGAGAGAGCAGAAAATACATACGCAAACACAACACCGATATAACAGTCGTACGATACATCCAGACCACTTACGTAACAATCAGGATTCAGGAGAACATCCTCTCAATCTGATCTGCAGTCTTGACCTCATCCATATTCCGGGCCAAGGAAATCTCTTTGACGATGAGATTCTTGGCGGTATCCATCATCTTTCTCTCGCCATAGGAAAGCTCTTTATCAACGCTGAGCAGAAACAGATCACGGAGGACAATCGCAACTTCAAAGATAGAGCCGGTCTTGATTTTTTCCATGTAATCACGATAACGACGGTTCCAAGTCTGGGTACTGATCGCTATATTCCTCTCCCGCAGGATCCCCATGACCTTTTCCACCTCATTCTTGTCAATAATAGCTCGCAGCCCTACGTTGACGCTGTTTCTGGTAGGAATCATGATCTTCATATCATTCTCAATGATTTTCATCACATAAAATGAATGATCCATGCCTGCAACCGTCTGAGTCTCAATGGACTCAATCACCCCTACGCCATGGGCCGGATAAACGGCCATATCGCCTGCAATAAACACTATACCCTCCTGATCAAGATGAAAATTCTCTAAGCCGTTGTCACAAAATACCTGTAACATTGCAGTACAGTAACGGTATAAGGGGCCATAAAAAATCAGACAAAAATGGAATGCTTATTTCTTTATAGTCCCTAAAAGTTATGCTCTATCAATAACATATCTTTCATTATTTAGCTCTTCAAAAATAGGGCTTTTTCAAAAGCGGCCGGGATCATCCACTACTTTCTGGTATTTAACAGGTTCATAGCCTTGGCCAGACCATCACACACCAGATACTCCAAACCTTTTTCAATGAGGTCCATCCCCTGCTCCAGGGCTATTTTTTCATCAGACGAGAAAGGGGCCAGCACATATTTCTCTACCGGTATCCCAGCATAAGTACCACCTTGTCCAGGACGGCCAATCCCCAACTTTAACCGAAGGAAATCCTTTGTCCCTAAATACTCAACTAATGAGCGGATACCATTATGACCTCCCGCCCCACCGCCCGCAACCAGTTTCACCCGGCCGGGGGCCATATCAAGATCATCATGCACCACCAGAATCTGCTCAGGTTGGGCCTTATAAAAATCGACATATCGAGCCACTGCCTTACCACTCAGATTCATATACGTATCCGGCTTCAGCAGACAAATCTTATTTCCCCACAAAGAGAGCTGGCCCGAATAGGCCTGCCATTTCTCACGATCAACAGCAACCCCAAATCTTCGGGCAAGTTCATCAACAACCATAAATCCGGCGTTATGGCGCGTTGACGCATATTCACTACCGGGATTTCCTAAGCCAACCACTAAAAACATATCTTCACTCATCCCGTCACGTCACAGACATCACAGACATTAGATGCCCAGCAAATAAAAAATCCGGAAAGAGCCATGGCTCTTTCCGGACAGAAACAGTAAAAACAGGGTGGACCAGATCAAGCTGTAATCGGTGCCGTAATTGTTACACAGACAGCATCAGCGGAGGTGATCATCTTGACATTGTCAGGGAGTGCCAGAGCACTGACCGAGAAACTATCGCCAATGGCCAGATCAGCCACGTCCACCTCAAGCGTATCAGGGATATCAAGGGGATTTCCCTCCACCACCACTTTACGGGAAACAACCTCCATGATCCCGCCAAGATCAACACCTTTAGCCGCACCAGTCACTACCAGATCTACGGTAAATTGCCGGGCCTGGTCAAGAAGGATCTCAAAGAAATCAGCATGAATCAAGGTGTCACGCACTGGATCCGTCTGTAACTCTTTAATCAGAACATGCCGGGGAGAGTCTCCCGCAATATTCAAGGTAATTACTGCATTGCGCCGTTGAATTTTCAAAAGCTGTTTCACCAGCGGCAAGGTCTCAAGTTGCAGAGACAGTGCCTCACGACCTG
>DDWW01000068.1:7226-18982 GCA_002347085.1 Desulfobulbaceae bacterium UBA2276 | reverse complement strand
TTTTTTATCTGTTCATCGCTTACTGGCATCGTTTGCTCATAGACATCAACAAATATGAGCAGATGATAAAGATCAACCTCCTACAACCTGGCCCCTCGCGGGGTCGCACGAGCAAAAACCCATGACCGAGGCAACCACACAAACAAACAATGACGAAGAGTTGAGTTTTGCCGAACTCTTCGAGATGGAAGAAAACAGCAATGTCGTCAACGTTGGCGATGTAACCATGGGCACCATCATCGGCGTCGTCGATGGCTATGTCCTGGTTGATGTCGGAGATAAGGCAGAAAGTTATGTTGCCAAATCCGAATTCCAACTGGAAAAAGGTAAAGAGATTCAAATTGGCGACACTTTTGAGGTCTTTATCGAGCGGCGCAAAGAAGAAGGTGGACTCCTTCTGTCACGGGAAAAAGCAATTGCAATCAAGGTTTGGGAAGATATTGCCAAGATTCAGGAAGAAGGCGGCACCATTGAAGGCAAGATCGATAACCGAGTCAAGGGCGGCATGTCGGTTAATGTTGGCGTCCCCGCCTTCCTGCCCTACTCGCAGATTGATCTGCGTCCGGTCAAAGACCTGGATGCCCTCATCGGCGAGACCTTTTCGTTCAAGGTGCTCAAGTTTAATCGTAAACGCAACAACGTGGTTATCTCCCGCCGGGCCATCCTTGAGGATGACCGCAACAAGCTGCGCGAGCGGATGCGTTCCATCCTCCAGGAAGGCCAGATCATCAAAGGCGCGATCACCAATATCACCGACTATGGTCTCTTTATCGACATGGGCGGCATGGACGGCCTCTGCCATATCACTGATCTCTCTTGGGGACGGGTCTCCCATCCGGCCAAATTGTACAAGGTCGGCGAAGAGCTGGAAGTCAAGGTACTCAAATACGACAAAGACAACGACCGCGTTTCTCTCGGCGTCAAGCAACTGAAAGAAGACCCTTGGGCAACCGTTACCGCCCGTTACCCCATTGGCGAAAAGACCATGGGCAAGGTCGTCTCCATTACTGACTACGGCGTCTTTATCGAGCTGGAAGAAGGCGTGGAAGGATTGATCCATGTCTCTGAAATGACCTGGTCCAAGAAACCCCGTCATCCCTCCAAGATCGTGGCAGTGGGCGACGAGGTTGAGGTCATGGTGCTCAATATCGAACCCGAGACCAAACGCATCTCTCTGGGCATGAAACAGATGCAGCCCAACCCTTGGGATCTGGTCACTGAATCCTATCCGGTCGGGGCTATTATCGAAGGGAAAGTCAAGAATATTACTGACTTTGGTGTCTTCATCGGGATTGAAGACGGGATTGACGGACTGATCCATGTCTCTGACCTGTCCTGGACCGAACGGATCAAACATCCTTCCGAAAAATATGCCAAGGGTCAGACCATCCAGGCAGTTGTTCTCAAGATTGACAAGGAAAACGAGCGTTTCTCCCTGGGCATCAAACAGCTTGAGCCCGATCCATGGCAGGCGGCCTATAATAAATATCCATCCGGCACCGTCATCGAAGGTACGATCACCAATGTCACTGACTTTGGGGTCTTCGTGCAACTTGAGGAAGGAATCGAGGGATTAGTGCATGTCTCCGAGATCAGCAAAGAAAAGATCAAGACCCCGGTCGGCACCTATCAGGTTGGCGACACCTTGAAGGCCATAGTTATCAACGTATCGGCCAAAGACCGGAAGATTGGCCTCTCCATCAAGACCTTGGAAGAAGATGGTGAGGGAGCGGCAACCGAAGGACAGGCCGCAACCACAAAGGGAGATTCTGCCCCTGCTGCTGCGGCGGCTGCCGCTGAAGCAGCAGCTCCAGCCACCCTGGGCGACCTTTTCAAGGCTGCGGCCAGTGGACAGGACAACTAAAAGTCTCGGCGCTTCAAAGAGAAAAACCGTGAGTTCTGTTACCTTAGGGGCTGTAAAAAACTACTACAGCCCCTAATGATGCTCTCTGTCAGACGCCACTCCCGGAAGCAGCCAAAAGATACTGCCTGTTTCTGGGAAGCGGTATAAGCTGGTGTTATGAAATAAGTAAAAGATACTGTTTATTTCGCCACACCACCTAAGCCGCTGTAAAAAAATAACAAGGCCATTTAATTGTCCAGAGCGGCATAAGGAGCCGTAACGAAATAGATATAAATGGCCATATTATTTCGTAACGGCTCCTAAATACATAAAAGGTTGTTTTGCATAGAAAAATTTTTCTAGCAAAACAACCTTTTTTTTATAACCATTATACTTATACGTGCGGGTTCCCACGATTCAACATGTTAAAAAAAGAACTTGTCGATCAGGTCAGCGTCGATCTCTCCCTTCCTAAACGAGATGTGACCGCAGCCCTTGAAATCATGCTGACAACCATGAAAACGGCCTTGGTAGAAAAAAGAAGAATAGAGCTTCGGGGTTTTGGCAGTTTTTCTATTCGCAGCCGTAAGGAGCGAAGCACAAAAAATCCCAAAACCGGGGCCATCATGAATATCCCAGAAAGAAAGACCGTCCATTTTACCATGAGCCGGTCGCTGAAAGAGCCATTGATCAAGGGGTAGCATAGAGTCAGATTACGCCCATGCCTCCGCTGGCCTCTCTCTATGAAGGTCGGGCTGGTGAAGCTCGGGCTTCATCCCGACACTGCCTGCTACAAAAATGAGGTTATATCGCCCTTTCCTTCCCGTAAAACTTCCGGGTGATCACCAGTCAGATCAATGAGCGAGGAGGGGTCGGGATAGACCGGGCCTCCGTCGATAATCACCTCGACCCGGTTCCCTAGAATCATCTCGATCTCATAGGCCTCGGTCGGCACAGGATGATCATTTATCAGCGGGATACTGGTATTGACCAAAGGAGAACCCAGGGTCTCCAGCAGCATGAGACAGATGGGATGGTCAGGCACCCGAATACCAACGGTTTTCTGTTTGGTGGCCATGATTCTGGGCACAAGCTTACTGCCGGGCAGGACAAAGGTATAGGCCCCTGGCAGATTTTTTTTCATCAGCCGATAGGCCGTATTTGACACATGGGCATATTCACTGATATGTTTCAGGCTGGAGCACATAAAAGAAAAAGGCTTTCCTTCCGGTCTTTTTTTGATCTGCATCAAACGCTTAATCGCCTTTTGATGGAACAAATCACACCCCACGCCATAACCAGTATCCGTTGGATAACAGATAATCGCCCCATCTCGTAGCTGCTCCACAACCTGCTGAATCAGGCGCAATTGGGGGTTATCGGGATTGATATTTATAAGGATCATGACTCCCTTCCTCCTCTTTATTTATAAACTTTCATAAACATTCAGGGACGTTAAGAAATAATTATTCTATTCTCATCTATTTCTTCAGGACCCCTTATGCCGTTACTGTACAGAAAGGTTACAGTTATTTTTTAACAACGGCTTACCGGCCAAAAACAGGTCATCCCTAAAAAAGGTTTAAGCTTTGAGCTTGAAATGCTACACTGCTCAAATGAACAGGATGCTTTTTTTACCAAAGGGCATATCCTGCCTCTTGAATACCTTATTCTTAACATTGGAAACTGAAAATAGAAACTGATTAAATTCAGCATTTTCTCTTCTTTTTCTCTTCACTTGAACCTTGCGAGAGGAGTCCGCCATGTTACCAGATATCATAGAATTAGCCCTTACCTTCGACGACCTCCTGCTTGTCCCCTCGGCCTCGGAGGTTCTCCCCAATGAAGTCTCGCTGACCACCAGACTGACCGACACCATCACCTTAAACGCCCCTTTGGTCAGCGCGGCCATGGATACGGTTACCGAACATCGGACTGCCATTGCCATGGCCCGCGAAGGCGGGATTGGAATTATCCATAAAAACATGGGAATTGCCAAACAGGCAAAAGAGGTTGAGCAGGTCAAGAAATCGGAATCCGGGATGATCATTGACCCGATCACCGTCCGCGAGGATCAATCGGTGGCCGATGTGGAAAAGATAATGGCCAAATACAAGATCTCCGGCCTGCCGGTCTTGCGCGAGGGTAAACTGGTGGGGATAGTCACCAATCGAGACCTGCGCTTTGTCTCAGACAGCGACCTGCGGGTGGGTGATGTGATGACCAGCAAGAATCTGGTGACCGCCAAGGTGGGCATTGACATGGAACATTCCAAGGCCCTGCTCCATGAGCACCGCATTGAAAAGCTGTTGGTCGTTGATGACAACGGTAATCTGGCTGGACTGATCACCATCAAGGATCTGGAAAAAATACGAAAATATCCCCTGGCGGCCAAGGATCATCTGGGCCGTCTTCTGGTAGGCGCGGCCTTGGGTGTGGGGCCGGGCATAGAGGCCAGCGCCCAGAAGCTGGTGGACGCGGGTGTCGATGTGGTGGTCATGGACTCGGCCCATGGTCACTCCCGTGGGGTGCTACGAGCGGTTGCGGCCATCAAGGCTGCCTTCCCTGACCTGCCGGTCATTGCCGGCAATGTTGCCAGCTACGAGGGCACGGCCGCCCTGATCGCTGCCGGTGCCAATGCCGTTAAGGTGGGGGTGGGGCCTGGCTCCATCTGCACCACCCGCATTGTGGCCGGAGTTGGTGTCCCCCAGATGACGGCCCTGAAAAACTGTGTGGCGGCAGCGGCCAAACATGGAATTCCCATCATCTCCGATGGCGGGATCAAACATTCGGGCGATCTGGCCAAGGCCATTGGGGCCGGGGCGCACGCGATCATGATCGGCTCTCTGTTTGCCGGCACCGACGAGACCCCGGGCGAGACCTTTCTCTACCAGGGACGCACGTATAAGGGCTACCGGGGCATGGGCTCCATTGGGGCCATGCGCAAAGGCTCATCAGATCGTTATTTTCAGTCGGAAGTGAGCAGCCAATCCAAACTTGTTCCCGAAGGCATTGAGGGCAAAGTCCCGTACCGTGGTCCCTTGTCCGATGTTATTTACCAGCTTTTAGGTGGACTTCGTTCCGGTATGGGCTATGTCGGCGCCGGCACTATTGAGGAGCTTCGCGAAAAGGCCAAATTCGTCCGCATCTCCGCCGCCGGTCTACGGGAATCCCATGTCCATGACGTTATCATTACCAAAGAGGCCCCCAACTACCGGACGGCTTGATTCAGAGGGGCAGATGACGTGTTTTCCTCCTTTAAAAGAGGGGAACTTTATTGCCCTTCTCAACAAGGCTACAACTTTCAACTTTTAATTTTCACCCTCTCTTATCATGAAAAAAATCCTCATCCTTGATTTCGGCTCCCAGACCACCCAGCTTATTGCCCGACGCATCCGTGAGCAAAAGGTGTATTGCGAGATCCATCCCTATTCCATCCCGCTTGAAAAAATCAAGGCCCTGGCCCCAGCTGGCATTGTCCTATCGGGTGGGCCGGCCTCGGTCTATGACCTTGATGCCCCCTTATCCGACCCGGCAATTTTTGAGATGGGTATCCCTGTTCTTGGTATCTGTTACGGGGCGCAGCTCATGATTCAGCAATTAGGCGGCAAGGTTGAAAAGGCGGAAAAACGAGAATTCGGCAAGGCGGACCTCTCTATCCAAGTTACCGGCGGACTCTTTGCCGGCCTTGAGACCAGCCCCATACACCATCAGGTATGGATGAGCCACGGCGACCGGGTGGAAGTGGCGCCACCAAAATTTGAGGCCACCGCCACCAGTAGTCATTCGCCCTTTGCCGCCCTCAGGCACCAGGAGAAGCCCTTTGTCGCCGTCCAGTTTCACCCGGAGGTCGCCCATACCCTGATCGGCACCGATATCCTGCGCAATTTCATCTTTGGCCTCTGCGACTGCCAGCCCGACTGGACCATGCACTCCTTTATCGAATCCACCGTCCAGGCCATCAGAAACAAGGTGGGAACGAGCAAGGTTATCTGTGCCCTGTCCGGCGGCGTGGACTCCTCGGTCACTGCCGCTCTCATCCATCGCGCCATCGGCGACCAACTCACCTGTATCTATGTCAATAACGGCTTGATGCGTATCGGCGAGACGGAATCCATCCTCCGTTTTTTCAAAGAAAAGACCAAACTCAAGCTCATTGACGTAGAGGCTACCGAATTCTTTCTGGGTGAGCTGGCCGGCGTTGTTGACCCGGAGGTCAAACGCAAACGGATTGGTCTGGGTTTTATCAAGATCTTTGAAGAAGAGGCCGGCAAACTGGGAGAAGTCAACTATCTGGCCCAGGGCACCCTCTATCCCGACGTGATCGAATCAGTCTCCTTTCGCGGTGAGGCCCCAATCAAATCACATCACAACGTCGGCGGCCTGCCCGAGATCATGAAACTGGACCTGATCGAACCGTTGCGCGAGTTGTTCAAGGACGAGGTACGCGAATTGGGCCTTGAGCTGGGCCTGCCGGAAGAAGCCATTCACCGCCAGCCCTTTCCCGGCCCGGGCCTGGGCATTCGCATCATGGGCGAAGTCACTCTGAAACGCCTGGAGATCCTGCGTCAGGCCGATGTTATCGTGCTGGAAGAGATGAAGAAAAGCGGCTGGTACCGCAAGGTCTGGCAGTCCTTTGCCGTGCTCCTCCCCATCCAGACCGTGGGGGTCATGGGGGATGGCCGCACCTATGAGAATGTCATTGCCCTGCGGGCGGTGGACTCCAGAGACGCCATGACCGCCGATTGGTCGAAACTGCCATACGAGTTGCTTGGTGTTATCTCCAGCCGGATCATCAATGAAGTACGCGGGGTCAACCGGGTGGTCTTTGACATCTCCTCAAAACCACCTGCCACTATAGAGTGGGAATAATTTTACCGGTGGATAGGCTGAGAAGGGTGAAGACCGAAGGCTGAAGGTAACGGCTCATTGTATGATCAAACGGTGGATGTCGTCTGCCAAACGCCACGCAAATAACCAGCGGTAAAGATTGCTGTTTATTTGACATTGCATAAGAGGCCGTTACTGAAAAGAGCCTTGCTCTTTTCAGTAACGGCCTCTAAAATTATCCAAAGGAGTAAAGCTTAAATGCTGAAGACTGGAATCTATGTCGATGCCGAGAACATCCGCCTCTGCGGCGGCTATGGCATGCGTTATGACATCCTGGTTGATCTGGCCAATCTGGGAAAATCAGTCCTCCTGCGCGCCAATTCCTATCTGGCTGAGGATGGGGCCCGCACCAAGGATGACCATGAATATCGCCAAAAGCTGTATCGCTATCACGACATCCTCCGCCAATGCGGGTTCAAGGTCATCAAGAAATACGTGCAGCATTTTGTCGATGATGAAGGGATCCTCACCACCAAGGCCAATGCTGATATGGATCTGGCCATTGATGCCCTGCTTCAGGCCCGCAACCTTGACCGCGTCATCCTGCTCACCGGCGACGGGGACTTTGTCCGCCTGGTGGTTGCCTTGCAGAACATGGGATGCCGGGTTGAGGTCATTGCCTTCAATCATGTCAGCGGTCAACTCAAGGAGATCGCCGACTCCTATCTCTCGGGATTTCTCATCCCAGGACTGCTCCCTATCCAGAGCAGTCATCATGCCAATCTTAGCGAAAACTGGCAGCGTGGGGTAGCGGTCAACTATAATCAGGAGCGCGGATTTGGCTTCATGCGCTATTATATCCTGAAACCGGAAGGGCTGCAGGCCGAAACGGTCTTTTTCCACTGCTCTAAATCAAACGTTGTCAACGACGCTTACTTTCTCGACCCGGCCAGCATCTTTGAATTCCGCATCGTCATCAACAGCGACAATAACCGCACTGAGGCCTGGGATATCCGCGCCATAGACGAGCCCTTGCCCTAATACGTAATCCGAGACCAGAGATCACGGATCGTTTCAAGGTCTGAAAGAAGAACCTCTTCTGTAATAAAAAAAAGCGGGAGCTGCATTTTGCAGCTCCCGCTTTTTTTATTCTCACGCCCCTGCAAAAATACAAACGAATACACCTTTAAACCAGCCTACCCTTTCATCCGGTAGCCAATCCCCCGCACGGTCTCCACACATTCGCCCGAGGCCCCCAGCTTCTTCCTCAGCCCGAATACCTGGACATCCACAGCCCGCGGAGTAATGACGTAATCATAACCCCGTACCCCGTCAATGATCTGCTGACGACTGAAGACCCAGCCTGGCCGCCGCGCCAGAAGATCGAGGATACTGAACTCAGTGACCGTCAGCGAAACAGGACTGCCGGCCACCATTACTTCATAACGTTTGGGATCAATGACAATATCATGCACCTTCAGCAGACCGTCTTGCAGCCCACGGCCGTCTTCACCAGACGATTCCTCCCGTCGTCGCAGGGCCGCTTTAATCCGGGAGACCAGGATCTTAGGACTGAACGGCTTGGTGATATAATCATCGGCACCCAGATCAAGACCTGCGGTCACGTCATTCTCTTCTCCCTTGGCCGTCAGCATGATAATGGGTAAGGCCTTGGTGTGCGGGTCTTTACGCAGAATCTTGCACACCTCCAAGCCATTGAGGCTGGGCAACATGATATCGAGGACCATCAAGTCCGGCAACTCGCGCTTGACACTCGCCAGGGCCTGCTCGCCATTTTCGGCATAGAGGACCTGAAAGCCCGCCTTGGCCAGATTATACCCAACAAGCTGCTGGATATCTTCGTCATCTTCAACGATAAGGATAGTTTCTTTTGCCACTCTTAAACTCCATTAACAACAATGATAACTACTTATGGGTGCCTTGAAAAATGAGGCTTTTTGTTCAAGATCAGGTCAGCGCAGACTCTGAGGCATGTGAAAAATTTTACCGCAGGCATATAGTTGATATTCCGAGGATAAAATTTTACGCATAACGCCAAGTTTGAGCAGAAAGACCATTTTTCAAGGCACCTTTATATTATTTAGACTATGAGCCTGTAGCCTGTTTAAGTAAAAAAACAATCTACAAGAAGGTGTTCAGGGGCAGTTAACAATAATGATCAGGAGAGTATCCACCAAGGCACAGGGCACGACAAGAAATCCCGCTACACTTATGACCCGGCCTCCTGTTTCCTGTCGTTTGTCACCTGCCTCCTCTCTAGCCCAGTATGACGAACAATCTTGCCTTGAGCCATGTAGATGATGTCTTCGCAGATATTGGTGCAATGATCAGCAATACGCTCGGTACTTCTGGCCACGCTGAGCAACTTGGCCAGATAAACCTGCTGGGCCGGATCCTTCATGATAATATTTTCCAGTTCTGTATAGATGCTCCGCTTGGCCAGATCCACTTCATCGTCAGCCAGACAGACCTTGTAGGCCAGATCAGTATCTTCATTGATAAAGGCCTCTATGGACTGTTTGAACATCCACAGGGTTTTATCAAACATCCCCTGAAACATCTCCGGCACCTGCATCGACTCCGACATAAATCTTCCGGGATCAGCCTTATAGAGGAGGAGTACCTTGTCGGCAATCTTGGATGCCAAGTCGCCAATACGCTCAAGATCGTTATTCACCTTCAAAACCGTGACCAGAAAACGCAGATCGCTGGCAACCGGCTGATGTAGGGCCATAATACGCAGACATTCATGCTCAATATCGATCTCAAGATAATCTACCTCACAGCGATCAGTCTGCATAACCTGATGCGCGATGTCAGGGTCCTTTTCGATCAAGGCCCGAATGGCACATTCCAGATTCTCCTCAACAACCGTACTCAGATAAACAATATGCCCCTTCAGGGTTTCTTTTTCAGTCTGGATATTATACGCCATCAAGCTACTCCTTCTTCCTTGGTCAGGGATTTATCATGCACCATACAACAAACACAGAGGACGAAGAGGACTCATAAGGACGATGTCCACTTCAGCCTTCAACCTGCCCACCAGGGCTGTTACCAAATACCAACAAGCATCAGGTCACCCCTCAACCAAAGCGGCCGGTAATATAGTCCTCAGTTTCCTTGCGTTCGGGAACGGTAAACAATTTCTGGGTCGGCCCGTATTCAATCAGCTCGCCCAGATACATATAGGCGGTATAATCAGAGATGCGCGCCGCCTGCTGCATGTTATGGGTGACAATAATAATCGTATATTCACCCCGTAATTCGCGGATAAGATCCTCAATGCGTGAGGTTGACCGGGGATCAAGGGCCGAGCAGGGTTCATCCATGAGGATAATCTCGGGATTAACCGCCACCGCCCGAGCAATGCAGAGCCGTTGCATCTGACCGCCCGACAGACCCATGGCCGATTGATGCAGGCGATCCTTGACCTCATCCCAGAGGGCGGCCCGTTTCAGACTTTTCTCCACCGCCTGATCAAGCAGGCCTTTATCTTTGATCCCGGCAATCCGCAGGCCATAGATAACATTTTCATAGATGGATTTTGGAAAAGGGTTCCACTTCTGAAAGACCATACCCACCTTGCGCCGCAACTCAATGACATCAAGGTTATGGTCATTGATGTTCTCACCGTCAATGGCAATCAGGCCCTCAATCCGCAACCCCTCGACCAGATCATTCATCCGGTTGATACACCGCAGAAAGGTCGATTTTCCACAACCTGAAGGCCCGATCAAGGCCGTGACCTGACTCGCGGGAATACCAAAGCTCATATCCTTGAGGGCCTGGCTTTTACCGTAAAAGAGATCCAGGTGTTCTACCACCACCTGCGGGTTTTCCATGGCCATAATGGCAGTATTAACGACTTGGGACATATTTTCTCCTCTTAAAGGTCGGCCACGGAAAAACGCTCGCGCATCTTATTGCGCAGCATGATTGCGGTGGAGGTCAGGATGAGTACGATCAGAATTAACAACAAGGTGGTGACATAGACCATGGGCTTTGCCGCCTCGACATTGGGAGATTGGAAGCCGATGTCATAGATATGAAAACCTAAGTGCATAAACTTACGATCTAAATGAAGATAGGGAAAACTACCGTCGAGCGGCAGGGCCGGTGCCAGCTTGACCACGCCGGTGATCATCAGCGGGGCCACTTCGCCCGCGGCCCGAGCCATGGCGAGGATAAAGCCCGTCAGAATCCCTGGAGAGGCCATGGGCAGCAGGATCCGGGTGAGGGTCTGAAATTTGGTGGCGGCCAGGGCCTGTGAACCCTCACGGATACCAGGGGGAATCGAGCCCAAGGCCTCTTCGGTGGCAACAATAACCACCGGCACGGTCAGCAGCCCCAGGGTCAGGCTGGCCCAGAGGATCCCGCCGGTACCAAAGGTGGGGGTGGGCAACTGTTCGGGAAAAAACAAGCGATCGATCTGGCCGCCCACGCCATACACAAAAAAACCCAGACCAAAGATGCCATAGACAATGGACGGGATACCAGCCAGATTATTGACCGCGATCCGCACCATTTTGACGAGATAGCCCTCCTTGGCATATTCACGCAAATAGATCCCGGCGATAACACCCAGGGGAAAGGAGAGGATGCTCATCAAAAAGATCAACATGATGGTGCCGAAGATCGCCGGAAAGAGCCCCCCTTCGGTATTGGACTCCCGGGGCTCGGCAAAAAGCAGCTCCCACAGTCGTTGCCCATAATAGTGCACTTTGGCCGGCAACGACATGGTATTGGGCTGATAACAGCGGACGATATGATCAACGGCAATGATTTTTTCCTGACCATTGGCATCGACCATCACCGCCTCATTGGCCGAGACGATCGCCCGTTTGCTCCCTAAAATGGCTACTAAGTGGTCAAACTCGCCTTTGAGCTTGTCGATCTCTCCATGCAAGGCAGTGGCGGCCGGACTGTTTTCTTCCTTTTTATAGCGCAGTCGCGCCAGACTGGTATTGTTCTGCTCGACCTTACGATTGAGGCTGGCAATCTGCCGGTTAATTTTTTCGACCTCGGCTCGTTGCGGCTCTATCGCATCAAGCGCAGCCTG
>DDWW01000068.1:0-7216 GCA_002347085.1 Desulfobulbaceae bacterium UBA2276 | reverse complement strand
CCGTAAAAATTCCCGTTCTCCAAACGTTCCAGGACATAGGCATTGGGCGGGAGGCTGAAACTGCTCACCTCTGCGGCATCAATCCACTTAAAATCCAGGCCATAAAGATCACGGTTCCCGATCTTGAACTGGAATCTTTTCTTCTCAGTGGCCGGATTGTCTTCTTCCTGGATAATTTCTCCTAACTGAAATCCACCCTTGGTCAAGGTCGCCAAGGTGACCTCTTTAGGCCAGAAGACCAAGATCCCGTTACTTATCACCACATACAAGAGCAAGATGACCAGAGAAAGGATCAACGAGAGTGCAAGGCCTGTGCCCCACACATAGGGTTCACCCTGACGCCAGAATTTATTAGCTAACATTTTGTCACCATTAGTTTTCCTTTGCAGCTTATTGAGACCATGACTCTGCTGTAGACCTTGAACTCACAGCCTGACCCCCGATAAACGGGATTTTAGTCCCTTTACAAACAATTCACCTTAATAACGGCCATATTTCTTCCGTAGCCGCTCGCGCACAATTTCGGCCCCGGTATTCAAGATAAAGGTCAGGGCAAACAAGAGCGTGGCGCAGAGAAAGAGCACCCGGTACAAGGTCCCATCCAGGGGCGCCTCGGGAATTTCGACCGCGATATTAGCCGCCAGGGTGCGCATACCGTTAAAGATCGACCAGTCCATAATCGGAGTGTTGCCGGTAGCCATGAGGACAATCATGGTCTCGCCCACTGCCCGGCCAAAACCAATCATGATCGCGGCAAAGATACCAGGACTGGCCGAGGGCAGCACCACCCGCCAGATCGTCTGCCAGCGGCTGGCGCCAAGGGCCAGCGAGGCGCCGGTCAGGCTGTTGGGGATATTGGAGATGGCATCTTCGGTAATGGAAAAGATAATGGGGATAACGGCAATGCCCAGACCAAAGGCAATGATAATACTGTTCCGTTGATCATAACGAATGCCAAGATCGCTGTAGAGCCATTGCAGGAAATTACCACTGAACAGCAGCTTTTCAACGACCGGGGAAAGCCATACCGAGAGGGCGATGGTCGCCAGAACGACCGGCACCAGCAACAAAAATTCATAGCCGGCACAGCGGTTTTTCAGGGTGGGCGTTTTGTAATAGGGCTTCATGATCGTCATCATGAGGACCAGTACCAAGGGCAGAAGCAGGGTGCAGAGGAACAGGGCCAGGATTGATTTTTCAATAATAGGCCCCAACCACAAGGCAATGAGGAAACCAATGACCACCGAGGGCACCGAGGCCATGATCTCAATCATCGGCTTGATGCTTTTTTTAAAGGTATAACTGGTAAACTGGCTGGTATAAACCGCCCCGAAAATAGAGAGCGGAATCGCGAAGATCATGGCATACAAGGTGCCCTTGATGGTGCCGAAAAGCAGCGGCATGATGCTGAATTTAGGCTCAAAATCATCATTGCCGGCTGAGGATTGCCACACATACTCCGGTTTATCATAACTCTCATACCACACCTTGCCGAAAAGGGTCTGTAAACTCACCTCCGGGTGCGGGTTGTCAATGTTCCAGACAATCAGGTTTTTATCGCGGTCAAAACCAACCAGACTTTTGTCACCATCAGCAAGCGCAAATATGGTCAAAGGGTGGTCAAGATCAAGCAGATGCTTTTCACTGGTCATGTAGTCATAATGAACCAGACCATCAGCCCCGGAGCTTACAATCGACTTGGTGCGGCGCGAGGTCACAATGGAGGCCACTGCACTCTTGTGGGGGTCGAGCGGGTGGATCTTCCGCAGTTTTTTAACCTTGTCAGCCCCTTCTCCGCTCCAGACCTGACTCCAGGTGGCAAGCCCTCCCTTGGCATCACCAACGGCCACGGAGATATCGCCAAAGACCATGGCAAGGGCCGTAATCGCCTGTTTATCCGCAATGGCTACTACATTATCGGTGCGACTGGCCCCATCATTCTTGCTGAGATCCCAGCGCAAGAGGCTGCCGGCATCGGTGCCGGCATAAAGGGCATGCCCTTTTTCGTCCAGGGTGAAGGCGGTAATCTTCCCTGGGATATCATCACGAACAGCAAAGGCGAAGTTCTCTTTTTTCTCATTATCAAAAAGATCCGTGGTGATCACCTGGCGCCTTACCTGAAAGCTATTGTCATCCACAAGCGTAACTTGAGTAAGCTGTCCATCTTCGGACTTGCGGATAGCAGCACCTATCACAGCCGGTGAACCCGTCTCCGGTGGAAACTCGGCGATGACCTTCAATTCAGGCTTTATGCTCCGTTTTCCCTCTTGATCAAAAAGAAGCCGAAAATCAATTTCGGCTATGCTGGTGCTCTTATCCTCCCACAGCATGGTGTACTGATTATTTTTATGTAATTCGATGGATTTCAGGGCCGCCTTTTTCTGGGCGCCGGCATCCAGCGTCAAAAAAGACGCGCCCTTGGCCAGATTATAGAAGGTAAAGACCCCCTTGGCATCCAAGGTATAAGCGACCTCCTGATACTCATCAACACCCATGGCCAGGACAGATTCTGCTCCCGAAGGAAGCGGAAACTGAAAGATAATATTGGCCTGCGCCGATTGAAACAGAGGAACAGTCACCCGCACGATCAGCAGCAGAATAGCAATAACGCTGGCGATAACCAGCAGACCACCAAAGGTAATGACCCTGGTGGCGATACGATCCTGACGGCGGACTTTCTGGATGAACTTATTAAGCTTCTGCATGGAGTTCTGGAGGGTTGAAGATTAAAAAGGCTGAAAGCTGTAAGGCTGAAGACTGTTGGTATTTTGGCATCGCATATTGAGTGATACCTTTCCTCCAGCCTTCAGCCTCTCTCCCTTAATTGAGTTTCGCCAGCTCTTTGGCTACAACTTCAGCCGGTAATGGCATATAGCCATCTTTTACCACAATCTCCTGGCCTGCTTTAGAGAGGACAAACTTCAAGAACTCGGCAGTCACCGCCGGCAATGGCTTGTTGGGTTCCTTGCCGACATAGATATACAGGGTCCGAGACAGGGGATATTTGCCGGACAGAACATTTTCATAATTGGCCTCAGCAAAAGGCTCACCCTCTTTGGCACTCAAGGCGACGGCCTTGACGCCGGAGGTCTTATAGCCGATACCGGAATACCCAATGCCGGAGCGATCTTCGGTCACACCCATAACCACCGAGGCCGAACCTGGTTGCTCTTTAACAGTGTCCTTAAAGTCACCCTTGGACAAGGCGTGTTCCTTGAAAAACCCGTAGGTGCCGGAGGCCGAGTTACGACCAAAAAGGCTGAGCGGCAGGGCTGCCCACTCACCAGTCAGGCCAAGTTGTCCCCAAGTTTTAAAATCCTCTGTGATTCCACCCTTGTGGGTCTTGGAGAAGATGGCATCAACCTGTGGCAAAGAGAGTCCCTTGATCGGGTTGTCCTTATGGACAAAAACCGCCAAGGAGTCAAGGGCCACGCCGATCTTGGTCACTGGATACCCGTACTTGCTGACAAAGGCATCTTCCTCATCTTTTTTCATGGCCCGGGACATAGGGCCTAACTGGGCAGTACCGGCAATCAGGGCCGGCGGTGCGGTGCTTGAGCCCTTGCCCTCAATCTGGATGCGGACATTGGGATATTCCTTGCGGAATGACTCAGCCCAAAAGGTCATCAGATTATTCAAGGTGTCGGAACCGATACTGTTTACATCCCCGGAAACTCCACTGATTTTCTGGTACACCGGAATTTTGGCATCAACTTCTCCCGCAGCCACAGCACCAGTGGCCGCTACGGCCACCAGACAACCGGCCAGCATTACCTTCTTCACTGCCTTTCCGATCAAACTTTTCTGCATCTTCATTGCAAATCTCCTTAAACAAGAATTTTGATGGCTTGTACCCAAAGGAGGGATGTGGGCCGGTAAGTGATACGCCACACTGTGCCCCCTTTGTGTTAGGAATTGATGAGGATTCCGTTAGGAGACGAACAGGGTTTTTTGAAACATCTCGCCCCGCCGTCCAAACGCTATCGTAACTAATAATTAACGATCTCAAAACACAACAATAACCCTATCCTAAAAACACTACACTACTGTCACCGCATTGTTCAAAGAGATAAATGAATATGCAGACATTTATTTTTACTACGCCCAATGGGGGCAAACGGTAAGTGATGAGTATGAAGAAAGGAATCAATCAGTTTGTTTAATTTTTAACGGAGAAAGGAGAAAAAATGAAAAAAGTATTATCAACGGCAGCGGCCCTCGGCTTCTGCTTGTATCTGCCCGCAGCCGCTATGGCTGGAGGGGGTTCTTCCAATGACGCCATTTTACGTGAGCTGCAAGAGTTACGGGCCCAGGTCAGCAACCAGCAGGCCGAGATCGACATGCTCAAGGGCCAGAAGGCCTCTGCCCCCGAAGAAATGGAATATCTGAAAAACAAGGTCGCCGCCAACGCCGAACATATTGATGCCATTGAGGCAAAAAAAGGTTTTGCCGTCTCCGGCAATGAGTTCATTGACGGTATTAAACTGAAAGGCGACCTGCGCGTTCGTTACGAGATGCGGGACAGGGAGTACAAGGACTTGCTGGGTACAGATATCACCCGCGAACGTTTCCGCACCCGTTTCCGCTTAGGCGGTGTCTGGGACAATAAAGAAGAGAGTTGGCAGGCAGCCGCCGGTCTTGCCACCGGCGGTGACGATCCCACCAGCACCAATGACACCTGGAGCGAGGCCAAACCCTTTGAGACCGGCGACATCCGTCTTGACTATGCATACGCCAAGCACAAATGGAATGATTTCAGCATGATGCTTGGTCAGTCCGAGAATCCCTACAAGACCTCATGGGTTTTCTGGGATGGCGATGTCCGGCTTGCCGGTATGACCCTGGCGTATGGCCAGAAAACCGGCGTGTTTGCCACCGGCGGCGCTTATGGGGCAAAAATGGTACAGGATAACGACACCTCCATGCTCTATATGGGACAGGTCGGGTACAACGGCACCTTCAGCGAGAAGGGCAAGTTCACGATCGCTACCGGCTATCAGGCCTACAGCAATGAGATGATCGACGAAGAATGGGGCTTGGATCACGATGCTGAGAAAGATCCATTAAAGCCAGCGACCATCTCATCTCTTGGTCTTGGCAGTGTTGATCCCAATGCCTATGAACTGAACATCGGCGATATCTACACCGATGTAAGTTTTCCTGCGGGCCCGGTTAAACTTAAACTTTATGGTCAGGTCTGGATGAACTTCGGTGCCGATGGCGCCCATGGCCAGGCCGGCAGCAAATTCCCGGGCCTGCCTGAGGATAATGATATTGGCTGGGTTCTTGGTACCGATGCCACGATCAATGACTTCAAAATGGGTCTGGCTTACTCCGTGGTCGAGGCCGATTCGCTCTTTGGCTATCTCTCGGACTCTGATTTTGGCGATGGTCTCTCCAAGACCAACAAGCAGGGCTGGAGAGGACAGCTTGGCTACAATTTCACCAAAAACTGGTCAACCGATTTCACCTATCTTAACTATGAGCGCATTGATGACTGGGCCGCCGCCAAGGAAGATCAGGTCAGCATCTATCAGTTTGACGTCAGCTATAAGTTTTAAGCCGTCGTTCAGGTAAGCGCAGACTCCGAAAATAATTCTTACGATTCAATAGCATGAACGGCATAAGAGTCTGTAAAAGCAATGAGCAAGAAAAGCACTGCTCATTGCTTAACGGCCTCTAATCAGCACAGATCCTGCTGATGCGCCACCCCTCCGAGGCGGCCTGACCTGTTCAACAGATTGGGCCGCCTCTCTTTTTTCATCTGACCATGTCGCTCGCACCTTTGCCCACCCCCTTTGTTCTTCACCTTTCAGCCACAAGCCCTTTTTCTTTCTCGCTTTTTTATGGGCATGGAGTACATAGAGGGTATCACAGTAGTAAAATTCCCTCCATCAAGAGCAAGCAGATGAAAAGAATACGTATAACCGCCGGAACACTCCTCCTCTTCGCTTTTCTCAGTTTCACCGTACCGACTGTTTCGGCCTCGCCCCCGCCGATGGAGGTCTTTGTCTCCATCCCTCCGCAAAAATGGCTCAGCGAACAGATAGGTGGTCAGTTTGTAACTACCCATGTCCTGGTGGGCAAGGGGCAGGATCCGCACACCTATGAGCCCACTCCCCAACAGATTGGGGCCCTGTCTCGGGCACAACTCTATTTCACCCTTGATCTGCAATTTGAAGGGCAGATCATCCCCCGACTGCAAAAAACCGTCCCTGATCTACGCGTGATAGACATGGCGGCCTCCATTACCAAAATTCCCATGATCGAAGATGACAAGGATACCCACCGGGATACTGAACATGATCGTGGTGGCGATCACGGCACTGCCAAACAGATGCACGACCACCAGGCTGGTCTTGACCCCCATATCTGGCTCTCACCGGTCAACCTGAAGATCATGGCCACGAATATGGCCCAGGCCATGATCGAGACCGATCCGGCCAACAAATCAACCTATGAACACAATCTGCTGGCGACAAACAAGGCCATTGATCAGGTGCACCAGAGGGTCGAAGGTGAGCTGGCACCGTATCAGGGCGCATCCTTTTATGTCTTTCATCCGGCCTTCGGTTACTTTGCCCAGGCCTATCACCTGCATCAGAAGGCCATAGAAACGGGCGGCAAATCTCCCAGCCCCAGACAACTTGCCGCCTTGATTACAGAAGCCACAGCCGGCAAGGCTCGAGTGATCTTTGTTCAGCCCCAGTTTGACCCCAAGAGCGCCCAGACCGTGGCCACCGCCATAAACGGTGAGGTCGTGCCCCTTGACCCACTGGCCGAAGAGGTGCTCAGCAATATAGAGATTATGGCCCACAAGGTGCAAGCGGCACTTGTGGCTCAATAGGCAAGGGTACCAGAAAAACCAGCGTTCAAAATTTAGGGGCCGTTAAGAAATAACCCATACTTTTTATCCATTTCTTTACGGCCCCTTATGCCGTTCATGAACCTGAAAAGTACTGGTTATTTTTGAACGACGGCTTATGATTGACCAGAGGGGGATGCATGGGAAAAACAAAGGATTATCAGGTGCTGGAGAATCGTATTTTTTTTCAATGTCCAGCATGTAAGACAAAAAGAACGTATACGATAGCCCACGATTTACGGCAAATCAGTGTGCATTGTTATAAATGCGGCGATAAGAGTATGTGCAGGTTGAATCGTCGTTTCCGTTACCGGACTCAACAAGCTGGAAAAGTGCTCTTGGTAACCCAGG
>DDWW01000056.1 GCA_002347085.1 Desulfobulbaceae bacterium UBA2276 | reverse complement strand
TGTCAATAAAGAGAGAGGGATGCTGTCGCATCTCGGAGTTCATTCATTTTCTGTTCCTTTAACGCACTGGAGTGATTGGATGACTAAAAGACGTATTCTTTTTGTGGATGATGATCCGAATATCCTGTCCGGTATTCGCCGGGTGCTTCGCCCTCTCCGCAATGATTTTGATCTTCAGTTTGTCGAGAGTGGAAGAGAAGCCCTGGAAGTGATGGCGGGGGCTGAGTTTGATGTCGTAGTCTCTGATATGCGGATGCCCGGCATGGATGGCGCTGATCTTTTAAAAAAAGTTCAGTCTCTTTATCCGTGTACCATCAGGATTATGTTGACAGGGCAGGCAGACGAGGATGCCATTTTGCGAACAGTTGGGGTCGTGCATCAGTTTCTGGAAAAACCCAGTGACCCTGAAATGTTGAAGTTGGTACTGTTGCGGGCAAGCGTCTTGTATACCTTGATCGCGGATGAAAAATTGAAAGAGATAATCTCCGGGATTGAAAGTCTGCCCAGTCTGCCGGAAGTCTATGCCCGTTTGCAGAAGGCCTTGATTCGGTCAGATGTGTCGGTTGCCGATGTGGCGGCGATTATTGAAGAAGATATGGCCATGAGCGCCAAGATCTTGCAGCTGGTAAATTCCGCTTTTTTTGGACTTTTTCAGCGGGTTGAGAGCCCGGCCCGCGCGGTGGGTCTGCTCGGTCTGGAGACCATCAAGGGGATTGTCCTCGGGATGCATATTTTTTCAGAGATGAAAAATCAAAGTAAGATTTTTTCTTTAAATAAGCTTTGGGAGCATTCTGTGGCAGTTGGCGCCTGTGCCAAACAAATTGCCCTTGCCGAGACCAATAATAAAGCGATTACGGATCACAGCTTTATTGCCGGCATTCTCCATGATGTCGGGAAACTTATTTTTACCTCTAAAATGTCGGAAAGCTATGATCAGGTGGTAACTCTGGCCCGACAACAGGAGGTGTCGCTGTATGATGCTGAAAAAGAGATCTTGCAGGCAGGTCATGATGCGGTCGGCGCCTATCTTATCGGACTGTGGGGCCTGCCCGGCCCAGTGGTTGAGGCCATTGGCTTTCATCACCGCCTAACAGAATACCCAGACACTTCTTTCACTCCCGTCCTGGCAGTGCATGTAGCCAATGCGATCTATTATGAACAGCGGCCAAACGATATCGTTGGTGCGGCCGCACTTCTTGATTATGAATATTTGGAAAAAATTGGCCTGGCCGGCAGAATTGATGAGTGGCGGAAAATATGTGCTGAAATTTTGAAGCAGGAATGAAAAGACATGACTGAAAAGAGTGATAAGATTCTTTTGGTTGATGATGAACCCAATGTCCTTGAATCCATTCAGCGGCAGTTGCGGAATCGTTTTGAGATCAAGACCGCCCAGAGCGGGGATGAGGCCCTGGAGGTTTTGAAGACCGATGGCCCTTTTACCCTTATTGTCTCAGACATGCGGATGCCCGGGATGGACGGGGTGCAACTGCTGTCCCGGGTTAAAGATATGTACCCGGATACAGTGCGTATTATGCTCACCGGCAATGCGGATCAGGAGACGGCAGTGGCAGCGGCCAATACTGGTCAGATCTTTCGTTTTTTGAACAAACCCTGTTCGACAGCAACCCTTGCCACCGCTTTGGCACTGGGTGTGAGACAACATAAGCTCATCATCGCCGAGAAGGAGTTGTTGAATGAGACCTTGAAGGGGAGCATGAAGGTCTTGAGTGAGTTGCTCAGCCAGTCCAATGCCACGGTCTTTGGCGCCGGATCAAGGGTCAAGGAGCTGGTGGCGCGCATGTGTGGCAAACTGCAACTGGCCAACTCCTGGGAGTATGAGGTTGCCGCTCTGATGTCTCAGGTTGGCTGTATCACCTTGCCCACAGATATCTTGCACAAACTGTATGCTGGGGTTGAGCTCAGTCCTGATGAGTATCAGATGTATGAGCGGCATCCTGAGGTTGGACGAGAACTTTTTACCCATATCCCTCGGATGGAGATTGTTGCAGCCATGATTGGCATGCAGTTGCATCGTATGGATGAGTATGCAAATGAGCCTCTTGCATCCGTCGATGAAGAGGCCTGCCAGGGGGCCCAGATGTTAAAGGTGGCCATTGATTATGACCTGCTCAGTTATCAGGGATTGAGTCAAAAAGATATCCTGTTGCGTATGAAAAGAATGCCGGGCGTCTATAATCAAGAGATACTGGCGGCCCTGGAGGGCATGAAGATTAAAACAATGCAGGGAAGGGTTGTTAATCTCAAAGTGAAGGATATTCAGACGGGGATGGTGGCCGAGGAAGATGTCTTTGCCAATAATGGTGTCCTGATTATTCCTCGTGGTCAGGTTGTGACCTGGCCGATTCTGCAGGGACTGGATAACTTTTCTAAACAGGTTGGGATTCAAGAGCCTATTTGTGTGCGTATAGGGAACCTTGAAGAGTAGGGGCTGTTACGAAAGAACTTGGCCTTTTATATATTTTCGTTACGGCTCCTCTTGCCGTCTTGAATCCCCGAGTGGTCATGTTACTCATTGACAATGGATGAGAAGGGAAGAGATCTCAGCCGTTGTTCAGGTAAGTGAGGGCTTGGAAAATAACTGTAATTTTGTAATTTGCCAAAGAAGACAAAAATGACATGATTGTACCTTGAAAATTGAGGATAATATGAAAAATCGGTGTTTTCCAGTCTTCTCCTTATATAATTTTCTCTTTGTGTTCCTCTGTCTTTCTCTTTTTATTCCCCTTCATTCTCTCGCCGCAACAGCAAAACAAACGGAACCAGCCGAGGTCAAAATCGGCGTTCTCGCTATGCGCGGCAAAGACAAATGTCTGCAACAGTGGACCGCGACCGCCGAATATCTAACCCGGAAAATCCCGGGGCGTGTCTTTACCATTGTGCCCCTGGGTTTTGATGAAATGGGGAAGGCCGTGGCAGGGAAGCAGGTTGATTTCACCATTATCAACCCTTCCATGTATGTCAGCCTGGAATCCCATTACGGCAATACGCGAATCGCTACCATGAAAACCAAGATGGTTGGCCAGGGACTGACCAAATTTGGTGGGGTACTTTTCTGCCGCAGTGATCGTGATGATATCCATTCAATCCAGGACCTGCGGGGAAAACGCTTTATGTCGGTGGACAAGAAAGCTTTTGCCGGCTGGCACATGGTCTGGCGTTATCTGCTCGATCACGATTTTGATCCCAACAAGGAGTTTAAAGAGCTTGTGTTTGGCGGCACCAACGATGCCGTGGTCATGGCTGTACTGAATAAGACCGTAGACGCGGGGGGGATACGGACAAGCGTCCTGGAGCAGATGGCCCAGGAGGGAAATATCAAGCTGGAGCAGTTCCGGGTTCTTGATGATAAATCGCCAACATCTCCTGACTTCCCGCATCTCTATACGACGACCCTTTACCCGGAGTGGCCCTTTGCCAAGGTCAGTCATACCGATGAGGAGCTGGCCCGGGAGGTGGCTATTGCCCTGCTCCAGATGGAGTCTACCGATGCGGCAGCCAAGGACGCCAAGATGATGGGCTGGACCATCCCCCTGGATTACCAGACCGTGCATGACTGTCTGAAAAGAATCAAGTTTGACCCCTATGACGTGGTCGAAAAAATCACCCTGCAGCAACTGTTGCATCAATACTGGCCCTGGCTGGTGGGTAGCACGCTGTTTTCCGTGTTGGGCGGCGGATTCACCCTCTATTTTTTCAGACTGAACCAGCGGTTGCGACTTACCATGACCGTTCTCGATCATGAGCTTGCCCAGCGCAAACGAATTGAGAAGACTCTCAACGAGTTCAAGATGACCCTGGATCAGATCATGGACTGCGTATTCATGTTTCTGCCGGATACCCTGCATTATATCTATGTCAACCGGGGCGGGATCGAACAGGTTGGCTACAGTATGGATGAACTTTTTGAAATGACTCCGGTAGATCTGAAGCTGGAGTTTACGGAAGAAAGCTTTCGCGCCATGATCGCTCCTTTGATGGATGGCACCAAGGAGACCCTGACCTTTACCACAGTGCATCTGACCAAGTCCGGGACCCGGATTCCGGTGGAGATCTTTCTTCAGTATGTCAAGCCGACCGGAGAAACCGGCCGTTTTGTCTCCATTGTCCGCGATATCAGTCAAAGGCTGCAGGCGGAAAGGGAAAAAGAGAAACTCCAGTCGCAACTCCTGCACACCCAGAAGCTGGAGTCCGTGGGACAACTGGCCGCAGGTATTGCCCATGAGATCAACACCCCCACCCAGTACATCGGTACCAATATCGATTTTCTCGATGATGGTTTCAAGGATGTGGCCACGTTGATTGGCGCGTATCAGCGATTGCTGACCGCAGAAAAAGATCACTCTGTAACCCCTGTATTAATTAAGGAGATTGAGAAAACTTTGGAAAGTACGGACTGGGACTATCTTGCCCAGGAGCTTCCTCTGGCCATTGCCCAGTCCAAGGACGGGGTACACCGGATTTCAACCATTGTCAGGGCCATGAAGGAATTTTCCCATCCCGGCAGCAAGGAAAAGATCTCGCTTTCCCTGAACGATCTGATCAATACCACCCTGATCGTCTCCCGCAATGAGTGGAAGTATGTGGCTGAAGTGAAAACAGATTTTGCCGGCGACCTGCCCTTGGTTCCCTGCCTCTCTGATCAGATGGGACAGGTCTTTCTCAACCTGCTGGTCAACTCCTCCCATGCCATTGCCACCCAACTGGGCGAGAATTCCAACGGACTCAAGGGGCACATCACCATTTCCACCCGGCAGGTTGCGGGTCAGGTGGAGGTCCGTCTCCGGGATACAGGTTGCGGCATTCCCGGGGATATCCTGGGTAAGATCTTTGATCCCTTCTTCACCACCAAGGAAGTAGGCAGGGGAACCGGGCAGGGACTGGCCATTGCCCGGGATGTGATCGTCACCAAGCATGGCGGTACTCTGGAGGTTGAGTCGGAGTCAGGACAAGGGGCCACCTTTATTATCCGCCTGCCTATTACTGCGGCATAATCCGTTGTTTTCACTGTTTTCTGCAATGCACCATGAGGGTGAATATGAAAAGTCGGTATCTTACAGCTCTCAGGCCATTTAGTCTTTTTTTTGCCATCCTCTCTGCCTACTGGCTTTTTCCCGTTTTTCTTTTCTCCGCTACACCAGAGCAAACAGAAGAGGTCAAGATCGGTGTCCTCGCCCTGCGTGGCAAAGACAAATGCCTGCAACAGTGGAACGCGACCGCCGAATATCTGACCCGGAAAATCCCCAGCCACTCTTTTACCATTGTGCCCCTGGACTTTGATGAAATGGGTAAGGCGGTGAAAGGCCAGCAGGTTGATTTCACCATTAGCAACTCTTCCATGTATGTGAGTCTGGAGGCCCATTACGGTATTACTCGTATTGCCACCATGAAAACAAAGATGGCTGGCCAGGGACTGACCAAATTTGGCGGGGTTCTTTTCTGCCGCAGTGACCGTGATGATATTCAATCCGTCAAGGATCTGAAGGGAAAACGGTTTATGGCGGTGGATAAGAAATCGTTTGGCGGCTGGCACATGGCCTGGCGTTATCTGCTTGATCACGATATTGATCCCGATAAAGATTTCAAGGAATTTATGCTTGGCGGCACCCACGATGCGGTGGTCATGGCCGTGCTTGACAAAACCGTCGATGCGGGAACGGTACGGACAAGCACCCTGGAACAGATGGCCCAGGAAGGAAAGATCAGGCTGGATCAGTTCCGCGTCCTTGACGAAAAATCACAGACATCTCCTGGCTTTCCCCATCTCTATACTACGACCCTCTATCCTGAATGGCCCTTTGCCAAGGTGAGTCACACCGATGAAGAACTGGCCCGGGAGGTAGCCATTGCCCTGCTTCAGATGCAGTCGACCGATAAGGCCGCCAAGGCCGCCAAGATGATGGGCTGGACCATCCCCCTGGATTATCAGGCGGTGCACGATTGTCTGAAAAGAATCAAGTTTGACCCCTATGATATTATCGAGCATGTTACTTTGCAGCAATTGTTGCATCAATACTGGCCCTGGCTGGTGGCTATCTGTCTGTTTTTTGTGCTGGGCGGTGGATTCACCCTCTATTTTTTCAGGCTGAATCAGAAGTTGCGACTTACCATGACGGTTCTTGATCATGAGCTGGCCCAGCGCAAACGCATTGAAAAAAATCTCAACGAGTTCAAGATGACCCTGGATCAGATCATGGACTGTGTCTTTATGTTCCAGCCGGATACCCTGCATTTTATCTATGTCAATCGGGGCGGGATGCAGCAGGTTGGGTACAGTGCCGAGGAGCTGTTTGGCATGACCCCTCTGGATCTGAAACCCGAGTTTACGGAAGAAAGCTTTCGCGCCATGCTCGCCCCTTTGATGGATGGCACCAAGGAGACCCTGACCTTTACCACAGTGCATCTGAGCAAGTCCGGGACCCGGATCCCAGTGGAGGTGTTTCTGCAGTATGTCAAGCCGACCGGCGAAACCGGCCGTTTTGTCTCCATTGTCCGCGATATCAGTCAAAGGCTGCAAGAGGAAAGGGAAAAAGAGAAACTGCAGTCGCAACTCCTGCACACCCAGAAGCTGGAGTCCGTGGGACAATTGGCCGCAGGCATCGCCCATGAGATCAACACCCCGACTCAATATGTGGGCACCAATATCGATTTTCTCGATGATGGTTTCAAGGATGTGGTTACGTTGATTGGTGCGTATCAGCGATTGCTGACCGCAGAAAAAGATCACAGTGTCACCCCGGCACTGATTCAGGAGGTTGAAGAGACCCGGGAGGCTGCGGACTGGGACTATCTTGCCCAGGAGTTTCCTCTGGCCATTGCCCAGTCCAAGGACGGGGTGCACCGGATTTCAACCATTGTCCGGGCCATGAAGGAGTTCTCCCATCCCGGCAACAAGGAAAAAGTCCCGCTTTCTCTGAACAATCTGATCAATACCACCCTGATCGTCTCCCGCAATGAGTGGAAGTATGTGGCTGATGTGGAAACAGATTTTGCCGGCGACCTGCCCTTGGTTCCCTGCCTCTCTGATCAGATGGGACAGGTCTTTCTCAACCTGCTGGTCAACTCCTCCCATGCCATTGCCACCCAACTGGGCGAGAACCCCAACGGGGTCAAGGGACGTGTCACCATTTCCACCCGGCAGGTTGCTGATCAGGTGGAGGTTCGGCTCCAGGATACAGGCTGCGGCATTCCCGGGGATATTCTGAGCAAGGTCTTTGATCCCTTTTTCACCACCAAGGAAGTAGGGAAGGGAACCGGGCAGGGATTGGCTATTGCCCGGGATGTGATCGTCACCAAGCATGGCGGTACGCTGGAGGTCGAGTCAGAGCCGGGACAAGGGGCAACCTTTATCATCCGCCTGCCGATCGCCTCGGAGTGAAATTGTTTCTTTTTTATACAGAAGGACGGGTAACTCTTTGCGGGGGGCTTTTGGTCGCCGATGCGTGATTATTCTCTTGTTGCCAATTTAAATCGCGGGTGGGGTGTTCTCTTGAGGAGCCGTTACGAAATAGTTTATACGTGCTTGATCATTTCGTAACGACGGCTTGTCGCGACTCTTTCCGCCAGCGTATCCGGGGCAAAGTGTATGTGGATGAAGAGGTAATGTTCCAGGGTCCGGCAGCGTTGAAAGTTGTCCTCGATACGCTGGTGGCGTTCCTGATTATTGTTCCCATAGCGTTCCAGGATATAGGCCAAACGTTCATCTAAAGAGACAATATGGTCATGGCGAACCCGTTTGTCGGCATAATAGACAATTTCCTTGGCATGAAAGATCCCTTGGGCGTAACGCTCTGTTGAAAAATCATTGAGTCGCACATGCTCGCGAACGATCTCGCCAATGGCCGGATAGCCAAGCGCTATGCAGATGTCGCCGCCTTTGTCGGCGTGCAGACAGTCCTGTTCCAGGCAGATCGTCTTGGCAATGTCATGGAGCAGGGCACCGGCTATGACCAGATCCGGGTCTGGCACAATTGTTTTTCCCCCCTTTGTTGCCGCCTTTGTCTCAGTCAAACCGGTCAAAATCGCCTCTGCCGCCCTGGCCACGGTCAGGGAATGGGCCCGGATATTGTCGAGCATCCCGTATTGATCCATCAGTGCCAGGCATTGGGGTATAGAGGGGATGGTGTTGATCTCGCTCATCTTGTGTTCCTGTGCGAAGGATCCTCTCTTATCTTCTGACGCTCAATTCATGCACGGCGTCAATGGCAATCCTGGCCTGATCCGGCGGGGTAAACTGGTGGATGCCATGTCCCAGATTGAAGATATGGCCATGGGCGTTTCTGGCCCCATGCAGCAGGTTCTGGATGCGAGCCCGCAGTTTGTCCTTGGGCAGCATCAGGGCAAAAGGGTCAATGTTGCCCTGAACGGCCTTGTTCCCCACCTTTTTGATGGCATCTCCAATATCGATTCGCCAATCCAGCCCCAGGACATCGGCCCCAGACTGGACCGAGAGCTCAAGCAGGGTAGCCCCGTTGTTGGCGAAATAGATGATGGGCAGACCGGTATCTTGCAGATCGCTGATAATCCGTTGCACATAGGGCAGGGCAAATTCCGCAAAATCACAGGGGGCCAGGACTCCGGCCCAAGAATCAAAGATCTGCAGGGCCTGAGCGCCGGCCTTGGCCTGGGCCTGGAGGTAGAGGCTGGTGCATTCGGTGATCTTTTCCATCAGGTTGTGGAAGAGCTCGGGTTGTGTGAACATCATCTTCTTGGTCTCCCAGAAGACCTTGGAGGAACCGCCTTCGATCAGGTAGGTGGCAAGCGTAAAGGGTGCGCCGGAAAAGCCGATCAGGGGCACCTTCAGCTCCTTGCGCAGGAGGCGAATGGTCTCCATGACAAAGCCGGTGTGGATATCCGGGTCGGGCACAATGAGCCGGTCAAGGGCGGCCTGATCGCGGATGGGCTGCGGGAAGATAGGGCCATGTCCCTCGGAGAAGGTGAGTGGGGCCCCCATTGCCTCCATGGGGATGAGGATATCCGAGAAGAGGATGGCCGCATCGACGCCCAGGATGTCAACGGGTTGCAGGGTTACTTCCACGCAGAGTTCCGGGCTCTTGCATAGTTCAAGAAAGGTGACGTTGCCGCGCACCTTCTGGTATTCAGGCAGGTAGCGACCGGCTTGGCGCATCATCCAGATGGGGGTGTAGTCGGTCTTTTCGCCACGGCAGGCCTTGAGGAAGGTATCGTTCATGATTGTTTTGAAAGGTAAAGGGTGATTCTTTTTCGCGCTGAGATGCGAAGGCGCTGAGAGAGACTTTTATTGTCCTTCTCAGCGTCACTTCACCTTGGCGTGAGGAAAATTTGTTTCAGTATGAATATGGTGAATTGGTATGCTATGAAATTCGTGTTCCCGGTACATAACTGCAAAAGGGCTCCTGGGCCAGATAGTCGCCGGTCATGGCGTAGGCCCGAGCCCGGCAGCCCCCGCAGACATTGACATATTCGCAGCGTCCGCAGTTGTCCTTGTAGCCCTTGAAGTCGCGCAGTTCATGGAACAGAGAAGAATTTTCCCAGATCTCCTTAAAGGAGAGCTCTTTCAGGTTGCCCGCGGATTTGGGAAAATAACTACAGGGCAGGATGTTTTCGTCCACATCGATCAGGCAGATAAGCTGGCCGGCCAAGCAGCCTTTGGAGCCGCCGGTGGAAAATTTCAGATTGCGGCGCTTGAAGGTGCTGCCTTCCTCCTTGGCCTTTTGCCTGACGATCCGGTAATAGTGCGGGGCGCAGGTTGGTCGCATCAGCAGCTCGTTCTCTTCTTTCTCCACCTGGTAATGCCATTCCAGGATCTCATCATAGACCTTTTCCGGGATCAGCTCTGTCATGATATCCTCGCCGCGGCCGGTGGGGACAATCATGAACATATACCAGGCGGAGGCGCCCAGCGATTTGACGAGTTTGTAGATCTCCGGAATCTCTTCCCGGTTGCGGATAGTAAAGGAGGAGTTGACGAGAAACGGAATCTTGTTCTCGTTAAAGAGACGGATGGCGTTCATGGTACCGGCAAAGGCGCCGGGCTGATTTCTGAAATTGTCGTGGGTCTCGGCCTTGGCCCCGTCGAGACTCAAGGAAACCATCTTGATCCCGGAATCCTTGATTTGGTCGCAGATCTCCTGGGTCACCAGGGTGCCATTGGTGGCAAGACACATGCGCAAGCCTTTGCCCGCTCCATATCGGGCGATGTCAAACACATCTTGACGCAACAGGGGCTCACCGCCAGAGAGGACAACCACGGGGTTGGCGTAGGAGGCGATATCGTCCAGGATACGGGTGGCCTCGGAGAAAGGAAAGTCTGGATGATCATCCGCCTCAAGGGTGGAAGAAGAGCGGCAGTGCACGCATTTCAGGTTGCATCGCCGGGTGATTTCCCAGGCTATCCATTTAGGCTCAAATTCCATGGTGTGGCTCCGCTCAAATGTGGTGGTGTTGCCGGTAGGATATATCTTAAATTTACTGACACTATATTGTCTTTTTCCTTAAATATCAAGAACCCTGCAAGGGAGAATAGCCGGTCTGCAACGTCAAATAAACAACAATCTTTACCGCTGGTTATTTGTGTGGCGCTTGGCAGGCTCCATGCACCGAAGATTATACAAGGGGCTGTGAAGAAATAATCATCACATTTTTATCTATTTCCTTACGGCCCCTTATGCCGTTTACGCCATGAGAATGTTATAGTTATTTATTTGCAACGGCTTAGAGTCTTGACAATGAAAATAGGGCTTCTTATTGTTCGCTCACGTTGTAAGTCAATAAAGGCTGGCAGTTATGAAGTCTTGAAATGTTGAGAAAGTGGAGGAACAGGTGGGCAAAGAGCAAAAAGAGGAAGTGACCCTGGAGAAGATGGAAGAACAGGTCTCGGGAGAGGCGGAAACTGTTGCCGCGACTGATGCGGGGCAGGGGGTCGAGGAAAAACTGGCTGCCGCTCAAGAAGAAATAGCGGGGTTTCGCGATAAGATGTTGCGGGCCGCGGCCGAGTTTGACAACTATAAAAAACGGATGGAGCGGGATCGCAATGCGGCCATGAAGTATGCTGGTGAGCATATCCTGCGCGACATTTTGCCGGTTGTTGATAACCTGGAGCGGGCACTGAGTCAGGGCGTCATCCCAGGCGTGAGCGCTGAGCAGAATCTGGCAGCCCTGCTGGAGGGGGTGCAGCTTACCCTGAAAAGTCTGCTGGCGACCCTGGAGAAGTTTGAGGTCAAGCCGGTGGAGAGCGTCGGCCAGCCCTTTAACCCCAATATCCAGGAGGCCTTGACCATGGAGGCCAGTGATGTGGTTCCGGCCAGTCATGTGCTGGCCGAATTTGAAAAGGCTTATTATTATAAAGATCGTTTGTTGCGGGTTGCCAAGGTGATTGTCTCCTCCGGCGCGGCGGCTTGAGCGCTTGACAATAACCTCGATGATGCACATTGTAAAATGTGCTTTGCAAACGAGAATTGTGGGCGGCAAGGGCAGAAATTGAAGTGAAGAAAATACAATTGACACTATAGGTCATGGAAGGTCATAGGCACAACATGACCTTTTTTATATCTTGAGAAAAGGAGAGGGACGATAATGGGAAAGATAATCGGAATAGATCTGGGCACGACCAATTCATGTGTAGCTATTATGGAAGGTGGCGATCCCAAGGTAATCGCCAATGTCGAGGGGAATCGGACAACCCCTTCGATTGTAGCCTTCAGTGATAATAATGAGCGGATTGTAGGGCAGGTTGCCAAGCGTCAGGCGGTCACGAATCCTGAGCGGACCCTGTATGCGGTCAAGCGTCTGATCGGTCGTAATTTTAACGATGCCGAGGTGAAGAAGTCTGTTCAGATCAGCCCGTTCAAGATCGTGTCCGGCAAAGGCGGGGCGGCAAACATTGAAGTAGATGGCAAGAGCTATACCCCGGCCGAGGTTTCAGCCATGATCCTGGGCAAGATGAAAAAAACAGCCGAGGAATATCTGGGAGAAGAGGTGACCGATGCCGTGGTCACGGTTCCGGCCTATTTCAATGATGCTCAACGTCAAGCCACCAAGGATGCCGGCAAGATCGCGGGCCTGAATGTGCTGCGGATCATCAACGAGCCAACGGCTGCTTCTTTAGCGTATGGACTGGATAAAAAAGGCGAGGAAAAGATTGCGGTCTTTGATCTTGGCGGCGGTACCTTTGATGTCTCGGTGCTTGAGATCGGTGATGGTGTCTTCGAGGTAAAATCCACCAATGGTGATACCTTCCTTGGTGGTGAAGATTTTGATATGCGGATTGTCAACTGGCTGGCCGATGAGTTCAATCGCAGTCAGGGCATTGATCTGCGCAACGATAAAATGGCCCTTCAGCGTTTGAAGGAAGAGGCGGAAAAGGCCAAGATGGAACTCTCCACCACCATGGAGACCGATATCAATCTGCCCTTTATTACTGCCGATGCCTCAGGGCCCAAGCATCTGAATATCAAGCTGAGCCGTGCCAAACTTGAGAGCCTGGTCGATGATCTTATCGAGCGGACCGTTGCCCCCTGCCGGATGGCGTTGAAAGATGCCGGACTGACTGCCAAGGATATCGATGAGATTATCCTGGTGGGCGGCATGACCAGGATGCCCAAGGTTCAAGAGAAAGTGAAAGAGATTTTTGGTAAAGATCCGCATAAGGGTGTGAACCCTGATGAGGTTGTGGCCATCGGCGCGGCTATTCAGGGCGGAGTTCTGGGCGGCGATGTCAAGGATGTATTACTGCTTGATGTGACGCCTCTCTCCCTTGGAATCGAGACCCTGGGTGGGGTAACGACGAAACTGATCGAGAAGAATACCACCATCCCCACCAAGAAGAGTCAGATCTTCTCGACGGCGGCGGACAATCAGCCGGCAGTCTCTATCCATGTCCTGCAAGGCGAGCGGGAGATGGCCCAGGATAACAAGACCATCGGTCGTTTTGAGCTGTCGGATATCCCCATGGCCCAGCGTGGCGTGCCCCAGATTGAGGTCTCTTTTGACCTTGATGCCAATGGTATCCTCCATGTTTCGGCCAAAGACTTAGGGACGGGAAAAGAGCAATCTATCCGCATCACCGCTTCTTCCGGTCTTTCCAAGGATGATATCGAGAAGATGACCAGGGATGCCGAGTTGCATGCGGCAGAGGACCATAAACGGCGGGAGCTGGTTGATACCCGCAATAATGCCGATGCCATGATTCACGCGACCCAGAAGAGTCTCAAGGAGCTTGGTGACAAGGTTGACGCCGAGACCAAGGCCAATGTTGAGAAAGAGATCGAGAAGGTAAAGGCTGCGGTTGGTGGTGATGATATTGACGCCCTGAAGAGTGCGGTTGAGGCCTTGACTACGGCCTCGCACAAATTGGCCGAACTCATGTATGCCCAGGCCTCGCAGCACGGAGCTGATGCCGGCCATGGTGGTGGGGCGGAAGGCGGCGCGTCAAAAGATGACGATGTGGTTGATGCCGACTTTGAAGAGGTCAAAGACGAGAAGAAGTAAGATGGGTATGTTGTCAGATTAAGGCCAGGGCCGACGTTGCCGGAACGGCCGAGAAAGGGAAAAGGGGAGTGAGGAAACAAGTTTTTCTCACTCCCCTTTTTTTTATTTTTCCTGTATGCTTCTTTTTTGTCTCAATAATATTGAAGTCCTTCTATCACGTACCTTTTTCTTAATTATATTATCATGAAAATTCTATCTGGAATCCAACCCTCCGGCCAGCTTCATATCGGCAATTATTTCGGCATGATGCAGGCCATGATCTCGCATATGGAGAACTCGGATCTCTATGTCTTTATCGTTGATCTCCATGCCATGACCTCAGTCCATGACCGCAATCGTCTGGCCACCGGCACCCTTGAGGCCGCCGCTGATTTTCTGGCCCTGGGCCTTGACCCTGAACGCTGTACCTTCTGGGTGCAGTCGGACGTACCCGAGGTGTGCGAACTGGCCTGGCTGCTCTCCACGATCGCCCCCATGGGCCTGATCGAACGTTGTCATTCCTATAAGGATAAGGTGGCCAATGGTATTGAACCCAGTCATGGGCTTTTTTCCTATCCGGTGCTCATGGCCGCTGACATCCTGCTTTATCAGGCCGATCAGGTTCCGGTCGGGCAGGATCAGAAGCAACATCTGGAGGTGGCCCGAGATCTGGCCCAGAAATTCAATAATATCTTTGGTGAGACCTTTGTCGTACCTGAACCGGCCATCAATAAGGCCACGGCCACAGTTCCTGGTCTGGATGGACGGAAGATGTCAAAATCATACGGCAATACCATTCCTATTTTTCTGGAAGGAAAGGCCTTAAAGAAAAGGGTCATGGCCATTGAGACTGATGCCACGCCGGTGGAGGCTCCCAAAGATCCTGATAAATGCAATCTCTTTGCCATGCTGAAACTCTTTGCCACACCAGAGAGGTTGCAGGAAGTGCGAGATCTCTATGTGAATGGCGGCGCGGCCTATGGATATCTCAAACTGGAATTGCTTGACCTTATCAGTGATTATTTCGCCGAGGCCCGGCAGAAAAAGGCAGAGTATCTTGCTGATCCTGCCTTGCTGCGGGAGATCCTGAAAAGTGGCGCCGCCAAGGCGCGCGCCAAGGCCACCGTGACCCTTGATCTGGTACGGGAGCGGGTGGGGTTGAAGTATTGAAAATGGTGGTTTGGAGGTTCACCAAGCAATTGTTATGTCCTCTCTCAGGTTATGGTCTTAAAATTGACAATCAAAATCAATAGTGACACCGTCCCATTCTGGGAGTGATCTCATATTGCCCTTCTTGCATATGGTTAGTTCCTGTAAAATAATTTTCATTTAGAATTTATTTTGTTAAAATTTTTAACAAGGTGAGTGTTGGCTAAAAAGAATATCCCCGTAATTAAAATTTTTTATTGTAATAACAGGCTGGATTTATAGTTTTTATCATAATTGATTTGTTTCTGGTGTGTTTTTTGCTGAAGACAAAAGAACAAGTGTTCCTTGTCGATGAGCTTAGTGCAAAGAATACCAAACATCCTGTGAGCGAGGGCTATGCAAACCAAAATAAAACAAAAGGGCTTTACCTTGGTTGAGGTTGTAATTGTTATGGCAATTATTGGTATTGTAATTGCCATTGCTGCACCGAACTTTGGTGAATGGTGGCCGAACATACGTCTTAATGGTGCTGCGCGCGATCTTCATAGCACCATAATGAAAGCCAAGGGGCACGCCGCAAGATGTAACAGAAATAGTGCGTTGGTTTTTAATCAGGTGATAGGTGGAACTACATTTGCGTATGTGTTGTTTGTCGATTGTGATGGTGATTCAGAATATGATGCTGGTGAATCTATTATTATTCAACAGCAATGGCCAACGGGGGTTGTTTTGAGTGCTACAACGTTGCCCGATAATGATGACAATTATCCAGCTATTTCATTCAAACCAAACTCAATTCCAACTGGCAATGGAGGCGGCTTTGCAAACGGCACTGTATCGCTGACTAACACGAACGGACGGACGAGAAGTGTTATTGTAAATCGATCAGGCAATGTCAGAATCCAATAAACCGAAATATCGACGTAAATGCAAATATATGAAAACTATTCATGCACATTTGGATATACCGGGACACAATCGTAACAGGGGCTTTACGCTTGTCGAATTGATGATCGCTTTGGTTGTTTCAGGGGTCATTGTTGCGGCTATCTATTCCACCTATGTCGCGCAACAACGTACTGCTCTTGCCCAGGAGCAGGTTGTGGAGATGCAGCAGAACATCAGGGCCGGTCTTGACATCATGGAGCGCGAGATCAGAATGGCTGGGTATAACCCTCGCCGCACTGCAATCGGAACTGGCATAACCACTGCGAATGCAACGCAGTTGGTCTTCGGCTTTGTCGCGGATACCGACCAAATGAACAACAATCCGGTAGCAGTTAATGCGACTATAGATGAGGTGGATGAAGTTGAAACGGTCGAATACTACCTCTACGATGCCTATGCTGATGCTGATATGGATCTTGGCAGGCGAACCCCTACTAACACTCAAGCCGTAGCTGAAAACATAGATGCCGTTGAATTTTACTATATCATGGCCGATGGCACAAAAACCTTAACTCCAGTAACGCTCACCGATATCCGCTCTGTCCAGGTCTCCATTCTTGCTCGTGCCAGTAGGATAGACCCGAGCTTCACCAATTCGGCAACGTATACAACAGTCTCGAATGCGACTTGGGGGCCTTACAACGACAATTTTCGCCGTCGCTTACTCGTCACTACCATTCATTGCAGGAACATGGGGCTGTAACTCTATGAAAAACAGAATAAATCAAAATGGTTTTACCTTGATTGAGGCATTGGTTGCCATGGTTGTGCTTACCATCGGCATTCTTTCGCTCTATACCATGCAGGTCACTGCTGTTAACGGTAATACTACTGCGAACCGTCTATCGGTGGCAACAACAGTGGCAACCAATTGTTACGAACGTTTATGGAGTATTCCATATAACGATGCACAACTGAGTGACACTGCTGGAGCGAAAACACATACTCAAGCCGAGATTACAGGGTTTGTCTTACCCCAGGGAGTTACAGGGGTTCGTTGGGGGGTCACTACCTGGCTCAATAATGACAATATAGATAATGATCAGGATGGCGAGGAAGATGAAGACGATGAAACAGATGTTAAACTTGTCGCCCTTGATGTGAACTATACCGATAGAAATGTTGCCAAGACTGTGGCAATTACCTTTTATAAAAATTGAGATGCCCCGATGAAACGCTACTTTTTTCCATCATGCAAAAATGAAGAAGGGTTTGCCTTGGTCATAGCCATGCTCATGCTGGTTGTCTTGACCTTGCTTGGTATAAACGCCACCAACAATACCACGACAGAATTAAGTATAGCTGGTGTTGAACGGCAGGCGTTTCAGGCATTTAATGCGGTTGATAGTGGCTGGCAACAGGCCGTCCCATTTTTAAACAGAAAGGCCGGTCCTCCTGATTTTATCAATCAGTCCATAGCTTCCGGCGCCGATCAAATAGTGCGTAACTTTGGCAATGGCGCTGACGGAACGACAAACACCACCTTTCCTGCCGGTACCCAGGATGGCATCTTTGCCAATATGATGAATCTTCAGTACTGGTATAGAGTTATTTATGATAGTGATGTTTCGGCCCCCAAATTTGGGACTAATTACCGCAATTTTACCTATGCGGCGGAGTGCAATGCTGGTTTTCAAAATGGCACACCTTGTTGTCCAGCAGGGACAGCCGGCGGGACGAATGAAGTAGCAACCACAATCACAAAAGTTTATAAAGTTGGATATTGACGAGCAGGTATTGGAAAATCACAGGAGGATATGAAAATGAAAAAAATGAGATCACATCTGGTGTTACTCTACTGCCTGGGCATGGCGCTGACTATTTTCCCTCTGCTCCCCAATAAAGCGGCTGCGGTCTGCACGATAACTTCGAGCGGTACCTATATTGAGGCCGAAAACTTCAGCGGTTCATATAATGTACTTGCCAGTCCTACCGCAAATGATCAGTTCCTCCTGAATAGCGTAGTGGGAACCAATGGTGGCCAAGTGCTTGTTTCAGGCAGTTCGGGATCCGCGACTAACACACCGGAAAATGAAGTAAAAGAATATGAAGTCAGTTTTCCTGTAGCTGGAACGTATAACATCTGGATGCGTGGCAAGGGTTTTGATGGTAGTCATGACTCCATGTTTTTTACCGTTGATAACAGCACCTGGAAGGCATGGAATTTTAATGGCGTCTATAACCAGTATATCTGGACGAAGTCCATGCAGGTCGGCACCGGAAGCACAATAACCATAGCAACAGCGGGAACGCATAAAATAAAAATAGCCATGCGGGAACCCGGCACCATAATTGACGGATTTTACATAACCACAGGAACCGAGACCCCAACTGACGCGACTGTGCCATCCACTGTGACTACCATCAATCCAAAGGCTGGCTGCACAGGCCCAAACTGGACAGTGGCCCCTTCGTCTCTTGGGCCCACTTGTTTTCAAGGCTATAATGCAGCCTCGATGTCTTTCACCCTCACCAACATTGGGACAAATGACACAACTACCGCCACAGTGACCAGCAATCAAACCTGGGCGGTGGTTGCCAACAGTGTTGTTCCCGCGCTTAACCAAAACATTTCATACACTGTCACCATCAATTTCAATACTGCTGCCCTGGTAATTGGCACGCATCTGGCAGAAATAACAATAACCGGATCGGCATACAACTCGCCGCTTAAAATCCCTATCACCTTGTTGGTAAAAAATGTGCCGGCAACTGCTGCTTGTGGAGAGATTCCGCTTTACGCCGAGAATCTGGTCAACCCTGCTATTATGGTCCAGTTAGATACATCCGGGAGTATGGATACCCAAATGACGATTGCCACAATTGTCGATCAGAGCACTGCAGAGCTCAAAACAATAGTGCAAGCCATAGTAAATCGTACCGACTGGGCTGCAAACAATGACATAGCATTTATGATCTCTAAATCAAGTGGTCTGGGCAAGCGGAGCGCCTGGTCTCGCGATGGGCAACCAGACACCGACGCCCCTAAACTGATCTTGACATATCATACTACGGCTAATCCTACTATAATAATACCAGAGGAGCGCTTCATTAGCACCTCAGGTGATGACGGGCAGAAGTCGAGCGCCACCACTATTGATTTAACAGCAACATCTCTTAATCTTGGCCTCACTGATGCCCCTGTCGGCTTGCGATTTACTGATATTAGCGCCCCTCAAGGCGCTATCATAGATTCAGCGAAGATAAGTTTTTCAACCTATGCCGCAGATCCCGAAGATACCTTGATTTTAACCATTAAGGGCGTTAATCAGGGCAATGTCAGTGATTTGTCCTTTTTGACCGCCGCTTCTCCGGCTCTCACCGCAGGGGTGACATGGAATCCCGTGACTTGGGCACAATCCATGAGTCGAATCAATATTGCCGAAGATGTTTTAAAGGAGGTCTTTCTCGATCGCAGTATAGCCTGGGGGTTTGCCACCTGGGCCGGAGGCGATGGCAGCGCGACTGCAAGCGTGCAATCCCCAACCTATTATACCAATTATCGTATTGGCGTTCATGAACATGATGATGCCCATCAGACAGCATTGCAGGCTATAGCTGATGATGGTTCATCAAGTGGTTATACCCCCCTTGTTCCAACCGCTTTGGGAGGTCTGGAATACTTCAAGGGAAATAGGGCTGATGGCTTTTACAATGAGAAATATTCAGATCTTTCCTGTCAGCCTCGTATTTTGGTGCTTGTTACTGATGGCGAGGGCAACACGGCAACTACGAATACCGCTATCGACGCGGCAACGCAAGCGTTAATCAATGAAGGGGTAAGTGTCGTTGTCGTTGGATTTGGCTTAACTACTACTGCCCAATTAGATCGAATAGCGCAGGCTATGCAGATAGCCGGAGAGGCGAACCCTGACGATTATCTGTATCATCTGCATAAAGAGAATGCCCTTGGGATAGCCATTCCCTTCATGGCCCAGAATCGTCAGGAGTTTATTGATGCTATGAACTCCATTGTCAGTAGTGTCAAGGCCCAGGTTTTTCATGGCTCATCCCCGGCGCCAACGACCTCTGTTGACAATGGAGAACTTTTGTTAAACGCCTCTTTTGACGCCTCAAACTGGAGTGGTAAAATAACTGCTACAAAATTTGACGCCTATACCGGAGTGCTTGCCACCAGTACATTGTGGAACAGCAAAGATAGTATGCCGTCCACGATCAATGGGTTCATGTACGATAGCGCTGCCACCAGCAAAGTTAGTCCCTACACTGCAGCTTCGATTATTGGCGACAACTTTTTGTGTAAGCCCATGGGTGATATTATCAATTCCACACCCTCCATTGTTGGAAAACCACCGTATTACTACAAGTTTGATTCCTATTCTTCCTTCAAATATAACACCTCTGTCAGAGGGCGAGAGCCATTGGCTTATGTGGGTGCCAACGATGGCGCTATTCACGCGTTCAGGTTGTCAGATGGAAGTGAAAAATGGCGCTTCTATCCAGAGAGCGTTAAAGCCAAGATGGCCCTTGCCGCAACAAGTCCTAAAGATGATATGTGTTCAACCGCCTATTGTCATAAATTTCTTCTTGATGGCTCCCCGGAACCAGCGGACATCTTTGCTGCAAGCACTTGGCATACGATTCTGACAACTGGTCTTGGAGAAGGCGGACGGGCCTATTTCGCCCTTGATGTCACCTACGGTAATGATTTTGCCGTAGCCACCACCAATCCTTCAAAATTCCTCTGGGAGTTCAACTATGTTGATGACGGGGCTATTGGCAAGGCCACTTCCATTCCGGTTACTGCCAGAGTGGTCAATGGTGCAGGCACCGGCTGGGCAACCTATTTTGGATCAGGTGAAGAGGAAATAGATATCAATCAACCTGAGAAAGAGGCCTATCTCTTTGCCGTAAATAGTTGGGATAAATCAAAAGTATGGAAGGACTCTGCGGGTGTTGATACATATAAAATTAAATTGTCTTCCACAACCTTAAAAAACGACTATCCGGCTCCTCCCTTGGTTGTTGAAAGTCGTATTGCCGATTATATGGCAGACCGAATCTATCTCGGCAATTTGTTTGGTAATATGTATAGGGTGAGGGATATTGGTTTTGGTGAAAAGGCAACATCCGCAATGTTGTATAATTCAGGAAAGACTGATCATGCAACCCCGGTAAGCGCCAAGGCGGAGTATGCCAGTATCGGTAACGGAGATCTTTGGATCTATTTTGGCACCGGCAAGTATTTGGATCAGGTAGATAAATTTACCGTTGATCAGCAGTATTTCCATGGCTTGTTGGACGTGGGCGCTGCAAGATCCACTCCATATACACCAAGTGATCTTGTTCAAATGTCCACAGAAATCATTACGGCATACGCCCTGGATAAAAATGGAGCCCCAGTTGATTTGAATAAAGATGGAGTCGTGAATTCTAGCGATTTGGCACAGTATCGAACACTTTCTTGCACCGCGCCAGATGCTGATGGCTCATGCAATCCTGATAATGAATCTTGGCGGCTTAAACTTGCAATTCCCAGCATTGGAGGAAGCGAGCGGACAATCTCGCAACCTTTGGTGGTAGCCGGTATCGTATTTTTTACCACCTTTGTGCCAGACGGAGATGTTTGTGCTGGAAATGGTAAAACTTGGTTGTTTGCCCTGGATTGGGAGAGTGGAGAATTCGTCACAGATGCAGTTTTTGACATCAATAAAGATGGTAAGTTTGATTCAAGTGACAAAACAGTAAAGAGTGGCACAGAGATAGAAGGGGTTGCAGGTATTTACATCGGAGAGGGAAGACCTTCTGGTGAGATTGCCATCCACAATGATCTTCTGTTTGTCGGAACCACCGGACAACCTCCTCAACCGATCAAAGTGAATTTACCAGATATGCAGACGAAATTAAGATCATGGCAGCAAGTATCTCATTGATCGTTTGCAAGTAGAATAGAGATCGGTCGAACGTGATTGATGAAAGAAATAATTTCAGTGAGGTGCATTATGAAATATTACACATTTGTGATGTTGTTTTTAATAACAGGGCTTCTGTCTCCTCTATGCACGAGAGCGTTCGCGGAGGATCAAGCGGTAGTTGACGATTATCCGGAAATTGTTGACATAGTTTATGAATGGAGCTCGGAAGGGAATGCAATTCAGGTCGGAGATCATTTAATATCGAGTTTTAAAACTGTCTGGTCAGATAATGGAAACGGAGAGATTTCTCAGGCTGGTCGTCAGGATATTAAAACTGGAAGTGTGGTAAAGGCTTACTTGGTTAACAATGACGAGAACGGCTTTTGGACTGCCGATAGAATTGTAATACTTTCAGGAAACGCGCTGGACTCTGCGGTTCAAAGTCTTTCTGAAAATAAAAAACTGGAAGTTAAAAATTCTCAAGAGAATGCCGAGGTAAACTTACCAACAAAATCTCCATCAGCTCCAGCCAAAAAGCCTGTTTTTGAAAATGGAACCTGGAAAAATTAAGAAAAAGAGACGCAGACTATTGTAGTGGGTGCCATTTGCATCTCGTTCCCATGCGCCGCATGGGAACGCAGCTAGGATGCGTCGCATCCTGACCCCCAAGTTTACTTGCTGCTCTCAAAGCTGAAAGGACGTGATTGAGATTTTAGTATTCTGTTAAGTTGAAAGCCAAGGTCTCAATCACGCCCCCTTCTTATTACTGAAGGATGTTTCTATATTTCAATCTCTTTTTGCAAGCTTTCCAAAATTTTTGGGCCAATTCCTTTTACCTCGAGCAGTTGTTCCTTGGTTTTGAAATTACCATTTTTGGTGCGGTACTCAATGATAGCGGTAGCTTTTGCGGCACCAATCCCCGGCAATGCTTCCAGTGCAGCCTGATCGGCTTTGTTGATATTAACGGCTGCAAAAGCACTATTTACCAAAAAAAGTAGCGCAAAAACAAACAATACTGTCTTTCTTATCATTACTCCCTCCTTTCCCTTTTCTTTCCTCTTTATGAGAAAAAGTGTACCCCCGCCATAAGAGATGTGGATCATAATTCCCCGTGACCGGAATGTTTATGAGTCATCGTATCGAAAGAAAACATCGAAGTAAAGGGGAAATATGGCGAGAGATATAAAATTTACAAACGCTATCTGCTTTCTTGATCAGGTGCCGGGTTCGACCTTTTTCTTTCTGTCGGGCCGTCGGAGGTGGAGGGTGGGCGGGTTGTACACTAACACAAAGAGATCTTTGATGTCTGGGATACTTGCGATAAATTCGGGAGTAAGTTGTTCGAGAGTGGCTGGAGCGTTGCCATGCTTGTGGGTAAAAGCGTTAAGTGCCTTTTGTACCTCTAATGCCTGTTCGAAGATGACGATTTCTTTTTCGTAACGGTTGCGAACAATTTCATCTTTTTCGGCTGCCAGCATTGTTTTTAATGAAATTAGGCCAGCGGCGAGGTCTCCGCCTTGGGCGGCGAGCAGGGAGGCAAGATGGCCAAACAGGGGCGGTGCCTTCGGGAGTTTGGCCGCTTCCGCAAAGGCCTTGGCCCCTTTCAGCGGTTCGTTCATGGCCAGAAAAAAATTGGAAGCATAAAAGAAGCGAAGGATAAGGTCGTTGGGGTAGGTGGTAATTCCTCTCTCCAGAATGGTGTTAGCCTTAGCGGCTGTCTCTGGTGAAATATACGGTAGAAAGCCCTGGCAGAAATAATAAGGGTCAATGAAATGGGGATAAATCCGGGTCATTGTCTCAAAGTTGTTGCCCAGGGCCTCTGCGTAAACGGTTGGCGAAGTGTCGGGACGGACGCCGCCCATAAAAACGCTGGTCTTGATGAAAAGCATTTCTGCGACCAGTTGTTTCATATAGCCACTGGTAATGGTGTAGAAGGTCGATGGCAGGGCCATGTCGAGGGATACATTTCTTTCCTCGGCCCGGTGTTCCTGCAGGGTGAAGAGCCAGCCATAGAGTAGAATGATTCCAGCCAGGAGAAGTGAGCGTGCCACAATCATTGGAGATCTCGTCGTTTATAGATGGAACAGGCTATCCACAGGACTATTGCGATGTAAAGGGTTGCCTGGGCAAAGGGCATGGTCAGTTGTGCGGGGGAGGGGATCTGGTCGGTGGAGGCGGCCAGGGTCTTGAAGTCCAGCCAGGAGAAGTCCGGGAAGATCGCAGTTAACCATTGCAGCAGGACATCCGCAGCCTTACTCTGATCGGCAGCAACTCCTTCTTTGAAGGAATCCCGTACCACCGGGAGCCCGTTGCAGATAAAATAGTAACAGAGGGTCAGCAGCAAAACAGGAAAGCTCCCCCGTACCACGCTTGAGAAGAGGAGGATAACGGAAAGAATTATCATCTGTATCCAGTACAGTCCGGCGGCGGCCAGCAGGAAAAAAGGTAGAGACAGATTCTCGAAGTAGGCTATCTCGACTGAGTCTTTAATAATGTTCAGCACCCCCCAGCCCAAGGCCCCCAGAATGACATTCAGGGCCAGCAGCAAGACGGCCAACCCGCTATAGAGTGCCAGGGCGTATTCTGTGCGGGAGATAGGGCGGGCCAGAAAGGAGTGCAGTGCTCCCCGCTTAGCGTCCCAGGCCATGACCTGGACAGCGTGAAAGAGCAGAAAAATGAAGCCGGTGAGCCAGGTGGTGGCGAATAGAAAATCATTGGCTGCCCTGCCTATATCCCGGGGGATGAAATCAATAAAGAGTAGGCCGCAACTTGTTCCGGCGAGGGCGAAAAGGACAAGGCCAATCAGGGCATGGCTGCGCAAGCCGTCCAAGATGACCAGACGGGCGAGAGCGGCGATATGGCGGAAACGATCAGGCATGGATTCCCTCCTTGTTAACCCGGCTGACAAAGGCCTCGGCTATACTTGACGCGCCTTCTTCGGCGGCTAGTTCGTGGGGAGTGCCATGAAAGAGCTTTTTCCCTTTGTGCAGGAGCAGGATGTTGTCCACCAGTCGGTCCACATCTTCCAAAATATGCGAACAAAAGAGAATGGTCTTGCCTGCTTCTTTCAACTGGCCGATGAGATCGATGACCTTTTTTCGGCCTATGGGGTCAAGGCCACTCATCGGTTCGTCGAGGATCAGTAGATCTGGGTCGTTGACCAGAGCAATGGCGAAATTTGCTCGTTGCTGCATCCCCTTGGAATAGGTGCGCAGGGGACGTTTGCGAACATCCCAGAGGTCAAGGAGGGTCAACAGTTCCTGGCTGCGCTCATTTAGGATACCCTTAGGCACATCACAGGTCGTACCGGTAAAGCGGATCAGGTCATGCACTGAGAGATTGGCCGGAAAATTGGCCACCTCCGGCAGGTAGCCGATTTGTTTACGGATGTGCGGTGTGCAGGGCGAACCATTAAAAAGATGGATGCTGCCGGTGTCCGGCCGGATAAAGTCCATGAGCAGCTTGATGCTGGTGGACTTGCCGGCACCGTTGGCACCGATGAGGCCAAGGGTCTCACCTTTCTCAACACTAAAGGATAAATTGGCAAGGGCGGTTTGGGCCGGGGTGCCAATTTCTTGAGTATAGCTTTTAGAAACAGTTTGGAAAATTATCATAGATAATGGTGGCCGGTTAGTCTTGTATGATGGCGATGGTTGCAGGAGAAGAACGATGATATCATTTTTGTTGTCAAAAAAAGTTACAGAGCGTAAGGATTCTTGTCAGAATGTCTATTTTTTTTCAACGTCTTATGTCTCATAATCGAACGTGGCGTCATGTGAATGTACGATAAAACAGATGGTAGCAGGGAGAGGACAGCAAGTCAAGAGGGGCGATTTATTGATATCGAAAAAATGGGCCGATGTTTTGTAAGGTGTTTTCTTCTTAGAAAATTTTGTTAAAGTGAATAGTTGTCTGAATTTAAGTTTTTTTTGATTGCGTTATCAGAGGTTTTAATTTTACTCTGACCCTTATTTGTCTTCCAGGTGATGCACTTAGATGTTGAATTCACCAAATAGAGAGGCAAGGAAAATGGGGAGTGTCGTGTCCCGAGTTCGGAATTCAAATCCATACCACCAAAAGGCGTTATCTTTGCAGACAACGCCTTTTGGTGGTATGATGAGGATTTAGCAGGAAAAAAATGGGGAAATATCCAAAATTCCCATGTTAAAGTGTTGCTGGAGTAAATACAGCTAAAGCGGTTAATGAAGCAGCAGCTTGAGTAAGGCCCCAAGCAGCAAGGCCTGTTGACGTTACCGTGTAGTCACCAGCAACAATAGCAGAGCCTGTCGTTGTTACACCGGCAGATGGTACATAGCCACCTGTTTGCATATTGGCAAGAGTAACAGCAACAGCAGCTTGGTTGTCAACAAGCCAGGATGCAGACGCGGTAAAGGCATTATGACAATCACTGTTTATTGTCGCAACATAACCTCTTTTCTTGTATGTAGCAAACTGCGGGATGGCGATAGCTGCCAGGATACCGATAATGGCAACAACGATCATCAACTCCACCAGGGTGAAGCCTTTACTGTCTTTGTGAATGGTGCTTAACTGTTTCATCATGATTTTTCCCCTCCTTTGGGGTATGGTTAAAGGGTGCTTCGTGGTGGGCAGAGTGCCCGTGAACTACTACGCATCGTTGCCATTACTTTTTCACAAACCATGCCATTTGTCAAAAAAACATTCTCCATGATCAAGCTGCCGAAATAGTAAGCCATTCTCAGAAGTGAGTTTCTTTTGTTCCCACCCTCGTTTTATTTCCAATACCAAAAAAACAAGAAAAAGAGACAAGAAACGGCAGCGACTGACAAAAATTGTCAGCCTGGTGGTCGGGCTGGAAATTGGAGTCTTGACAAATGGGTGTTTTGCTCAATAAATCATCCTGGCATCGTTTTTTTTCTGAGCGAATTGGGTCAGGGTAAAATTATATCTTGCGTCGTATGGTGTGGGTAAAGGGAGAAAATCAATGTTTGCTCGTAGTGAGCATATTCTGGAGATGGCACGGAAATTCAAGGGAAAAAAAGGGAGTTCAAGTATTGTCCCAGAGGCGTAACCCTGGAATGTTCAGGAAGTTTTTATCAAGGGTAACAAGTACAGCCCCGTATTCCAGAGCGTGAGCGGCAATCCAGACGTCGTTGATTGGGATGGGGCGACCGACCTGTTTTAGCGTGTCTTTTATCATTCCAAACAGTTCTGCGGTTTCAATCGAGGCATTCAAGGTGACGACAGATGGCTTGTTGAGGAACCTGCCAAGAATATTTTTGTTTTCTTTTCCACGATTACCGCCTTTGAAGCCTGCGTATAACTCTCCGAGAACAAAGATGGACATAAAGGTGGTATTTGCCTCCGTCAGAGTTTGAAGGACTGCATGATCTCCAGCAAGATAGGCTGTATAGCAGTTGGTGTCCAGAAGAATTTTATTCATTCCCAGTCTCTGGGGTCAGTAATGGAGAATTCTTGGGTGTTATGATTAAATTCTTCCAATTCCTCCAATGACCAGATTCCGCAGAGATCGTCAAAAGCATGCTGTGGTCTGGTGATGTCCCGGGAAATGCCAAGTGATTCCGCCAAGAGTTGTTTGATGGTTTTGTTGAGGCTGATACCCTGCCGGCGGGCCTTTTCCCTGATAAGGCTGTCTATCGGGTCTTCGAGTCCATGGATTGTGATTGATGTCATATTGGTCCCTCCCCTGTTGCTCATTTTTTTTGAACCATATTTTATGATATATGGTTCAGTATAGTTCGGAGTAGTTTTTTAGTCAAGATGTGCATATCAGTAATTCAGGTCAGGGGTAAATCGGAGACAGAGTAAAATTAAAGCGTAAGTTGGGGCAGAGTATAATTGACATTATAGGGGCAACAAGTAACCTGGATGAAATGTAATGGAATCCGGGGTAAGTATTTTTTGGGAGGATATGGGGTCAGAGCAAAATTCTTACAAGATAGATTAGAATAATTTTTCGCAAACGGCCGCGAAAAAAAATTCTGTCCCCTCTGCCCATGAGAGCAGGCTGGTGTTTGTCGGCCTCTCAGCTATTTTTTCTCGTAAGTGCTGTCGTGGTCTGGGGCGATGGTGAGCAGGCGAATGAAATTGCCTGCGTGATATGCCGTCACTCGGCGTGATTGGGTGATGCGTAGCGAGTAGATAGCATCAACACCAGAGGGCGGATTGACAATGAATACTTTCTCCCGCTTTAAGCCGTTGTCGCAGTAAAGCTGATTACTTCTGGTTCCCATGCGCCGCAGGCAGTTAATTAACCTGTGATGCACACGGATCGAACTGGATGCGACGCATCCTAAACTGCGTTCCCATGCGGCGCATGGGAACGAGATGGCACCTGTTAAGTTAATGACATTGGGCTTCAACCTGGAAATTTTCGCTTAAAACTCAACCAGCTCCACATCAAAGACCATGGTAGCATTGGGAGGGATCGGGCCGCGACCGGATGGCCCGTAGCCAAGGTTTGCAGGGATGATAAGAACCCGCTTTTCGCCTTTGGTCATGGCCAGAAAGGCCTCATCCCAGCCCTTGATCACTCGGCCTTGGCCCACGGGGAAGCTGATGGGCTCGCCGCGGTCAACAGAGCTGTCAAACTTGGTGCCGTCTAAAAGCTTGCCGGTATAGTGGGCCTTGATCATGGTGCCGGTGGCTGGGGTCTCAGTGCCGGTTCCTTTCTGGACGATCACATATTGGAGGCCGGAGGGGGTAGTGATGGCCTCTGGCCATCGCTGTTTGATCTGTTTGACCTGTGATTCTATGGCGGCCAGTTCTTTTTCTTTCTCTCGTTTGTCCATGTTGGCCAGCAGGCCATCAAAGGCGCCCTGGTCACTCTTGAAGCTTTCGGCCTTGGTCCCCACACGAATGATCTCCACCGATTTCAGTTTGTCATTCCCCTTGATCTTATTGACTACATCCTGGCCCGCAACCACATGGCCAAAGACTGTGTGTTTACCGTCCAGCCACGGGGTGGCGACATGGGTGATGAAAAACTGGCTGCCATTGGTGCCTGGGCCGGAATTGGCCATGGAGAGAATGCCAGGGCCGCTGTGTTTCAGGCTGGGGTCAATCTCGTCAGGGAAGGTATAGCCCGGTCCGCCGGTGCCGGTGCCTAAAGGGCAACCGCCTTGGATCATGAAATCGGGAATGACCCGATGGAAGGTCAGGTCATCGTAAAATCTGGCTCCTCCTTTACCGGCACCGCCGCCAAGCTGCTTGGTGCCCTCAGCCAGACCCGCAAAGTTGGCCACTGTGAGGGGGGTTTTTTCAAATTCCAGGGCACAGATGATGTCGCCCTTGGCGGTGATAAATTTGGCGTACAGGCCATCTTTGAGTTTCGTCTGTTGCGTCTCTGCTGCCATGAGTGATTCTCCCGATAAAATGAATAAAAGAGTAAGGGTGTAAAAGAATAAAAGATTAAATTTTGGCATGTTGCTCCTGTTGGCAAGGGTACGGAGTCGTTCAGGATTCCTGTGACGCTGTCGTACTATGACTGGTTCCTAAGCATGGGGATTGAAAATGAATAATCAGGTGCTTGCAACTTGTCAATCATAAATAAGGGCCACGGGGCGGCCAGGTGTCTGTTTCTTGATTTTCGTCCCCGATTCTGATTGACTTGAGCGGCTATTCTGGGTTAAATATTACAGTTTTGTCTTTTTGATTTGTGCTTTTTGGAAGACGCTAATGTCTCGAGATTTATGAGCCGTTACGAGATCACCTTGATATTTGCGACCATTTCATTATGACCGGCCCTGGAAGGCATAGTGTCGCTCGCTCCCCTGGATGGATTGATGGATGGATGGAGAGCGAGCGATTTCTTATGCCGTTCTTGCTGGGCGTAAATGGTGAGGTTATTTTTGAACGGCGGCTTATGAGCCGTTAAGGCTCTCATGATAGGATTCTCTCCCCCCTCATTTGGAGTGGGGAGCGGGAGAAGGATAGGGAAAAATATGAAAGCATTGATAGCCCTGGAAGATGGTACCCTGTTTGAAGGTGAGTCTTTTACCGGTAGCGGTGAGGCCATCGGCGAGATGGTCTTTAACACCTCCATGAGCGGATATCAGGAGATTCTGACTGATCCCTCCTATACTGGCCAGATTGTAACTATGACCTACCCCCTCATTGGCAATTATGGGGTCAACAGCGAGGATATGGAGTCGGTTGCGGTGCACCCCAAGGCCTTTCTGGTCAAGGAGTATAATGCGGTACCATCCAATTTTCGCTCTGAAGAATCCCTCGCTCATTTCCTGAATCGCTATGGGGTGCTGGGGGTAGAGGGCTTTGACACCAGGGCCTTGGTGCGTCACATCCGCACGGTGGGGGCCTTGAAGGCCATTGTCTCCACCGAGGATCTGGATCGGGATTCTCTGGTGGCGCGCGCCAAGGCCTGGGATGGCCTGCTTGGTGTGGATATGGTGCAGAGGGTGACCTGCGAGCGGCCTTATGGCTGGGCGGATAACCATCCTGTTGTCGGCACTGATTTTGTCACTGCCCAGGCCGGCATGAATAACCCGTTGAAGGTCGTTGCCCTTGATTGCGGGGTTAAATTTAACCAGCTTCGTATCATGACCGAGAAGGGATGCCAGGTGCAGGTCGTGCCGGCTACAACCGATGCGGCGACCATTCTGGCGATGAAACCGGATGGCGTTTTTCTGTCAAACGGGCCAGGCGACCCTGCCGGTGTGCAGGGGGTGGTGGAGACGGTTCGGGGACTGCTGGGGAAAACACCAGTCTTTGGGATCTGTCTTGGCCATCAGATTCTGGGGCTGGCCTACGGTGGCGCAACGTATAAACTGAAATTTGGCCATCGCGGCGGCAATCAACCGGTGAAGGATCTGACCACTGGGCATGTAGAGATCACCTCGCAAAATCATGGCTTTACCGTTGATCTTGCCAGTCTGGATCAAGAGGCTATCGAACTGACCCATATCAATCTCAATGACGGCAGTCTGGAAGGGATGCGTCATCGGCGCTTCCCGGCTTTTTCCGTCCAGTATCATCCCGAACATGCCCCGGGGCCACATGATTCCTTGTATCTTTTTGATCGCTTTATCGAAATGATGCGGAGTGAGAAGAAAAATTAGGAATCAAGAATGAGGAAACTACAGGTTGAAATTAAATTTTATCTCTGTAATTTCCAACTGCTAACTCACTTACCTGCTCAAGATACCTATTACATACATAATACCTTAATTCCTATTTCTTAATTTTATATTTGAGTGTCTCATGCCAAAACGAACCGATATCCATAAGATCCTGATCATTGGCTCTGGCCCCATTATTATCAGTCAGGCCTGCGAGTTTGATTATTCCGGTGCCCAGGCGGTCAAGGCCTTAAAGGAAGAGGGGTACGAGGTCGTTCTCATCAACTCCAATCCGGCCACTATTATGACTGACCCGGAGCTTGCCGACCGCACGTATATAGAGCCCATTACCCCGGAGATGGTGGCGAAGGTCATTGAAAAGGAACGCCCTGACGCCCTCCTGCCGACCTTAGGCGGGCAGACCGCGCTCAATGTCGCCATTAAGTTGGCCGAGTCTGGTGTCCTTGATAAGTACAAGGTGGAGATGTTGGCCGCCAGGGTTGATGTCATTAAAAAGGCAGAGGGGCGGGAAGAGTTCCGGGCGGCTATGCAGGCCATTGGCCTCAAAGTGCCGGAATCCGCCATTGTTCATACCCTGGAAGATGCCATGCTGGCCGGTGATACCATTGGTTTTCCGGTGATTGTTCGCCCCAGTTTTACCCTGGGCGGAACCGGGGGCGGCGTGGCCTATAACCGTCAGGAGCTTGAGACTCTGTCTTTGTGCGGTCTTGATCTGTCCATGACCACCGAGATCATGGTTGAGCGCAGTCTGCTGGGTTGGAAGGAGTTTGAGCTTGAGGTGATGCGTGATTGCAAGGACAACGTGGTTATCATCTGCTCCATCGAGAATATGGATGCCATGGGGGTGCATACCGGTGATTCCATTACCGTGGCTCCTGCGCAGACCTTGACCGATCGTCAATATCAGGAGATGCGGGACGCGGCCATTGCCATTATCCGGGAGATCGGGGTAGAGACCGGAGGCTCCAACGTCCAGTTTGCGGTCAACCCCAAAGACGGCGAATTGATGATTATCGAGATGAACCCTCGGGTCTCCCGTAGTTCGGCCTTGGCCTCCAAGGCCACCGGTTTTCCCATCGCCAAGATTGCCGCCAAACTGGCCGTGGGTTTTACCCTCGATGAGCTCAAAAATGATATTACCCGCGAGACCTACGCCGCCTTCGAGCCGACCATTGATTATTGTGTGGTCAAGATCCCCCGTTTTACCTTTGAGAAATTTCCCGAGGCCGAGGATATCCTGAGCACGGCCATGAAATCCGTAGGTGAGACCATGGCTATTGGCCGCACCTTTAAAGAGGCCTTTCAGAAGGCCATGCGCTCGCTGGAGACCGGGCGTGCCGGTTTTGGTGCTGATGGCAAGGAGTTGCTTGATCATCTGGAGACCTTTGAACTGGAAGCGGGACTGCGGGTGCCGAGTTCCAAGCGGGTCTGTTATCTTCATGAGGCCCTGCGCCGGGGCATGGCGGTTGAGCATATCTACAAGCTCTCCCAGATTGATCCCTGGTTCCTGCGCAATCTTGAGCAGATAGTGGGGCTTGAACAGGAGATCCGGCAGCAAGGCGCTGCCGGGATTTCGGGGCTGGGACGTGATTTCCTGCGAAAATGCAAACAGTACGGGTTCTCGGATACGCAGCTGGCCTTTCTTACCACCACCTCCCGAGACGAGGTGCGCGCCCGGCGCAAACACTTAGGGGTCACGCCGGTCTATAAATTGGTTGATACCTGTGCCGCCGAGTTTGAATCCTATACCCCCTATTATTATTCCACCTATGAGCAGGAGAATGAGGCTGGCCGGTCGGAGCGGAAAAAGGTGATGATCCTGGGCGGCGGGCCGAATCGGATTGGTCAGGGAATCGAGTTTGACTACTGTTGTGTCCATGCCGCCTTTGCCCTGGCGGAGATCGGGGTGGAGTCGATTATGGTCAATTCCAATCCTGAGACCGTGTCCACCGACTATGATACCTCGGACAAGCTCTATTTTGAGCCCCTGACCCTGGAAGATGTGCTCAATATTATTGATCTGGAACAACCTGATGGGGTAATTGTCCAGTTTGGCGGCCAGACCCCGTTGAATCTGGCTGTGGCCCTGGCCGAAGCCGGCGTGCCCATTATTGGCACGCCGCCGGATTCCATTGATCGGGCGGAAGACCGTAAGCGCTTTCAGCAGTTTTTGCAGAAGCTGAACCTGCGTCAGCCCAACAACGATACGGTTTTCACCCTGGACGAGGCCCTTGCCGCCGCAGCGCGTATTGGCTATCCGGTGGTGGTTCGACCCTCGTATGTCCTCGGTGGCCGGGATATGCGGATTGTCTATAGTGAACGGGGCATTCGCGAATTCATGGCCAAACCGGGCATGACCGGCAACAAACACCCGGTGCTGATCGACAAGTTTCTCGAGGATGCCATTGAGGTGGATGTTGATGCCATCTGTGACGGGAAGAAGACCATTATCGGTGGGATCATGGAGCATATAGAGGAGGCCGGTATTCATTCCGGTGATTCTTCCTGTGTCCTGCCGCCTGATACCCTGTCCGCTGGACTCATTGAAGAGATCAAACAGGCCACCAGGGCCATGGCCCAAGAGCTTGGCGTGATTGGTCTGATGAATGTGCAATATGCGGTCAAGGATGAAAATCTGTATATCCTTGAGGTCAATCCCCGCGCCTCGCGGACGGTTCCTTTTGTCAGCAAGGCAACCGGTGTGCCGCTGGCTAAACTGGCCACCAAGGTGATGATGGGTATGACCCTGGAACAGCTTGGCTTGACCACCGAGGTTGTGATCAAGCATTGGGCGGTCAAGGAGGCGGTCTTTCCCTTTGACCGTTTCAAGAACGTGGACACCCTGCTTGGCCCCGAGATGAAATCCACCGGGGAGGTAATGGGGATTGATGCTAATCTGGGGCTGGCCTTAGCCAAGGCGCAGCTTGCTGCTGGAGTCACCCTGCCGACATCGGGCACGGTATTTATCAGTGTGCGTGATGGCGACAAAGCTGGAATTGTGGATGCGGCCCGAGATCTGGTGGCGATGGAGTATTCCCTGCTGGCCACCAGAGGGACCGCCGACTACCTCCAGCAGCATGGGGTTGCCTGTACCCGGATCAATAAAATATCCGAGGGGCGGCCGCATATCCTCGATAAACTGCGAGATAAACAGGTGGCCTGGGTGGTGAACACCTCACTGGGGAGACGGACTACCGAGGACTCCTATCTAATTCGTCGGGCGGCGCTTGAACTGCGAATTCCCTATACGACGACGAGTAGTGGGGCGGTATCGGTGGTCATGGCGATGCAGGCCTTACGGGTGAGCGATATGGAAGTGCAGCCTATTCAGGCTTTCACTTGAGAGCACTCTGAAAAAAAATGTTAAATAACGGGGAAATAAAGCTCAGTAGATCAAAATTTAATAATCAGGTCTCGACAATGTCTGCTTTGGCCTTACTGTGATAGGATTGTTGTTGCCAAGAGATGCTGTTTTGGTCGTGTCCATATTGTAGATTTCAAGCTTAAAGGCCTGTTAAAAATATCAGAGATACCGGAGGTTTCGTTGAATACTTTTTATAAGAATTTATCCATGTGGCTGGTGATTGGTCTGACTATGATCCTGCTCTTTAATCTTTTTAACAAGCCTCAAGGTAACTCGAATACCCTGACCTACAGCGAGTTTATGGCCCAGGTCGAGAGCAAGGGGATCAGCAAGGTCGCGATCGATAGTGATGTTATCTCCGGTGTCCTGCAGGATGGAAAACCCTTTAAGACCATCTATCCCGCCAATGATGATGAGCTGATCTCTAATTTGCGGAAAAATGGAGTGGATATCACGGTCAAGGAGTTGCAGAAAGACTCCTGGATGATGACGATATTTGTCTCCTGGTTTCCCATGTTGTTGCTGATCGGGGTCTGGGTCTTCTTCATGCGCCAGATGCAGATGGGTGGCAAAGGGGGAGCCCTGTCTTTTGGCAAAAACAAGGCCAAGCTTATGGAAAAAGGTGAGAGCAAGGTTACCTTTGCCGATGTTGCCGGTATTGATGAGGCCAAGGAAGAGCTGGAAGAGATTATCGATTTTTTGCGAGATCCCCAGAAATTCACCAAGCTTGGAGGCCGCATCCCCAAAGGGGTATTGCTGGCTGGTGCCCCTGGCACCGGCAAGACCTTGCTGGCCAAGGCCATTGCCGGTGAGGCCGATGTCCCTTTTTTCACCATCTCCGGCTCGGATTTCGTGGAGATGTTTGTAGGGGTTGGTGCCTCCCGGGTGCGCGATCTGTTTGAGCAAGGCAAGAAAAACGCCCCCTGCATTATCTTTATTGATGAGATAGATGCGGTGGGTCGGCATCGTGGCGCAGGCCTCGGGGGTGGTCATGATGAACGGGAACAGACTTTGAATCAATTGCTCGTTGAGATGGACGGCTTTGATAAAAATGAGGGCGTGATCATCGTGGCCGCCACCAACCGACCTGATGTCCTTGATCCGGCCCTGCTGCGTCCGGGTCGTTTTGACCGGCAGGTGGTGGTACCGGTTCCCGATGTGAAGGGGCGGCAGCAGATTCTGGAAATCTACGGTAATAAGACCAAGAGCATGGATGAAGATGTTGATATGGCCGTTATTGCTCGCGGCACCCCAGGTTTTTCTGGAGCTGATCTTGAGAACCTGATCAATGAAGCGGCACTCATGGCAGCTCGAGAAGATGCCAAAAAGATCACCAAGGATATGCTGGATCGGGCCAAGGACAAGATCATGATGGGTGCCGAGCGGCGATCGATGGTCATTACTGAGAAGGAAAAAGAGGTTACGGCCTACCATGAGGCTGGTCATGCCCTGGTGGCCCGTTTGCTGCCTGACACCGATCCGATCCATAAGGTCACCATTATTCCTCGGGGCCGGGCACTGGGCTTGACCATGCAGTTGCCGACCGAAGAGAGATATACCCATTCCAAGACCTTTCTTGAGCATACGCTCTGCATCCTCTTTGGCGGACGGATAGCCGAAAAGATCATTTTTAATGAGATTACCACCGGCGCCGGCAATGATCTGCAGCGAGCGACCGATATGGCCAGGAAAATGGTCTGCGAGTGGGGAATGAGTGAAGAGCTGGGGGCGCTTACCTATGGCAAGAAGGAGGAACAGATCTTTCTGGGGCGTGAGATTGCCCAGCATCGTGATTTTAGTGAGGATACTGCCCGTAAGATTGATGGGGCGGTAACAAAGATTATTGATGAGGCTACCGTCCAGACCACAGCCCTTTTGATCGAGCATCGTGATGTCCTGACCCGGATGGCCGATGAGTTGCTGGAGAAAGAGACCATTGTCCTTGATGATATTGAGCGGATTCTGGCTGAACTGCGTCCGGGGCAATATGAACGGATGGTGGAGTCGGAGGTGAAATCAGGTAAAAGGGCACAAGAAGCAAAGCCCGCCTCAGAGGAGATAGACAACATTGAGCCCGTCCAAACGACGGAAACAGCCAGTGGGGTATCCTCGGGCACGGAAGAAGAGAAAGGGTAAAGGGGGATCTCTTTTGGCCTGGGTACGGATTATGGGGATCATCAATGTGACCCCTGATTCCTTTTCGGATGGTGGGCGTTATTGTACCCATGCCAGCGCCGTGGCCCAGGCAGATGCCTTGGTCGCGGCGGGTGCCGACCTCTTGGATGTGGGGGGAGAATCCACCCGCCCCTTTGCTGTGCCCGTCTCCGCCGAAGAAGAACTTCGGCGGGTCATTCCCGCTATTATCTCCATTCGCAAGAAATATTCCCTGCCCATCTCCATAGACACCAGCAAGGCAACGGTTGCGCATCAGGCCCTTGGGGCCGGTGCCGATATGATCAATGATGTCTCAGCTTTACGGCATGATCCCGCAATGATCGAGCTGGTGCGTGCAACCGAGGTTCCGGTGGTTATCATGCACATGCAAGGGACGCCTGGGGACATGCAGGTTCAGCCTCATTATCAGGATGTGGTCGCGGAGATCACTGCTTTCTTCCGTGAGCGGCTTTCCTGGTTGCAGGCGCTAGGGGTTGATTGCCGCCGTATTATTCTCGATCCCGGGATTGGTTTCGGCAAGACTCTCGCCCATAATCTGACCATCCTCAAAAACCTGTCAGCCTTGGCCTCGATAGGGCAACCCATCCTGCTTGGCCACTCCCGCAAGCGATTTCTTGGCGATCTTACTGGTAAACAAGTAGCAGAAGAGAGAGATATCGCGACTGCAGTTGTTTCGGCTCTCGCGGTGGCGCAAGGGGTGTCTATTGTCCGGGTGCATGATGTGGCATCGAGCCGACAGGCTATCCAGATAGCCACGGCAATTGGTGCGGCATAATAAGACGAGTCGTAAAGCATCAGTCTTCTATGCCATCTTGTTACGGCTTACCGGCCTCTAAAGGAGTGATGGTTTACGTCTTCGTGCCTTGCAGGCCAAGAGTCCGAATATCCACCCAAGAATAAAGACCCCTCCCCCAGCCAGAAACCATTGTATCTGTTTCTCTTCTCGTAGCTTTTTGTTTTCCAGGGTTACGGCTGCCAGTTTGTTCGTGATATCCTCTATTGATTCATTTGACTTGCTTGTTTCATTGGTCTTTTGGTCTGGCTCGGGCAGTTCTGGTTCAGTCGGAAGAGGAGTTGCAGTGACTTCTGTTTTTTGAGCATGGGTGTTTTCGGGTAAGGGTTTTGTCTCAGTTGGTGCCGCCTTAAGATTTTGTTCACCCAAAGGGACTGACTTTTCTGAGGTGGCTGGTTGTTCACTTTTTTGATTCTTGTCAGTCGGTAAGGTGAAGGCGTCGTCAGCAGATGGGGCATCACTCAGGTATTGTTTCTGTATCCATCCTTCCGTATCCTTTGCCGTTCGTACCCTGACCCAATCCCCAGACTCCTCAAGAGAGGTTACTGTGTCTCCATTTTGGAGCCGGGCCAGGGTTTTGTACTCAGTTCCCGGAGATCTTCTGACCGCTACTTCCGAATCGCTGGAGATTGAGTAGGTGTCGGCGGCAGTGGCCGGTGCGTAGGTCAGAAAGATCAGGGGTAAGAGAAAGAGCTGGAGGAATGGATAAAATCGTATGGGTGCGGTTGCGTGTTTGTATTTGTCGTGAGTAACCATTTATTTTGCTGTCTCCTGACGATAGGGCTATGAAATAAAGTAGCTGATGTTACGATGTTGACAAAAGGCAAGGTGTGGTAAAATATTCTGGTTAATATAACTGAATATGGCAAATCCTGCATGTGCTTTTCATGCTGAAAAAGCAGGGTCGGAAGGGAGGGAAGAATGGAAAGTATTCAGAAAGATGGGTTCGATTTTGGGTTTAATCCCGATGCCTGTGAGACCTGCCCTGGTCATTGCTGTTGCGGAGAATCAGGGAAGGTGTGGGTCCATCATGTGGAGATGAGCCGGATCAGTGCATTCTTGCAGATACATCTTATTGACTTCATGGAAAGATATCTTGATCGTTCAGGGAATAGATTCTCATGTAAGGAACGGGTGGCCGATGATGGCCTGGAATGTATTTTTTTCCAAGGGGCAGAGAGGAAGTGCTCTATCTATCCAGTACGACCAGATGGATGCCGGACCTATCCGTTTTGGGATCACTTTAAGACGTGTTCGGACCAGGTGGTCAGGGAGTGTCCAGGGGTTCAGAGAGTAGGGACGATCCAATCTGTACGGAAATAGTCCGTAGCTGGATCGTTTCAGGAAGCACTTTGAAGGTGTCAGCCTCTTTTTTTGCCTCGTTCGCAGAGTTTGTGGGAGTTTGTCCCAGAGGAATAGTGGGTTCTGGCCGGAAGGATCTTCCTGTTGACTGCGGTACTGGGGGATGATCTTGAATCGATTATCTCAAGCGGCAAGGCCGAGGTTGGAATAGTTGAAAAACGTAAAATCGGCAGACCAAAAAACAAGATAACAAAAAAACAATGTCCTTTTCATTTGCCGGAAAATATAGTCCAGGCCATAGATAATATAATTGCCGTGTCAACAAGTCGGTCTTTGCTGAGGAGGTGTTCCGATACTATTTTGATGCCCACAAAATTGAATATTGAACCGTGTTCGTTGTCCCTATCATCTTATCGTAATTTGAAAATATGAACGATCTTGACATGCAACTGATCGCACTGATACAAAAAAGCTAACATCTTGGCTTTTGAACATATATAGATTCTATAAACACAAACGGGCTGCCGGAAGATTGGCAGCCCGTTTGTGTTAACATTTCAGAAAGAAGCCAGCTATACCTTAACCAGCTTCACCTTGGTGTCATAAAACGAGACACTCCCACCCACCTTGTCGATCATGCAGGTGTTTTTGAGATGCGGGTCCACCCACATGGCGGCATTGGCATTGATGCCAACGGCGCGGCGCGGATCACCCTTGATCATGTTGCCGTCGATGGTCTGATCAACTGCGCCGGTGGCCCAGTGGGCATGGCCTATGGTGAAGGTGATGATCCCTGGACGGATGGTCTCGGTCACCTGGACCTTTCCCACCATGGGCATCTTTGTGCCGTTCTTCAAATCCCAGACCCCTTCGGGATTGGTGGAAGAACTTACCCTGACCTTGTCGCCGCTCTTGATTCCCAACTTTTTCGCGTCACTGGTATGGATGATGATGTTGTTTTCCGGCATGGAGTCGGTAAGATACTGGTGGCTGATGGTCCGGGACTTGGTCATCCGCACATCCCGCTGGGTGATCATCTGCAGGTCGTAGCCTTTAGACTGCTCGGTGGGCGGTTGGTCCAGGGTGTCGACGATGGGCATGTACTTGGCCATGCCCAGGTAATGCTTGCCGGTGAAGGCGTCCTTGCATTTGGCGGTTTTCTCCTGATAGAGGTTGATGAGTTTGCCGTATTTGTTGGCCACCTGATCGCCCTTATAGCTGTTTTCCTGGGTTTCGAAGCGGCCGCCCCGGTTCAACACATGCACCACCTTGGCAAAATTCGCCCCGGCAATGGCCTGCCACCGGTCAACGTCAAAGACGTTCTTGGGCAGATGCCTGCGAGATTTTATAAATAATTCGATTTCCGAAGCCTGTGCATCGGCTACCGGTTCCTTGCCGTCGTTGGCCACATTGGCCACCATCCGGATGTAGAAGTCGTCGGGCCGGGTCAGGGGCTGGCCTTCGCCAAAGCCGTTGGGCCCGAAACCCGGCAGTCCCAGTTTTTCTGCCAGGGCCAGCCAGACGGCCTCGTAGGAGATGGGCTGCTGTTCGCCAAAGACGGTGACGATCTCGTTGGGTGAAGGGATAACCGGCTGGCGGATAGGCTGCACCTTGACCGGCATGTTGGGGTGCGATCCCTGCATCTCCCAGCGCTCCAGGTAGTGAAGGTCGGGGAAGATATAGTCGGCATAGACGGTGGTCACGCCGATGGTGATATCCGAGGCAAAGTAGAGCGGGATGCGCTCCAGATTGACCAGCGCCTCGATCTGGGTGTGACCGGCGGGCAGGGAGTAGGTGGGCGCCCCCATATAGGAGAAGAGCGCCTTGACCGGGTAGGGGTAAGCATCGGCCATGGAGGGCAAGATCTCTTCATAGACATCCGAGGAGAGCGGCCACCAGTTGCGCTTGGCCGGGTACTTGTCTTTGTCGAAGATGGTGGACTCTTCATACTTGGCGTCATGGCGGATGATGGACAGGCCAAAGGCCTTGCCCGCCTTGGGGGTGATTTTCTTGAAGTTGAAAGGCTGCGTCTCGGTCTTGGTGCCGTCGGTGTTGAAGGTGGAGGCCACGATCATGCCGCCCTTCCAGTCGTAGTTGCCGATCAGCGTGTTCAGGGCCATCAGGGCCGAGATGTTGTAAAAGCCGTTGGTGTGCTGGGCCGGGCCGCGATGCATATCCACACAGGCCTTCTTGCCGTAGCTGGTGAACTCCTTGGCCACCTCCTCGATCACCTTGGCCTCGATGCCGCAGAGTTTGGCATACTCGGTGATGGGTTTCTCACTCACTGTCTCCAGCAGAACCTGCAATCCGCTCTTGACCTTGACCTTCTTGCCGTCCTTACCATCAAGTTCGGCAGTTACGAAGAGATCGCCGATCACGGCCTCCTTCTCGTCGTTGGGATCAAAGGCCACCGGTTTTCCGCCCTGCATGGTCACCAGATATTCAAAGTTAAACTCTTTGTCGTCTTTATCTTTGCGGGTTTCCTTCTCCTTGAGGCCGATGTCGGAAGCACGCAGCAGGGAAGAAAGGTTGCCCTCCTTGTCCAGTTTTATCAGCCAGGAGGCGTTACACCAGGTGGTCTCTTTGCCGGCTGTGGCTGCGGCCTTGTTGGCGTTGCCCAGATATTTGGCGTCGAATTTCTTGTTCTCAAGAATCCAGCGGGCCATTCCATTGGCAAAGGCGGCGTCGGAGCCGGGCAGCACCGGCACCCAGCGGTTGGCTTTGCTGGCCAGTTTGGAAAAACGGGGGTCCAGTACGGTGATCTTCAGCTTGCCGTCAGCCAGACGCTGGGTGATGCGTGGGCTGCGGTTCGACGGGCCGTAGTTGGCGTCAAAGAGGTTGGCGCCGACAAACATGATGTAGTCGGAGTTCTCCTGATCGGCCTGCCAGTAAAATTTCTGACCGTCCTTGAAGGTGTCGCCAACGTACTGCTCGCTCAAGGCCTTGGAGGCAAAGTAAAGTGAGCCCTGGCAGACTGTGGTATGACCATGGGTATTGTTCGTGCCGAACTGCTCGGTGAAGCGTTTGGCAAAATCGGCGCGGCCACCCTTTTTGCGGCCCCACATGTAGACAAACTGGTTGTTTATGGGACCAAAATCCGGATGGTCCGGGTCGATGAGTTTGTCGAGATTGGCGGCGTGTTTGATCTTGAATTCAGCAATGGCAGCCTGCTTCTCTTCCGGGGTTTTCTTCTTGCGCAGAGCGGCGACATCCTTGCCCATCTCTTCGTAGACCTTGGCGTCTTTGAGGACAAAGAGGTCTTTCAGGCCCGTAACCTGGCGGTTCTCCTCGCCTGGCACCTGCTTGAAAAGCAGGCCGCCATCCACGATCTCGCTGATCGCCTGATCAAAGGGGATTGCCTGCCACTTGCCCTCACCCCGTTTGCCGGCCCGTTTCAGCACCCGGCTGATCCGGTAAGGGTCGTAGGCGCCCTGATGCCCGGCCTGACCCTTCGGGCAGATGCCGCTGTCCAGCTTGGCGGCCTTTGCAATGTCCTCTTTCATGGGCAGATGAGGATGGAGGGTGAAGGGATTATACGGGTTGCCGTCGATTTTTACTGCCACCCCGTCCAACACCTTGACCTTGATGCCGCAGCCGGTATTGCAGTTGAGGCACACAGTGTACAGGGTGTTTTCGGCCTTCATCAGCTCGTAGGCCTCGGCTGCGGTCAGCTCTCCGGCCTCGACCCTGGAGATCAGCATCCGGGCGAAATCCAATTGGGTGGCGGCCAGTGCAGCGCAACCAGCCAGGGCGGTTTTTTGCAGAAAATCCCGCCGGGAAAGGCCGAAACGTTCTTCCTTATCTTGTGTTTTCTTCAAATTATTCATAACTCCTCCAGAGAGATAATTTCATACGGGGGCAATGTTACCGGTACAGGGTTTCCAGCTTCTCATTGGCCACATAGTAGACCCTGGGGGCCGTGCCCTTGTTCGCTTTGAGAGTCTGGATCTTGTTGGCCTTTTTCACCTGGGCGATCAGGCTCTGGGGGTCGTTTTCGTCGCCGAAATACCCGGCCCTGCCAATACAGGTGGTGATGCACTGGGGGAGCATGCCGTTAGCGAGCCGATGCACACAGAAATGGCATTTGCGGGCATTGCCGATGGGCTGGTTCTTGCCGGAACGGGGCCATTGTTTGCCGTATTCAAAGGAGGGCATGGTCTCGTATTTCTGGATAGCAGGGGTTCCTTCGGTGTGGAACTTGCCCGCATCCATGGTGCGCGCGCCATAGGGACAGGCCGGGACGCACTTGCCGCAGCCGATACACTTGGCATAGTCGATGGGCACGGTGCCCGCACCGATGCCCTTGGTCTCCTTCCAGGTTGCTTCACCCTTAGCCGGGCAGGCGTCCACACAGGGCGGCTTGTCACACTGCATGCAGGGGCGGGGCAGGAAAGTCCGGGAAATCTTGGGGTACTTGCCCTGCTCGTATTCATAGACCGGCCGGTATTGCATCTTGGGCGGCAGCTTGTTTTCGGAAACGCAGGCAATGGTGCAGGCGTGGCAGCCCACGCATTTACGCAGGTCGATGAGCATGGCCCACCGCCGTTCTTCCGGCTTTCTCTTCAGCGCCTGTTCCAGCTCTTCGTGCATGGTAACGAGAATGTCGTTCATAGCATCTCCTTATAAGATTATTTCGTATGACACTTGATGCAGTTGTCCTTCATAGCAAAGGCCTTTGTGCTGTTATGACACGCGCCGCAGGATGCTCCGGTCTCCATGGCCTTCATGGTCACGGTTTTATGCTGTTTGCTGGTAGTGTAAAGCTTGGGATGACAGGCCTGGCAGGTCAGATCCAACCCGCCCACATGGAGGTCGTGGCTGAAAACCACGTAGCCGCCCTTGTTCTGCAAGGTGATATCACCGCCTCCCACGGTTGCCATTGCCGGTTGGGCTGTAATTGCCAGCAATGCCAGGATAATCAGGACTTTTCTCATAGTTGTTCTCCTTTGGTGTTTGCTTGTGACCATCTTTTCTATGGTGTAACGGCAATACGTTTTCTATCAATGGCAAGGCCCGCCTGGACAGCGAAGCACAAGATGAAAATCTATTTTCCCAATATGATCTTCATCATAAGCAGCAACGGGCGACCGCGCAGATAGCCTCCCTGACAAGATGCTGAGGGATGGCCTCATGGACCTGGCCAAAGCGGACGATCGTCCGGCAGGAGGTTTCTTCTCCGATCAACTCGCCGCAGGAACAGCAGGGACTTGCCGATACTGCGGTCTGGGGTAGAATCTCTTCCAGGGCGATACCGTTGATCAGAATCAGGTTGGACTGGCCGATTTCCGCTGCGCTTAATCTGGTCTCGGTGAACTCAATCCGAACTCCGCTGGAACGGCATTCCGCATCCATCTGTTGCACCAGTTCTTTGATCCCGTCCCCGGTTTCCGCGCAGCGGTCGCAGGTCGCTCCGTCTTTATCCAGGTGCCGCCATTCAACCGTCACTGTTTGCATTTGCTTATCCTCACATTGATTCGGTATTGATTTCAAGTCCACGGAGTTGTCATGGCTCACAGGAGACATGGCAGACCCCAGCCGGGGTTTCTTTGGCAAAAGGGAAATATTTTTTCTTGAAATAGAGGGCCACATGCACCAGGGCCAGGAGCACCGGCACCTCGACCAACGGCCCGATCACGGCGGCGAAGGCCTGGCCGGAATCGATGCCGAAAACGGCGATGGCCACGGCAATGGCCAGCTCGAAGTTGTTGGAAGCGGCGGTAAATGAGAGGGTGGCCGACTGCTCATAGGTGGCCCCGGCCTTCATGGACAGGAAGAAAGAGACCATAAACATGATCAGAAAATAGATGGTGAGCGGGATGGCGATGCGCACCACATCGAGTGGCAGTTGGACGATGTATTCGCCCTTGAGGGAGAACATGACCATGATGGTGAAGAGCAGAAAGATCAGGGTGAAGGGGCTGATCCGGGGGATCAGCTTTTCCTTGTACCATGCCTCGCCCTTGAGCCTGACACCAATCAGCCGGGTCAGCATCCCGGCGATGAAGGGGATGCCGAGATAGATGAAGACCGACTCGGCGATCTGGCCCATGGAGATGTCAACCACCGCGCCTTCAATGTCCAGCCAGCCGGGAACGATGGTGATGAAGAGCCAGGCGTAGAAGGAGAAGAAGAGGACCTGAAAGATGGAGTTGAAGGCGACCAGCCCGGCGCAGTATTCGCGGTCGCCGTCGGCCAGGTCGTTCCAGACGATGACCATGGCGATGCAGCGGGCGAGACCGATGAGGATCAGCCCCACCATGTATTCGTGATGGCCGGAGAGAAAGGCCACAGCCAGCCCGAACATGAGGATGGGGCCGATGATCCAGTTCTGGACGAGCGAGAGCAGAAGCACCTTGCCGTTGCGGAACACCTCATGCAGCTTTTCATAGCGCACCTTGGCCAGCGGCGGATACATCATGAGGATCAGGCCGATGGCGATGGGGATGTTGGTGGTCCCCACCTGGAAGGAGTTGATGATATCACGGATGGAGGGATAGAAATACCCCCCGGCCACGCCGACAAACATGGCCAGAAATATCCACAGGGTGAGAAAACGGTCGAGAAAACTCAAATTTTTTCCGGTATCCGGCATGGTGGTTCTCCTGGGAAGGGCTGAGAACTCGGAATAGCTCAGCGTTTACAGGTTGTCTCGGTTTTGGTGACAAGGTAGGCGGCAAGCGCCTCCTGATCTGTTTTCCCCTGGGGCAGGGCGACAAGCTCACGCCGGAGCATCTCCAGAACCTGTTGCTGGACGGGGTTCTCCGCTCCGGCCAATCGGTAGTACATCCACAGGCCCTGACGCCGCCCCTGGATCCAACCGGCATTGCGCAGGGTGGCAAGATGGCGTGACACTGTGGATTGCGGCAGGTCGAGCACCGCCATCAAGTCGCAGACGCATCGTTCGCCCTCAATCAGCAGGGCAAGAATCCGCAACCGAATTGTCTCAGATAGGGCCTTGAAAAGGTGTGCTGTTGTCTTCATGATATATCCTATATCCGCATAGGCGGATATAGTCAAGGTAACTGTTGGCAGTTGACGAATGCTTTGAGCCCTGTTTTCAAAACTACTTTAGGGCAAAATGGCTGGTCAGGCAGGTCGGTTTTCTCTGTCCCCTGCTTTTTGGAGCCAAGTCAGGACTTCGGCAGGGCTGGGCACCCGCCCCACACACACTTCACGTCCCCGTTAACGACCACGGCTGGTGTCATTATGACGCCGAACTGGGCAATCCTGTCGGTATTGCCGATCTTTTCTATCTGTACCGGCAGGCCATGCTCTTTGGCCGTCATCCGGACTCTATTGGCCGCTTCCAGACAATTTTTACATCCAGGCCCCAGAATTTTGACATCGATATCCATGATTCTCCTTTTTACATCCCATTTTGTTTGTCAAGTTCGGGTCTCAGGCAGGCGATCTGCAAGTCCTGGCAACCCCTCCATGTCACGCAAACACGGCACCGAAGAGATAGCCGCAAATGGTCGCCAGACCAATGACCAGACCGACGAACACCACCGTCTTCTTGTTGCCCATGATGCTGCGGATGACCAGCATGTTGGGCAGGCTCAGGGCCGGACCGGCCAGAAGCAGGGCCAGTGCGGGCCCTTTGCCCATACCGGCGCTCATCAACCCCTGAACAATGGGCACCTCGGTGAGGGTGGCGAAGTACATGAAGGCCCCGGCAAAGGAGGCGACAAAGTTAGAGAGCAGCGAGTTGCCGCCCACCGCGCGTGCCACCCAAACAGACGGGATAAGTCCTTCATGCCCCTGGCGGCCGAGCAGCAGTCCAGCGATCAGCACGCCGAAGAGCAGCAGCGGCAGAATCTGCTTGGCGAAGTCCCATGAAGAGTTGAACCATTGACCGGCTTCGTCCTCCCTGGTGCTGGTCAGGTAGGAAAGGGCGACAACCCCGATCCCGAAAGGGGCAAGCGGCATGGCCGGAAAGGCCAAAGCCACTACCAGAACAGCCAGGGCGGCGATCAACAGTTTCCACCAGGATATCCTGAACCAGGTCGCCAGTTCAAGGCCGAGAAGGATGGCAAAACCGCTGGTGATCCACCATTTGACGCTGTAAATCGTATGCCAGAGGCCGGAGGTTTCGAGCGGTTTCCCCCAGTTGGCAAAGACCAGGATGCCGACCATGGTGGCGAAATAAAAGGCGGTCTGCCACAGCGGCCTGGTCTTTTCATCATCCGGCAGGTAGATCGGCTGGTCGCTTTCCATCTTTTCTCTGAAGAAGAGCTCCATCAGGAGACCGATAACCACGCTGAAGGCCACTGCACCGATCGCCCGGGCTACACCCAGTTCCGGGCCAAGAATCCGGGCGGTCATGACGATGGCCAGGACATTGATGGCCGGACCCGAATAGAGAAAGGCGCAGGCCGGGCCGAGTCCGGCCCCCATCCGGTAAATGCCGGCGAACAGGGGCAGAACGGTACAGGAACAGACCGCGAGAATGGTGCCGGAAATTGAGGCGACCCCATAGGCCAGAACCTTGTTGGCCTTGGGACCGAGATACTTGAGTACCGAGGCCTGGCTGACAAATACGGCAATGGCGCCGGCGATGAAGAAGGCCGGGATCAGGCAGAGCAGGACATGCTCACGGGCGTACCACTTGACCAGATGAAAGGCCTCCAGTACGGCGGCGTCAAAACGGGGCCAACCCACCGGCAGATAGTAGCAGGCGAGAAAACCGGCAATCATGGCGCCAAGCGCCTTCCAATCACGTTTCCATTCCATGACCATTTCTCCTTCATGCGTTGAAGGTTACCGTCTGGGGCTTTTGCCGTGACGGCACCAAGAACTGCCCCGTTGAGTCAGCAAAACCTGCCTTTCCGGCCTATCGCCGGCATATCATATTCTGCAGGATTGACGCATACTCATTTTTTGAGCCAGGCCAAGGCTTCATCCTTCGTCGGCACCTTGCCGACGCATTTGACCTGGCCGTCGATCACCACCGCCGGGGTAGAGAAGACGCCGTGTTTGGCGATCTGCTGAAAATCGCTGATCTTCTCGATTGTGGCAGTGCCCCCTGACTCCGCCATTGCTGTAGTCAAGATCGCCTCAACTTCCTTACACTTTGAGCATCCCGGTCCCAGTATCTTGATTTCCATGATTGACCTCCGTATCAGATGATAATCTTAGAGAAATAGCCGACCAGCATGATGTCGGGGCCGCCATTCAGATAAAAAAATCGGTGGCTTGATCCATCCGGGGCAGCAAGTGAGGCGGCAAGATGGCGCGAAACCTTGGATTGCGGCAGGTCGAGTACGGCCATCAGGTTGCAGACGCATCGTTCGCCCTCACAGCCAACAAGGCAAGAATCCGTAGCCGAATTGTCTCAGAAAGGGCTTTGAAAAGGTGTGCTGTTGTCTTTATATGATTAGGTGTATCCGCGTAGGCGGATATTGTCAAGGCGATTACCTGTAAAATTTTTCTGCCGCTTTTCCATCGCAAGAGGAAGAAACTGTGACTTTTGTTACACCAGCATGTAACTCAGGTCATTGTTGTCCTCATTCCTGTCATGATAAAGAACGCCTCAAGAGGTTTTTTTATCAATCTTATTTTTTTACAGGAGGAAGGGAATCATGAAAAAAAGGTATTTCAAGACAACGATGGCATTGGGGGCAACTCTGGCAGGAGGATTGCTACTGGCAGGTTCGGCTGTCGCCGGGCCACAGATTGATTTCGGGACTAATGGCGGCTATCTGCAGCTTGATGTGAAATTTCAGGGCATACTTGATAATACTGATTTTGGTTCCGGCCAGGATGGAGAGGGTAGCCGCTGGGATGCTGATCTGCGCAGGGCGAGAATCGTCTTCACCGGTATGTTTGACGACACCTGGGGCGCCAAGTTCCAGACCTGCGGCGGTACCAGTGCCACCCGTAATTTCGGAGGCGGCGGTTATGAACTCGCCAAAAATAACAGCAAGACCAATTCCCAAATCAGGTTGACGGATGGCTATCTCGTCGGAATGTTTAACGATATGCTTAACATTAAACTCGGTCTGACCAAGATCCCTCTGACCCGCGCCAATCTCGACGAATGTTTCAGCCCGTTGAGCCACGAGCGGTCCTCTTTTGTCTATTCACCCTATGGCACGGACGCCACCAAGAACAGCCGGGATATGGGCTTTGTGGCCACTGGCAGTTTTGTCGATAATCATTTGAAATACTTCGCCGGAGTCATGGAAGGACGTGAGGGTGCGGCCAGTTTCTATAATCCGTTTGTTGACAAGACCTTTACCACCAGTGCTGAACCCGAAAGCAACCTCGAATATGTGGCTCGAATCCACTATTCCTTTCTCGACCCTGAGACCAGCGCCAGTGCCGGCGGGTACAAGGGCACCTATCTCGGGAAAAAAGGCAAGATCTTGACATTGGGTGCTGCCGGGGCTTATGAGGCGGATGCTGCTTATAAGAACACGAAGGCATCTGCCACCAATCCATTGGCTGCGGTGGTAACCGGTGAAGAGGCGGTGGATTACACGGCCTATACTGCAGATGTTTTCTTTGAATACCCCTTTGCCAACAACGGGGTTATTACCGCCACGGCCCTTTATCTCGATGTTGATTTTGAAGATGCTTACCTGACCGCCCGCGCTCCTGGGGATCTGGCAACTATAGTAGGTGGGGCCACAGGTCAGAGGGACGGCTATTATGTCAAGATCGGTTACGTTCTCCCACTTACCGTGGGAGCAAAAGGTAAACTTCAACCCTTTGTCCGTTATGAAGATTGGAATCTGGCCAATCTCTTGAATGTCAACGATCAGGGAGTGCAACAGTCAGGGATCGGGATAAATTACTATGTGAAGGGCAATGACCAGATCCGATTTACCCTGGAATACTATCGTACAGACTATGACAAGCCCACGGATCTTGCTGACTATACTGACCTTACTGCCGCTACCCCTCATGATTTAACAGACAACTACGGCACGATGACCGCCATGTTCATGGTTTCATTTTAAGGTATCACTTTATTTACAGATCTTCTTGTCTATCACGGCAGGAAGGTCTGTTCTCCCCGGCCTGAATGGGGGGTAAATAAGATGGCGGAACAACACACCATCAGGGGAAAATATGAAAAAGACAATCCTCTTTATCCTGTTTGGACTTATTTCGAGCAGTACGGCTTTTGCAGAAGAGATGATAGTGCATCTTACCTCCGGCAATGCGGTGGTGATTCAATATACAGGCACCATCCAGGGTGTGACGATGAAGGGGGCCACCGATAGCATAACCGGGGTTTCTATGCCGCAGACCGCGACTCCTGCTGGAGCAGTGAATCAGCAAGAATCCGGGAAAAAGCAGACTGTAATGCCGCAGAGTGAAAAGAAAGAAGTGAACACTCAAGAGACAGGGATCCGGTTTAAATGGGCCGAACCAATATCAGAAGATTAAAGGAAAGAGTTTCTCATAAGGTTGTTATGAAATAACCATTACATTTTGAGCAGATGTAATTCATTTCCCTCTTGTTCGAATCAGGCATTTCTTCTCTCCTTTTTATGCATGAGGCGATTGGGAGGGTTTGGGGGCGGGGCGGTCGGCTGAAGATGATGGCCGACTGCCCCGTATTTGCGGTTTAATCACAAAGTCTTTTCAGCTTTTCCGGCTGGATGATCATAATCTGGCGAGATGGCGAGGTGGTAATAATGCCATCATCCCGCAGTTTCCTCAGAGATCTGGCTACAACTTCCCGGCAGGTACCAATCAGGGAGGCAAGTTCCCCTTGGGACAGTTTACAGATGACCGTCCCAGATGCAGCATTTTTTTTCTGGTATTCCAGCAGTACTTTGGCCAGCCTGGCCATTATCCCTTTAAAGGCCATATCCTCAAGCATGGCGGAATAGAGCGCCATCTTCTTCGACATACAGTGTACAAATCGGGTGGTGATCTCTCCGGATTGGGAGGCAAAGTCATCAAAATCCTTTTCCTTCAAGGTGTACAGCATGGTATCTTCAACAACCAGGGCGTTGGCAAAGGCAGACGGGGTATGCAGGGTTGCCAGACAAAAGGTGTCTCTTGGTTCAATGAACCACAGGGTCAGTTTTCTGCCGTCCATATCGCTTTTGTAGATTTCTACCCGACCCATTTCCACAAAATAGAAATGGGAAACCACGTCTCCCTGGAAAAAAACATGCTCACCTTTTCTGAATATTTTTTTATGCAGACGGGCGGCAAGAAAACTAATCAAGTGATCATCCAGTCCGGAGAGGACGTCTATCGACTTTAAAAATTGAAATTCAGTGCCAAGCATGGTGGACGCTCCTTGTTTTGCATTGCTTTCACATAAAGGGTCGGGAGATGAAATAAATCCCCAGTCCGCCAATCAATACCCCGGCTCCTCGTTTGAACCAGCCCCCGGCCCGTTGCATGGCGCTGTTTTCAAGCAGCTTCCTGATCAGGGCGGTGGAGCTGCCCGCCACGGCTATGGGCAGGCAATGACCAGCCGCGAACAGGGTGATTAGCAGCAGGCCGGTGACGATCTTTTCCTGGACGGTGATGATGGCGAGCAGCGGAGCGATGAAACCGAAGGTACAGGAACCGGACAGGAATCCGTAGGCCAGCCCGAGGATCAAGGCGCCGCCCGCCCCCTTGATCCGCAGTCTGGCCAGAAGTCCGCCGCCGGGCAGGGAGCATTTGCTCGTCGCCCCCAGCATGTCAAAGGCCACCCAGATCAGCAGCAGGCCGACGGGAATTGTCCAGTATGGCCCCACATCCCCCAGCATCCGGCCAAGCAGGGCGCAGAGCAGGCCGATCAGGGCGATGGTCAGGAAGAGCCCGAGGCTGAAGAGGAGGGCGAACAGGGCCGCCTTCCTGCCTTCAACTATCTTCTGCTGGCCACCCACATAGGCAATGATGAGGGGAATGGAGGCCAGATGGCAGGGGCTGAAGAGGACGCTCACCATCCCCCAGAGAAAGCTGCCCACAAGCGCCAGGCCGATGGAGCCGGTCATCCAGCCGTTGACCGTCAAAAAGAGTTGATCGAGCATCTTATTTCTGTTCCAGCATGGTTTCGATACGGTCAACGATGGCCTGTTTTTCGAGGAAACCAGTGTGACGGTACACTTCCTTGCCGCTCCGGTCAAAAAAGATCTGGGTCGGGATCATGCTCACCGCGAACCGCTTTCCTTCATCCTCATTCTGCCAGACATCAATAAAGATAATCGCGGCCTTGCCTTGGTATTCTTTTTCCAGTTCTTCCAGGATCGGAGCCATCATCTTGCAGGGGATACAGGATCTGGCTCCCAGGTCCACCATGGTGACCATGCCGGGAACCGGTGCAATCGTTTCGGCTGCCCTGCCCTCAGCAACAGGGAGAAGCAGCAAAGAGATGAACAGCAAGAGGACGCGGGTTGATGTTTTCATATATGCTCCTTAAGTATGTGGATTTTTACTGAAACAACCTGTCTTATTGATCTTTTTTAGTTGTTGTGGCGTTGATGAACTCCAGGGCCTCGTCTCCCCGCAGCAGTTTGGCCAGGCCCAGCAGGCCGTCGTTGAGGTATCTGGCCTTGTAGCCCTTGGTGACCAGATAGAGCCGGGCCATGCTGGAACGGTCATAATGGGGACAGGCAGTGACGATGAGTTTGTTCTTGTCCAGCTCGCCTAGTCGGGAAGGCAGCTCGTTGAGGGGGATGTTTTTGGCAAATCCCATGTTCCAGGCGGCGAATTCCTCAGGGAAACGGATATCAATGAGCTGGGCCTCACCGGTCTTGAGCAGCTCCACCAGTTCCTCGCTGTCGATCTTCATGGCCTTGCGTTCCTGGTAGGTGAAGCCGGTGAGATAGTCGTCCAGGGTCTGGGCATGGATTTGGAGGGGAAGGACAAGGGGCAGGGTAAGCAGCGCTGTCAGCAGGATGAGTCTGGTCATGGGTGTTTTCCGGTGATTGAGGTGAGGTGTTGAGATGGCAGAAAGGCAAGACCTGGCCATATTCTGCCGGGCCGCGGTGGTGAGCATTTCCTGGAGGGTGGGGGCATGTGTTGGGGGAACGAGCAGCAGCGAAAGAGCCACCGGTTTTTCGCTGCTGCTTTCAGGTATATTTGACCTGATCCGCCTTATTTCCTGATCCAGTCAAGGGCTTCATTCTTCGAAGGCACCTTGCCGACGCATTTGATCTGGCCGTCGATAACCACCGCCGGGGTCGAGAAAACGCCATGTTTGGCGATCTGCTGAAAGTCGCTGATCTTTTCGATGGTGGCTGCAACACCCGCCTCTTCAACCGCGGCCCGCATGATTTTTTCAGCCTCCGTACACTTTGCGCATCCCGGTCCCAATACCTTGATCTCCATGATCAACCTCCATCTTAAATAATAAAATTGAAGAGATAACCGACCAGCATGATGCCGGCGCCTACCACACCGATAAATACCGCAATGAGCTGCGGCTTGAGAACTTTCCGGAGAATGACCATTTCCGGCAATGACAGGGCGATGACGGCCATCATGAAGGCGAGTACAGTCCCCAGCGCCGCCCCCTTGCCAAGCAGGGCCTCCACCACCGGCACGATGCCGGCGGCGTTGGAATACATGGGGATGCCGATCACTACAGCCACCGGAACCGACCACCAGGCGTCCTTGCCCATGATCTGGGCCATGAAGCCCTCGGGCACGAAGCCGTGGATGCCGGCGCCCACCGCAATCCCGGCAACCACATAGATCCAGACCTTGCCGACGATGTCCCGCACCGCCGTCTGGCCGTGATCAAACCGATCGGTCCAGGTCAGTTTCTCATCCGGGATATCGGCAGCATTGATGTGCATCTCCCGCACCCAGTCTTCGATACCGTGTTCCATGTGCAGACGGCCGATGGTCCAGCCGGCGACAATGGCGATCAGCAGGCCGGTTCCCAGATAGATGGCCGCCACCTTCCACCCCAGAAGCCCGTACAAAAGCACCAGGGCGATTTCGTTGACCATGGGGGCGGAGATCAAGAAGGAGAAGGTGACGCCCAAGGGCACGCCGGCGGTGACAAAGCCGATGAAGAGCGGCACGGCCGAGCAGGAGCAGAAAGGGGTGACGATGCCGAGCAGGGCGGCAAGGACATTGCCCACGGACTCGCGCTTGCCGGCCAGGATCTTGCGCGTCCGTTCGGGGGTGAAAAAGGAACGCAGGATGCCCACACCAAAGACGATGAGGACGAGCAGCATCAGCACCTTGGGGGTGTCGTAGAAAAAGAAGAGCACGGCCTCGCCGAGATGACTGCCTGGTTTCAGGCCGAGCACGGAAAAGGCAAGGAGTTCGGCCAGGCGGTGCAGCTGCCGGTACAGGGCAAGCCAGAGGCCAATCCCGGCCAGGCCAATCAATATATATTTTACTTTTGCCGAGGCCGGAAGTGGTGATCCAGGTTGCGGGGTAGATACCTGGTTGTGTTGTTTGATAGAGGTGATGGGCTGCATGGCGTCTTTCCTCAGAGTTTGCAGATATCGTTACGGTTGATGGCGGGCAGGAGCTGGTGGATTTCCACGATCTCCGGCGTTTCGTTCAGCCAGTTTTTGAGCTGTCCCAGCATGGCGACGATGTATGGTGAATCGGTGTCCGGGTGCAGCCGAAAGTTGACCCAGAGCTTGTCCTTTTCAGAGGTGACCAGCCCCGCTTCTTCCAGCACTTTGAGGTGCTTGGACACAGTGGGCTGGGCCAGCTTCAATACAGCCCGTATCTCGCAGACGCACAGGCTGTCTCTTAACTGGAGCATCTTGATAATCTTGACCCTGTTCGGATCGGAAAGGGCCTTCATGACCTTGACAAAATTTTTCATCCCCACCTCTTTATATTTATATATAGCTATTTAGCTATATACTCATGGCGAATGGCCGCGTCAATCATTTTTTCTCTTTATGAGAACAGGAATTGCGAGGCAAGGGTGGCGGCAAGTTCACTGGCCCTGCTCTTGATCATCATACTTGAAGGTCAGCAATGAGTAAGGTTTGCGATTTAGGGGCGATCAGGTTGGGAGTCGTGCGAGTTTGAAAAAATAGGACTCCATTTGCTATGTGGTCAGCGCCCTGGATTGTGCTCTCTGGGGTATCAACAATGAATTTTGCTCGCATAACACAAGTATTTATGTAAAATCTGTTTTGGGTTTCTTCTGCCGTTCACGATATTTCAAGGTTGCGGCTATTCTTTGACAACGGCTTGGCTATTTGCTGTCTCAGAGATTCGGAAATCATGAGTGTAGATAAAGTTGGGCAGGTCCATTTGACTTTTCTGCTTGTATGTTGAATGATTATAAGAAATAGTCTGGATATTGATGATGGTATCAAAAAAGTAATTCTCAAAAAAGAAGATTGAGGGCTTGTCCATTGTATACGAATCACAACATTTCAAAGAGGAGGATAGTGGCATGACGGTAAAAGAGATCAAGCAAATGGCAAAGGAAAGGGGAATCAATGGCTCTAAAATGCTCAAGGCAGATTTGATCAGGGCAATTCAGATCCAGGAAGGAAATACGCCTTGTTTTCAGACGGGAATTACCTCCTGTCCCCAGACTGGTTGTTGCTGGTGGGGTGATTGCCAGAAAGGTTAACAATGCGGATCAAGATTGTAGCCCTTAACGCCCGTTTTACCCATTCCTGTCTGGCCTTGTTCCATGTTCGCAATGAGCTGGAGAAGAACTGTCCGGGGGTGGCATCTGAGTTGTGTCAGCTTACCATCAATGACTCCTATTATGAAACCCTGCTGCGTCTCAGTCAGGGGTGCCCTGATTATATCTTTTTTTCGGTGGCGGTCTGGAACTCTGATCGCGTGGAACAGTTGATTCGGGATCTCACCGCCTGTCTGCCCGGCTGTGGGGTGGTGGTGGGTGGGCCTCAGGCCGTGGTTGTTGGCCGCAACCTTGCTTCCAGTCAGTGCTCAACGCAGTGCACGGTGGTCAGCGGTGACATGGAGGCCCTGAGCGGGGACTTTTACCGGGATCTGGAACGAAAGGAGCTCCAGCCTTGCTATGGAGGGTCATTTCTGCGGATGCCAGACCGCGCTCTTTTTTCACCCTATCGGGAAGAGGATTTTTACTCGCACCTGCAAGACCGGAATATCTATTATGAAAGTTCCCGAGGCTGTCCTTTTTCCTGTAGTTACTGTCTCTCTTCGGCGGAACAGGGGGTATATCACAAACCCCTTCCTCAGGTTGAGTTGGAGCTGGCCCA
>DDWW01000017.1 GCA_002347085.1 Desulfobulbaceae bacterium UBA2276 | reverse complement strand
GTTGTATCGAGGGGTTAAACAATTTATGGAGGATATTGTGGCCAAGGCACGGGTGGATGGCTTTGTCACTACCCTGTTGCATCGACGCCGGATGTTACCGGATATTAACGCCAAGAATAAAACGGACAGGGAGTTTGCGGAACGCACGGCCATCAATACCCCCATCCAGGGAACGGCAGCCGATATCATGAAAATGGCCATGATTAAAGTGGTCAAGGCCTTGGAAAAAAGTGGGCTTGCTGCGCGTCTTCTCCTGCAGATCCATGATGAATTGGTCTTTGAGCTACCGGAGTCAGAAGTGGAAAAGACAAAGGAAATGGTCAGGACGGCAATGGAAGAGGCCTTGTCCTTAGATGTGCCTCTGGTAGTCAATTTTGAGATAGGTAAAAATTTAGGGGCCGTTAAGAAATAATCACTATGATTTTAAATCGTTCCCTACAGATCCTTATGCCGTTACGGGTGTACAATGTTACAGTTGTCTTTTGATAACGGTCAGGGTAAGGGCGGATGAGAGGAGAGGAAGAGCAAAAAAAAAGCCCCGCACGAATGCGGGGCTTTTTTTTTGCTCTTTTTTTACAACCTGTTTTTACAGTTTTGTAACGTTCTCAGCGGCTGGGCCTTTGGCGCCATCAACTACGTCAAATTTGACGCGTGCGCCCTCGTCCAAAGACTTGAAGCCGGAGCCCTGGATTGCTGAGTGATGAACGAAAACATCCTTTCCGCCATCCTGCTCAATAAAACCAAAACCCTTAGAATCGTTAAACCATTTTACTGTACCTTCTGCCATTTTTACTACTCCTTTGTACGTGCTTCCATCTGGAAACCTTTTTTTAATAACACCAGACTCTTGCTACAACTATTGTCATCAATAATCTGGCGTGTTTGCCTCAAGTAATTTTTTAGTCATTCTTGGGGGGTGAAACCTGTTTTTACATCTTAGCCGATATAAATAAATATGACCACTTGGGTATTCGAAACGGCATAAGGAGCCGTAACGAAATAGTTATAAAAAGCCAAGTTATTTCGTAACGGCTCCTACTCTTTTTGATAATGTGGAGACACCAAAATCGACCGCCTGAGCCCGCTTGTGCTGATTCTGCTTAGGGGCGGTAGTCGTTGATGTTGTCTTTTTCTTATTCCATGATCTTGCCGGCAGGGCTCTTTTGGCAGCCTCGTCGTCGATTCTGTCCTGGGCATCAACGTTAAAACCGGGCACGGTTTCCCGAGCAATTTTTTTACCCAAGGTCTGCTCAATAAGTTTGATCATCTTGTCATCACCGGCCGTCATAAAGGTGAAGGCCTCGCCGGTACAGGCTGCGCGGCCAGTTCGACCGGTACGATGGGTATAGGCTTCGGCGGTGTCGGGAACATCGTAATTGATGACATGTGAAATCCCGGAGACATCAATGCCTCGGGCGGCGATATCGGTTGCGACCAAGATATTGAAGGTGCCGCTCTTGAAGCCATCAAGGGCCTGTTGTCTTTTGCTTTGAGACAAATTTCCCTGGATCGAGGTGGCGCGGTAACCGGAATTCTCCAGTTGCTGAGCCACATTTTTAGCCTTGTATTTTGTCTTGGTGAAGACCAGGGTGGTCGTCATCCCTTTTTGTTCGATGATACTTTTCAGCAAATCAGTCTTACGCCTTTGTTCTACAGGAATCAAGGCATGGGTGATGGATGCTGCCGCCTGGGTATGATTGATCTGGACCGTGGCCGGATTATCAAGAATATCCTCGGCCAGATGGCGGATCTCCTTGGGCATGGTGGCCGAGAAGACCAGGGATTGGCGTTTTTTTGGAATAGATTTCAGTATCCGGCGAATATCCGGCAGAAAACCCTTGTCGAACATATGATCGGCCTCGTCGAGAATCAGGATCTCAACCTGGGACAGGTTGATTACACGGTCGTTCATATGATCCAGCAGGCGCCCAGGGCAGGCGACAACAATTTCGACTCCGGCGCGAATCTTCATGGCTTGGGTCTTTTTGCTGACCCCGCCATAAATGACGGCGCTGCGCAGGTTGGTCATGTGAGCCATTTTTTCAATGTAACTGTGGATCTGCTCTGCAAGTTCGCGGGTTGGGGCTACGATCAAGGCCCGGATGCTCTTACGGGGACCATCGAGAAGTCGTTGCAAGGTGGGGAGCACAAAGGCGGCGGTTTTGCCGGTTCCGGTCTGGGCCAGGCCCAGAAGGTCGCGACCTTCGAGAACAGGCGGTATTGCTTGTTGTTGAATAGGTGTGGGTACGGTGTAACCGCATTTCTCGATAGCGGTGATGATCTGCGGGTGAAAATTAAAGACTGTAAAACTCATTAAAACTCCTTGTGGATGGGGTACTGCTTTTACAACTGGTTATTGTTCTTTCTTGCTTGCCATATCCCGATTGTAATATGTCTGAACATCGGTGATGTGGCTTGCATCGTTTTATCTCTATCAGGATGGATTCTTTTTTGGGTCTGGAAAAAAGGAAGAATGTGCTGAAGGGGTAGGCAAATTCGATTCTGACCGGAATGTTCTGTTGTCGTGTTGTCACAAATGAAGAGATGTAAAATGCACTCTTTGTCGAATAGATGTTTGGTGTTTCTGCAGGAAGGTTGCTGGCAAAAAAAGGCGATCGCAATTATTCCTGGTAAGTTATCAGCAGAAACTTTAACGACATTAAACGATGCGAAAAACACAGCGGCGAGGTGACGAGAAAAGAATGTGCTTAGGTACTTGTTCTAAGTATCTTGTTACTTATACCCTACTTATTTCTTGAATGCTACAATATAATGCGATTTTAATGCGTTTTTTTATGGAAACAAGTAAGCTTGTGAAAAAATATCGTAAAATGTTGCTTTGTTTTTTAGGCAAAGCTTCATGTTTCAGTCTGTTACGACAGGCAAGAGGGGAAGGCAATTGAGAGAAGGGGGATGAATAAAATGGTAGGAAACAAGAGGAATCATGAGTTGAGTCATGGCCTGTATGCGCAAAGGCTGCAACAATTTGTCAACGAGGTAACTCTCTATCCGGTAAGTTGTGAGAGACTGGCCGCAGGTAGAACGGACCGGGAATGGCTGGATGGGGTTTTGGCCGGTGGGGCGCGGATCGTGCAACTTCGGGACAAAGAGAGTAGTGATCGTGAACTTCTGGCGAAGGCCCATTATTTTCGGGTCAAGACCAGAGAGGCTGGTGCTCTGTTTCTCTTAAATGATAGATTGGATATCGCTCTACTTGCAGATGCCGACGGTATGCATGTGGGCCAGAATGATCTGCCGCCTTTGGAGATCAGAAAGCTGGCCCCTGATTTTTTGATCGGTCTTTCCTGTAATACGCTGGACCAGGCCAGGAAATTAGGGGAGGAGGTGGCCCAAGGGGCGTGTCCTGTCTCTTATTTTAATATTGGCCCTTTATATACTACGGCAACAAAACAGGGTTTGCGTGAGTTTATCGGGCCACAGGCCGTTGAGCAATTCACCAAGGTTTGCCCTTTGCCTTTTACGGTGATGGGTGGAATCAAGGTAACTCATATCCCCGAGTTGTGTGCGGTCGGCGCAAGAAGGATTGCGGTGGTGACTGCAATCAGTAAGGCCTCTGATATAGCTGCCGAAACAACATCGTGGATTAAGAAAATTGGCGCCTATTCGTGCGACCTAAAGTGAGGTGATAATGCAGGTTTTAAAAAAGATAGCGGAGATTGTCAGTGAGGTGGAGCTTTTTATTCAATATGGGGTGCAAGCGAGTGAACAGCAGATTGGGCTTGAATTGCTCCAGCGCTATCGAAATGATGCCCTGGCCTTGCAACTGATGCGGGCCTTTTATACCTCGCTTCCCGAGACCCACGAAGAGGCCATTGGCCGGATTGCCATGATCCGGCAAAAAGAGGGCATCTTTTTGTTGGGGGTTACCACTGCAAGGCATAATTACCTTTATCTGGCTACCGACCAGCAGGCACTGTTGCTGGGCGAATATGGTCAGGAAGTCTTGGATCCGGAACTGCTTGTTTTCTTCGGTTATACTGATTCCGATGACTTCCTTGGAAAATGTCCAGTACTTGCGTCCTGTGAAGAGTATGAGCCGGCGAGTGCGCCAGGCTCAAGGTTATGTCCTGTCTGTTTGGTGGCAACCGGAGAATATCATCTTCTTGGGTGTCCAGTGGAGGTCTGTCCTTGGTGCGATGGGCAGCTCAGCCGATGTGGGTGCCGCTTCGAGCAACTTGGTGTTGAAGAGCTTACGGACGAGGATAAATTGGAGGAGCTGGAGCGGCTTTTGGAGGAGAAGGGGCGTGTCCCCTATATTCGAGAGCACCGCCCGTCCTATCTGTCAGAACCGAATGAATGATCCGGACGAGTAGGATGGGCGGTGTAATGGGGAGCGCTTGGGTTATTTTTTGCCGTTGATACTCTTCAGATAGCGAAAGATATCTGAATCGGAGGAGAGAACCAGGGAAGTCTTATCGCCGATTATGTCCTCATAGCTGTCCAAGGTCTTGGTAAAGGCGTAAAATTCTGGGTCTTGGCTATAGGCCTCACCAAATATTCTGGTGGCCTCGGCATCAGCCTTGCCCTTGATACCTATGGAATCGCGCTGGGCAGTGGAGGTGATCACTTTTAACTCCCGGTCAACGGTGCCCAGGATTTCCGCCTTCTGTCCCTCACCGGTGGAGCGTTTTTCAGCGGCAATCCGTTTCCGCTCCGAGATCATCCGATCATACACCTTGATCCGCACTGACTCAATATAGTTCACTCGCTTGAACATGACATCAATCAGTTCAATCCCATATTGCGTGGTCGCTTTGGCCGCTGTTTCCAGGATATAATCGGTAATTACGTCGCGGCCACGTTTGGGCGCATCGCTTGAACTTTTACTGGTGTCGGTCATGGTCTCCTCAGACCAGTCTGAGCTACGAACAATCTCAATCAGATCATTCTTATTCACCGTATCCCGCACCGTACCGTCAATAATGTCGTCAAGCATCGACTGGGCGCGGGTCTCCGTCTTGACTGCCTGCATATATTTCAAGGCGTCTGCGATCCGCCAGCGGGCGGTGACATCAAGATAGACATAGGTCTTGTCCCTGGTTGGGATCTGATTGGGGTCGCCATCCCAGATATGGATTTTTTTGTCAAACAGGTTGACCTGCTGAATAAAGGGAGCTTTCAGGTGCAGGCCGGCGCTGGTCGTTGGGGTGCCGACCGGGGCACCGAACTGGGTGATAACCGCCTGTGAGCCCTCTTCAAGGATGAAGAAGCCATCATAGATGACCACAATCCCCAGAAGTACAAGGCCGGCTATCAAAAATTGGGCGAATTGTTTCATTATTAGTTTCCTTGTTGAATTGGTTTGGGAAGGCCTTGCGGGGCGGAGAGGTTGAGCAGGGGGAGCGGTGATTTCTGGTCTTCATCGAGCACATAGACAGACGCGACCTCCGGCATGATTGTCTGCATAGTCTCCAGGTACATGCGCCTGCGAGTGACCTCGGGGGCGTTTTTATACTCCTTGAGGATTGCGAGAAAACGTCCGGTTTCACCCTGGGCCTCATTGACTCGGGCCACGGCGTAGCCATGGGCCTCTTCAATCGTCTTCTTGGCGTCACCACGGGCCTTGGGGATGACCTTGTTGTAGGTCTCTTCGGCCTCGTTCACCAGCCGTTTCATGTCCTGATCTGCCTCGTTGACCTCGTTGAATGCTGGTTTAACCGGTTCCGGCGGGTTGATATCCTGAAATTGGACGGTGCCGATGGAGACTCCGGCCTCAAGTTTATCCAATTGCATCTGCATCTCTTTTTTGACGCCCGTCGCCAGCAGGTCACGGTTGCCCAAGACATAGTCGAAATCCATATTGCCGACCACCCTTCTGGTGATACTCTCGGAGATATCACGCACCGCCTGTCGCACGTCTTTGACCTTGAAGAGAAAGGTGAGGGGATCGTGGACCCGGTACTGGACGATCCAGGCGACATTGATCACATTGGTGTCAGCCGTGAGCATCAGTGATTCGGTGTCAAAACCACTGCGATCAAAGGTGCTTTGCTGGCCAGGGGAGCGGCTGCGAAAACCAAACTCTTCTTTGCGAATCCCTTCCACATCCACCTTGTACAGGGTGTCGATCAGGGGGAATTTGAAGTGCAGTCCTGATTGAGTGGTCTGAGAGTATTGTCCCAGACGGAGCACCACCCCTACCTCGCCCGGTGAAATCTTGTAAAAAGAGGCATAGATTCCTTGCAGTACCAGGATGGCGAAGATGAATGTCAGGATTTTTCCGACCCCGGCCATGGGGTTGCCTGGCTGATTGGGGGGGGGCGTTCCCGCATCTCCCTTGCTTGGTTTTTGTGTGTCCGCGAAGTAGTCCTGGAGCTTTTTAATGACGAGGGCCACCCATTCTTCAGGGGTCTGGGGCTTTTTTTTCTGACCCCATGGCGGTTGTTGATCCTGGTTGGACATAGAGTTGTTCTCCTGCTTTTGAGTGTATGATGAGCGAGTCTGCTTGCTGCCTTGTTGGAAAAAAGAGAAATTTGAAACAAAGAGTTGACAGATTAAGTCTTTTCTAAGGGCTTGCCAATCAAAATGAGACCTTTGAAATGGGTATGGATGGACAAAGGTGTCTCTTGATAGATCCCTTTATAAGATACAGGGGTGATTTATATTGTCAAGAGGCGAGGCTGCCATGGCTATGGTTGAAGGGCCAGGAGCCAACTTCCGATGAGCAGGGTCAGAAACAGGAGAAAAGACAGGCTTTGGAATAAAAAGGAATGACGCAGGCTGCGGAGTGGCTCACCTCCCAGGATATGTCCAGCAATCAGGCCGCAGAGCAGGCCGAAGAGATGGGCCCCAAGATCGGTGCGTTCACCGGAGCTGCCGAGTGCGGCCAGAAGTGCTGCCCCGGCCATGATGGGGATGAGAAAATGAGCACCAGTGAATTTTTTTCGGGCTTGGTGGCTGAGGGTGGCCAGCATGCCAATGACCGCAAACACCGCTGTGGAAAATCCGACAAACTGATGATCTGGACCATGAATAATGACATTGATCAGATTGGCGCCACCGGCGGTAAGGAGTAAGGAACAGAGCCCCAGGCCCGTACCGGTAAGTCGGCAGAAAAAATGAATGAGCCAGCCGCCGATGAGGCAGTTGCTCAGCAGATGTACTGTGTCGGCATGGAGGGTAAGAGCCGTCAACAGCCGCCACCATTCTCCGTCTTGGAGGATGCGGGCCCCGTGACCGGCCCCTTGCGTAAACCAGAGGGAGTGTTTTTCCCAGGGGCCGGTCACAGAAAAAAAGAGGATCATGGCCCCGATCAGGAGCAGGGTCGGGGGTTGCAGCAGCGGGGTGAAATCATTGTCAGGTATGGGCGGGGCTGGCGGCCAGTCTCTGTTTTCGGCAAAATAGCTTTCTATCTCATGGATGGCTCGTAATTCTTTATTGGCTGCCACGAAAAGCTGCCAGTTGGCATTGTCGGCACGGTGAATATGGTGGGGGATCTGAACTGCGGAAAGCACTAAGTTCCAGATGAGGGCGGTCTCTTCCAGGTCGGTGGTGAGGATGAGATGATCGGGCGTAGTTGCGGGCTGGGAGGCCATATCTGATTAGAGAGAAGAGAGAGGATAAGGGAAGCAATGGGCAAAGGTTGGAGTCTCGCGATTATCGTTGCCAGTATCTTAGGCATTGAATACTCTTTTGGCAAATTTAGGATTCGCTGAAAGCTTTGAGGGAGAGTTTACGGTGCTGGAACTCATCAGGATTGCGGGAATTGCTGTTTCGTGCTATACGGCACAGGTCGATTGGAGATATGTTTAGAGGCCATTACTGAAAAGAGCAATGCTCTTTTTGCTCTTTTCAGTTTACGGCCTCTTATGCAACGTCCAGAAAACAGCAATCTGTTTCGCTGTTTTCTGGCGTGGCGTCTGGTAGACTACATCAGCCAGAGATCATACAAGGAGCCGGTCCGAATATTGAAGCGGCCATGTTATTTATTTGCAACGGCTTACAGCAGGACGAGCGGAAAAAGAGCGCAGTCAATAAAAAAAGGGTTACAATCTCGAGAGATCGTAACCCTTTAATCAATTTGGTACCGTAGAGAAGACTCGAACTTCCACGAGGAAACCCCCACTAGGACCTGAACCTAGCGCGTCTGCCATTCCGCCACTACGGCACAACGAGGAACAATATGCTGGTTTGGACGGTTTTTGTCAAGACTTTCTTGAAAACGGGCTTAAAAAAAAGAGAAGGACGGGGCTGATAATGAAAATTTTCCGAGAACTTGAGGCTATCGACAGCACTTTCCCCCATGCCTGTGTCACCATAGGCAACTTTGACGGGGTGCATCTTGGTCATCAACTGTTGTTTGGTGAGGTGGTACAGCGGGCCTATCGCCATCAGGGCACCAGTGTCGCCGTTACCTTTGACCCCCATCCCTTGCAGGTGCTGCGGCCCGAGGGGATTAAACTTATTTCAACATGCGCTCAGAAGATAGAGCTGATCGGTCATGCCGGGATTGATGTCCTGGTGATTGTGCCTTTTACCCTGCAATTTGCCGCTACCTCCGCCGTCCATTTTGTTGACGAGATCCTCAAGAAACGGATCGGCGTCAAGGAACTGGTGGTCGGGTACGATTACGCCTTTGGCAAGGGGAGGACCGGCGATATTCCTTTTCTGCGGAAACAGGGACTTGAAAAAGGATTTCCGGTGACGGTGGTCGAGGCCCATTATGAAAACGGGATGTTGGTCAGTTCAACCAAGGTACGGGAATTAATCGCGGAAGGGCGGATGGCAGAGGCCAGAAGGTTGCTGGGCCGTTTCTATCAAATCCGTGGGGAAGTTCAGGTCGGTAAGCAGCGGGGCAGCAAGGAGATAGGTTTTCCCACCGCCAATCTGCATTTGGACGCGGAAGACCTGCTCCCCAAGATCGGCGTCTATGTAACCCAAGTGATTTGTGATGGCAGGTGTTACGGGGGCGTGTTGAATATCGGGTATAATCCCACCTTTGGCGAGGAAAAGCTGGTCGCTGAAACCCATATATTTGATTTTAATCAAGATATTTACGGGAAGCCCATTAAGGTGAACCTGTTGCAATTCCTGCGTGGCGAACAGAAATTTGCAGGCGTGCAGGAGCTTGCCGCCCAGATTGGACGTGATGTGGTCCAGGCCAAGCAGGTGCTGGCGGCGCAGCAGAATGAATTAACCCTTTCCTGTGAGGAGAAGTTTAATAGTTGAGCTTTGCGTAAGCCGTTGTTCAAAAATAACCAGTACTTTTTAGGTTCATGAACGGCATAAGGGGCCGTAAAGAAATGGATAAAAAGTATTGGTTATTTCTTAACGGCCCCTAAGTAAGCAAGCTTGAAGATTCTTTTTGTTTGTGAGATGCTGAAAGTCTAAAGGATAGCTGTAAAAGTTAGTTCTGTCATCTTGACAAGATAAGCTGCTCCGGCCACCTCTCAGGAGAGACCCGTCTATGAAAGTCATTGCTGCGATGAACGGTCTTGTTTCTTCAGATGTCGCGGCTCTCTATGCCCTGCGCTATGCCGCGCTCTTTGACTACACCCTCTGTCTGCTCCATGTGCTCAATCCCTCCGACCGCCGAGAGGAGGTGGAACTGAGCATGACCATAGCCGAAGAGGCAGCCCTCCATTACAGGGTCAAGACCGAACGGGTGTTTCTGACCGGTGAACCGGTTGAAGCCATCAGGAAATATCTTGCCGCAACCAGAACCGATACCCTCTTCTGCAGCACGAGAATGAGGGCGCAAAAACGGTTTTTCCAGAATTCGCTCAGCGAAAAACTGAGCCGCTTATCTCTGCCCGTTAATCTGGCCGTGGTCCGGGTAGTCCATGTGAATGCGGTCTTCGTAACCGAGAACATCCTGCTTCCCATCAGGGAAGACCGGCTCTCGGTAAGGAAATTTACCTTCTTCAGCTCCCTGGCCAAGGCCTTTGGCGCCGCGACGGAGATATACTCCATTCATCCCACGGGCAGGGGCAGGCTGGCCGCTATGGATACCCACACCGCCAGAATGCTGTTTCAGAAGATCAACACCAGCCTGAGCCACTATGCCAATACCATGAAGCTCCTGGATATTCCCTTGGCCATCAAACATGCCCTGACCTCCAGGGAGGTTGACCAGATTCTCCACCACCTGTCCCGCCATGATTTCCAGCTCATGATCATAGGCGGCAGGAGGCCTTCCGCTTTTCCCGAATTCTTCCGGGAAAACCCCATGGAACGACTCTTCCGGCACACACAGGTGAACACCATTGCCTTCTACGCCAGGGAAGGGAAATGAGCCAGCTTTTCGACCTCGACCGTCAGGATCTCTTCCGTCGGTTGAAGACCTCGGAAAAAGGCCTGGGCCCCGACCAGGTGGCCCGGCGGCTCGTGGAGTTTGGTCCCAACGAGCTGGCAACCGCGGCGAGGAAAAACTATCTCCTTGCCTATCTGGGCCAGTATTGCAATTTTTTCTCCATTCTGCTGGAGGTGGCCGCCCTCCTCTCCTTTATCGCTGATCATTATGACCAAGGTCAGGGCTATAATATTCTGGGCTATGCCATCCTCGGCGCGGTGATCATCAACTCCACTTTCACCTTCTGGCAGGAATACCGGGCGGACAAGGCCATGGAGGAACTGCTCAAGCTGATGCCCGCCAAGGTCTCTCTGCGCCGGGCGGAAAAGCTTGTCTCAGCTATGGCCCATGAGATCGTGCCGGGGGACATCATGCTTCTGGAGGAGGGCGACAAGGTGGCGGCGGACGGGATTATCCTCGAGGCAAACTCCCTCTATCTCAACCTTTCCTCCCTCACTGGCGAATCCGCCCCGGTAGCCCGCACTCTCCTGCCGGGCGAGGCAAAACGGACCCTGGATGCAAAAAATATGGTCTTTGCCGGAACCACCGTGATTTCCGGCAGCGGGGTCGCCGTGGCCAGCGCCACCGGCAATGCCACGGAGTTCGGCAAGATCGCGAGCCTCACCAAAAACGTGCGCAAGGCCATTACCCCCATGCAACGGGAGATCATCCATCTCACCCGCACCTTTACCATGATAGCCCTGCTCATGGGCTGCGTCTTTTTCGCCCTTGGCCTCTTCTCCGGGAAGGGGGTCATGCTCGCCTCGATCTTCGCCATTGCCCTCATTGTCGCCAATATTCCGGAAGGATTGCTGCCAACTATCAGCCTGTCACTGTCCCTGGCCAGTCAACGCATGGCCCGTCGCAACGCCCTGATCAAGAACCTCGACTCCGTGGAAACATTGGGCAGCGCCACGGTGATCTGCACCGATAAAACCGGTACCCTGACCAGAAACGAGATGACCCTCAAGTTGCTCTGGCTGGCAGGGGGGGAACAGGTTGCCATTTCCGGAGAAGGCTACCGCGATCCTGGTGAATTCTCCTTTGACCAACCCAATGACAGCTCGGCAGACCGCCTGGCCTCCCTGCTCACCGCCGGCCTGCTCAACTCCCGGGCCAGCATCAATGAGAAAGGTCTGCACGGCGACCCTACCGAACTGGCCATTGTCGCGGCCGCCCGTAAAAGGGGGATCAGCCCGCCGGCCATGGAAAAGATCGAGGAATTCATCTTTACCAGCGAGCGCAAGATGATGTCCAGCGTCTATCAGGAGGGAGAGAGAACCTGGCTCTTTGCCAAGGGTGCGGTGGAGGTACTACTGCCCAGATGCTCCTCTTTCCTGGCTGCCGATGATTCGGTACAGCCATTCACCGATGTGGCAAGGGAGGCAGTCTTGGCCCGGGCCAACGACTTTGAGAATCAGGCATACCGGGTTCTGCTCATTGCCCGCGGTGAAAAAAAGATCGAGGAAGGATTGACCCTGCTGGGACTGATCGCCATCATGGATCTGCCGCGCCAGGGTGTATCCGAGGCGGTGGCGGCCTGCAAGACTGCCGGTATTCGGACGATGATGATTACCGGTGATAATCCCCGTACCGCCGCCGCCATTGCCAACCAGATTGGTATGATGCACGACCGGGTTATCACCGGCCCCGAGTTGGAAGGCATGGGTGATGAGCAACTGGAGGAAATTCTGGCCAAAGAAACGGTGCTCTTTGCCCGCATGGCCAGCAGCCAGAAGCTGCGCATCGCCACGGCCCTCCAGAACAATGGTGAGGTGGTGGCCATGACCGGCGATGGGGTCAACGATGCCCCCGCCCTCAAAAAGGCCGACATCGGTATCGCCATGGGCCTTTCCGGCACCGAGGTGGCCAAGGAGGCGGCGGATATGGTGCTGCTTGATGACAACTTTGCCTCCATCGTCATTGCCATCGAGGAGGGCCGGACCGTCTATTTCAACGTCAAGAAGTTCGTCACCTATGTTCTCGCCTCCAACGTGCCGGAGATCGTGCCCTATATCCTGCAGTTCTTCCTGAAAATCCCCCTGCCCCTTTCGGTGATCCAGATCCTTTTCATCGATCTCGGCACAGACATCCTCCCAGGCGTTGCGCTCGGTAGCGAAAGGCCGGAAAAGAACATCATGAACCGGCCGCCGGTGGGGAGAAACGAGAAGATCCTCGACTGGGAGGTGTTCAAGCGGGGTTATTTCTTCATAGGGGTTATTGAGGCAGCCGCGGCCATGACCGCCTTTCTCTCCTTCCTCCTCCTGCACGGCTGGCAGTACGGCACCGTCACTCTGGCCGATCCTTTGCTGCACCGTCAGGCCATGACCATGACCCTGCTGGGCGCGGTCACCTGCCAGATGCTCAATGGCCTCACCATGCGGAGCTGGGAATTCTCCGTCTTCAGTCTGGGGATTTTCTCTAATCGTCTGATGCTGTGGGCCATGGCGGTAGAGGTGGTCTGGGTCTGGGCCCTTCTCAACGTGGCCCCGGTGCAGAAGGTTTTTAACACCGCCCATGTGCCGCTGGCCGAACTCTGGATTTTGCTGCCCTTCCCCGTGCTCCTTTTTCTGAGCCATGAAGGCTACAAATGGCTGCGCCGCCGCAGGAACAGTCTGGTTAATCGTTAGTCTGCATGTGCCTGTTCAGGTTTTTCTTTGGAGTCTCTCTGGTAAGTGTAGTCTTCGAGTTCGCTTTTATGGTAAAAAGACAGATCGGATCGCAAGAACAGGACAATGGTCTGCGCAACATTTGTCAGAGGAACATCTGTTTGTTTTTTTGTTAATGGCCGTTACATGGATTTTCTTCTTGCAAGTGTGTTGAAGGTGTCTATAGTGTAGGCGTTTTAAGGGGTCCGTAATGAGCCCTCAAGATACAAGAGAGATGCTGGTTGTTGTCCCCGAGCTGTGATAAACGGATGTTTGAGGCTGGCGGCGACCTTTTTGCTCAAGAATATATAGAGGGATGTTATGTCAGAAAATGTGCAGGAAAATTTACAGGAAGATTTGCCCAAAGTTATTGAAGAATTTGAGAAAAAATGTCAGCAAAGCCCTAACAATGTGATGGCTCATCATCATCTGGGGCTGATTTATTTGAAGGCGGGGCGAGTCGATGATGCCATCAAGATGCTGGAGCGGGCTATTGCCATTGACCCCATGAGCGGGGAGAGCATGATCAACCTCGGGGCTATCTATTTTAGTAGGGGTGATATCGCCAAGGCCCAGGAACTGAACGAAGAGGCAATCAGGGTCATGCCCGATACCGCTCAGGCCCATGCCAATATGGGTCTGATCTGGCAACAGCGTAATGAACTTGACAAGGCGATAGCGGCTTACGACAAGGCCATTCAGCATAATCCCAAGCTGGCCACGGTCTGGGTCAACCTGACCTCGGTGCTGACTATGAAGGGTGAGGATGAGCGGGCCATTAAATCGGCGTATAAGGGCGTCGAGCTTGACCCTGATTCGCCGTTGGCCCAGAATAATCTGGCGGTGGCCCTTTTCTTCGGTGGCGAATTCAAATTGGCCAAGGTGCATATGGAAAAAGCCCGGGAGCTTGGCTATTCTGTGGATCCGAATTTTGTGAATAGGCTTGAGCAGGAACTGGCATAACAAGAGTTGGCGCAAGGTCAGAAGTATTGTCTGTAAATAATTGATATCTTATGAGTAAACAACGAATAACAACTCCGCCTTGGTGCCCGTTCTGCGGTCAGAAGGTTGGGCGGGCCACGGATGCCATTGAGCGGAAGATGCATGAGTTCAAGGTGGGGCGTTGCGGGTGTGGCGCGGTCTATAGCTGTGATCCCACCGGCCATAATATCGGAGCGGCGATTGTCGAGACCTTGGTTCTGGCCTGTGACAATAATTGGGATTTTGCCTGGGATCTGTTACCGGAAGAGGACTATCTGACGGGCCGCGTCGAAGATTACGATGAGTTGACCCATCAGGTGGTCAATACCAAGAATATGGATGGTCGGCCAGTGCGAGGGATCCTGTATTTTGTGCGTTTGCACACAGCGATCACCGAGATCTCCCAGAGGGTCAGAGATAAAAAAATGGCCCAGGCCAATCAGTTGAATGCTGGAGCTGAGGCGGCCCCTCTGGTTCGGGAGCCGGCCCCTGATCCCAAGCGGAAAAGGGTCAGAGCCACCAAGCAGGACGTGAAGCGATATGTCGATCTTGGTGATATTGATGCCTTGGTCTCTCTCTGTTTTGATGACAAGAAGACCCTCCGCCTTATGCAACGCTTGTTATATGAGCCAGACGAGGCGCAGCGAGTGCGGATTGCCTGGATGATCGGCCAGGTCTGCTCGCGGGTGGCCAGTCGAGAGCCGGGGCAGGTGTCGGAGCTTTTGCACCGGCTGTTTGAGGCCTGTTCTGATTCTGCCGCCACCCCTTGGGGCATGGTTGAGACCCTGGGAGAGGTTATTGGCGGACGGCCTGACATCTTTGGCGCCTTCACCCGTCATCTCTTAAATTATATGGGGGATAGTTCTACCCAGCTTCAGGTGGTCTGGGCCCTCAGCAAGATTGCCCGGGTGCGGCCTGATCTGATCCGGGCCACCCCTTTTTACAAGCTGTTTCATTTTCTGAACCATCCCGATCCCGCCATGCGCGGCCAGGTGGCCCGGCTGTTGGGTCGGATCCGGGCCACTGAGGTGGTGAGCCAGATCATGCCCCTTATTGATGATATGGCCGAGCTCATGATCTGGGAAGACTCAAAATACAAGCACTATACCGTTTCGGCCCTGGCCCAGGAGGCCATGGCCATGATTCATGAAGGAGATGACAAGAGATGAGCACAACTACCCTGCAACCTATTCAGAATATCGCTCCGGTTGAGCAGAAGAAAAAATCCTCTGATCCGGCCCAGGCCCAATATGAGGAAGGAAAGGAATTGTTAGAGAAGAAGGAGCTGGCCCAGGCCGCCCTGGCCTTTCATAATGCGCTGCTGGCCTTTGAGGAAAAGGAAGACCAGAATGGTATTGCTAATGCCTCCAATCAGCTTGCCCATGTTTGCTTGCAGCGCCTGGATTTTGAAAAGGCCCTGAATCATTATCAGCGGGCCTGGGATATCTGTGAGAAACAGAATGACCCTATGAGCCTGATGGCCCTCTCTAATCAGTTGATTGCGGTTTACCAGGGGCTGCAGCAGTATCCAGAGGCTATCAAGCTCTGTCTTGATCTCTTGGATTCGTATAATCGAGATAATAATCCCAAGGGGGTTGTCGAGACCCTGGAGCGGTTGGTAGCCGTTTATATCGAGGCGGGGGAGACGGCTAAGGCCGCCGATGGCTATCGGACGATAGCCTCGATCCACGCCAAGTATAAACACAAGAACATTGCCGAGCGTTTCCTGGAAAAGGCCCAGACGCTGGAAGCGGCGGTCTGAGAGCGGTTAGACCGGGTAAGGGCGGACACTGATCAT
>DDWW01000030.1:19606-26494 GCA_002347085.1 Desulfobulbaceae bacterium UBA2276 | reverse complement strand
TCAATCCCTGATGGCCATTGAAAAGGCACCTGCGGACAAGAAGTTACGGTCGGCTGATGACTTTTCTTTTTTACGGTTCAAATACCGGGTTATGGCCCAGATAGAAGATGATGGGCAGTTCCGCAATTTTCTTTCCACCAAGATTTCCGATCCTCAACTTTCTCCTTTTGAGCGTAGCATGGCCAAGTTCGGTCTGTCTCAGGTGGAAAGAGAGGCCAATAATTATGAGCGCAGTCGGGCCTTGTTGCGGGAGGTTATTGCTGATTTCCCAGAGCGTTCTATCCTGCTGGTTGATCTGGGCCGGGTTGAGCTGGCGGCGGGCAACAAGGACCACGCTCGGGAGTTGATCGAAAAGGCCGCAAGGCAAGATCCTGCCGATCTGTGGGCTGTTTTTCAGCTTGCCAGGGTTCACCTGGCGCTTGGGAATAGCAAAGAGGCAGAAGCAAATTTCTTCACCATCGCCCGCGAGATCCCTGAATACGCCAAGGTCTATTATGAGCTCGGTCAGCTCCGTTCAGATCAGGGCAAGAAGGGCGAGGCCTCCTATTATCTGGGGAAATATTATCTCTATGAGGGCCGGATCGAGCTTGCCAAAGAGAACTTTGAGCGGGTGGTCAAGGATCGCTCTCTTTCTGCTCCTATTCTTGAGGATTCCCGTGCGATGCTGGAGACGATTGAGCGCCTGGAAGAGGGGCCTGGTTCTAAAAAAGAACAGGAAGAAGAGAAAAAGAGGAAAGAGGAGGAAGAGAGAAGGGATCGGAGGCGGCCTCCATTCTGAGGTGTATTCTCTGAGTCCCCTTACCCGAAAATCTCTTATTTTTGAACCACAGATGAACACAGATAGACACGGATTTTTTCTTTTATAATCCGTGTCTATCTGTGTTCATCTGTGGTTTTTTCATTCCGCATAGACTTCCATCTTGTTATTTCTGCTTGCAATTGGATGGGGTTAGGTGCAACGGCTCAGATAGATCAAAAATTCGCTGTTACCCTTGGGGCCAACAATGGGGGAGCGGACAACTCCTTGACAGGACAGGCCCAGTTGCCGGCCAAAGAGTTTGATCTTGGCGATGGCCTCCTCGTGGAGGAGCGGGTCGCAAACGACCCCACCCTTGGGAACCTTGGCTCGGGGGAGTTCAAACTGGGGTTTGATCAGGGCTATCAGATGAAGAGCTTCGCCAAACAGGGGGAGCAGGGGCGGGATCAGTTTGGTCAGCGAGATAAAGGAGGAGTCGATGACGGCCAGATCAAGGGGTTCAGGGATCTGCGCCTTGCTGATCTGGCGGGCGTTAAAGCGTTCAATCACCACCACGCGCGGGTCTTGACGCAGTTTCCAGTCCAGTTGGCCATAGCCGACATCCACGGCGTACACCTTTCGGGCGCCATGCTGGAGCAGGCAGTCGGTAAAACCGCCGCTTGAGGCCCCAATGTCGGCGCAGATCTGCCCGCTGGGATCATAGGCAAAGGCATCCAGGCCACCTTTCAGCTTTAAGCCTCCACGGGAGATATAGGGGCAACTGGGTTTGACCTGAATTGTGACCTCAAGGGCAAAGGGAGCCCCCGCCTTGTCGGCCAGTTGTTCGTTGACCATGACCTGTCCGGCACCGATCAGGGCCCGGGCCTTGAGCAAGGTGTCGGTTAAGCCACGGCTGACAAGAAGCTCGTCAAGGCGTTGTTTCATGAGGTACGCCAGCTCCCTTGGAGTAGAAAAAGGGAGAGGACTACAGGGCTGAGAGTTTGGTCTTGGCCTGCGCAGCTTCGGGGCTGGAGCCATACGAATTTATAATCTTCTGATAGATGATCTTGGCTGTATCCTTGTCTGAAAGTTGTTCAAAGGCCATGCCCTGTTTTAACAAGGCTGCCGGGGTCTTGGCGTGTTTGGGTTGACTGGTGATGATCTGTTGATACTGGAGAATAGCCTTGTCGTATTCTTTTTGCTGATAGAGGCTTTCTCCCATCATGTAACGGGCCTGGGTGGCATTGGCGCCACTGCCATTTTTATCGATAGAGGCCTCAAATCCCTCATAGGCCCCTTGATAATTTCCAGACTCATATTTTTTCTGGGCCTGATTGAAAAGCTCATCATTGGGTGATGGTGCTGCCGGTGCTGCTACTGGGGCAGCTGGCTGGCCTTGTTCTTTCTTTGGGGTTGGCTCTGGGGTCGCTGCGGCAGGAGCGGTGGAGGCCATATCATCGGCTGGAGCTGATTTGCTGGCCGGTGGAGCCGCAGGTAAGGGTGCGGCAGGTGGTTCTTGTTTTACAGGTGTGGCTGCTGCCTGTCCCTTGACCAGTTTTTTTCGATCCGGCTGAAGCTGGGCCACTCCTGGACTGCCTCCGACTGATTTTACCTTTAATCTGGCCGCTTCCGCAGCCTCGGCGGCGGCTTTGGCCTTGCGGTCTGCCTCTTGGACTCGCGCCTCCTGGAGGGTGGCGACATTGTCTTGTTGTTGTTTGAGCTGCTCATTGAGCTGGGTAATCTTGATCTCGGTCTCTGAGGATTGCTTGGTGACTATGTCCTGGAGTGAGGACTCCAGGCCTTTGTTCTGCTCCTGAAGCTGGCGATTAGTCACGGCTGTTGCCTCAAGCTCGCCCTTGAGGGCCAGGATCTCTTGTTGCATCTCATTTAACTGTCCCGAGGAACTGGCCTGTTTCTTCTGCATCTCGCCTACGGTATTGGCCTGCATGTCCTCAAGTTTTTTATTGACTGCCCGTAACTGATACGACAGGGTCCTTACCTCGTCCTGACTTGCGCATTGGACAAGAAAAGGGGACAGGGAGAGGATAACAAGAAGATTGAGAGTGGATTTGTTCATGGCCGGGTACCTGTTGACTGATATTTTAAAATAAAAACGAACTGTTCAGGTTGATAGATTGGAGGTTGAAGGAGAGGTAATGTAACATATGCGTTACAATGAACCCTATAGCCTTCAAAACTCAGCCTAGATCCCTGAAATTATTTTTTAGAAGACCAGCGGGGATAGGTCTGATTGCCTTTGAGTGAAAAAAGTTGCCGCTGATACGTGCCATTTTTCAAGATTGCGAAAATTCGCTGACTGCCGCCTTCACGTTTGCAGAAGATCAGTTGCTTCCCATCAGGAGACCAGTCTGGAGATTCGTGATGACCGGAGTCTTTGGTAACCTGAACCGGGTTGGCGCCTTCTTCAGGGGGCATGGTGAAAATCTGGTATGCACCATTGGTCAAGCTGGAGTAGGCTATGAGATCCCCCTTGGGAGACCAGGATGGTTCCGCGTTCTCCGTTCCCTTGAAGGTAATTCTCTGCACATTTTTACTGTTCATATCCATGGTATAGACCTGGGGCTTGCCACTGCGATCCGAGACAAAGGCGATTCTCCGGCCGTCTGGTGACCAGCTTGCCGAGACGTTGATCCCCGTGCGTCTGGTCAGTTGTTCAAGGACATTCCCTTGTCGGTCAAGCAGATAGAGATCAGGATTGCCGTCTTTGCTCATGGTCAACACCATTTTTTTCCCATCTGGAGACCAGGCAGGCCCCAGATTCATCCCCTTGTTTCTGGAGATGACCTGGGTTGTGGAGCTCTGATTGAGATCAGTGATATAAAGATTCTGGTTGCCCTTATGATACGAGCTGTAACTGAGGCTCTGGCCATCAGGGGTAAAACGGGGTGAAATCACCAGGTTGCGATGCCGGGTGACCTGTCTGGTCTTGTCGCCCAGAATATTGGTCAGGTAGGCCTCTTTGGCCCCGGTGCTGTTGGAAATAAAGGCAATCTGGCTGGAGGCGATACCGGGCTCACCGGTGAGTTCATTGATGACGCTGTCACAATATTTGAACACTATCTCCTGTTTCTGCTCGGCTGTTCCGGTATATTTTTTCCCCAGGATCATATCACCTTTGGCCACATCTTGCAGCCGCATCTCAAAATTGATTCCGGCGGGTGATGAGGAGTAACTGCCCAGGACCACATAGTCGGCCCCCAGTTGCTTCCAGTCGGCAGAGGTGGAGTCGCCGTAGTTCTGGCTGGGAATAATGGAGATGATCCCGTGAAACTCCAGGGACTTCTCCAGAATAGTGGCAAGCTCCCGTCCCAATCCCCCGGCGTCGCCGCCCGGTCCGATGCCGGTAAAAGGGGGTACGGCGAAGTTGATCTTACGAGTTCCCGAGGCCGTGATATCAAGATAGACCTTGCCTTCGGCCTGCGCGAAAGGGATGGTACTACTCAGGGTCAGGAGGACACCAAGGAGAAGCGTAACTGCGTAGCGTATTGTATTCATGATGGAGTGAGATGTGAAAGTGAAAAGAAGGAATGAAAATGAATAATGCTTAAAAAATATCACTTAAAAAGTGTACCACTGATGCAGTAAAAAATCACTGAATTCCGCTTGGTTTGAAATTAAGACCTATCTCCAGGCGTTGCTTTTGCAAGGCTGCTGGTGGCGGGGGAAGAGGATCGGACGCCTCCAGGGTCTTGAGTACAAACTGATCAAAAAGCTTATCCCCGGATGCCTGCTCAAAGTCCTGGCTGACAATCTTCCCGTCACTGGCGATCACAATACTGACGACGGCAAGGAGATTGGGGTTCCAGGTCTTGACATCGGGTGGCTGCCAGTGTTGCTGCACATGGCTCATGATTGTGGCGTAATACTGTTGTTCCAGTATGCCCATTTGGGCATTATTAGCACTGGACTGTTGCGCGGCAGCCGATGAGGCCGCGCTGTTTGAGGCCCGAAGTTGATCGCGGAGGGCGTTTTTGGCCTCCGCTTCCGCCATTCTGGCCTCAAGGTCGGCGCGCCTGGCCTCTTCGCGGGCAGCGGCTAATTGTCGTTGCTGCTTGATGGTCTCCTGTACTGCGGTTTCTTTCTTGGCCTCTTCCTGGAGTTGTTTGGCAATATTTTTCAACTCTTCCTTGCGAACCTTGGTGTTTTCAATTTTGGTGTCAGGAATCTCCTTGATCTCTTTCTTTACCTTTTGTTTGAGAGGCTTGAGCGAGATGGCATCAGGTGGGGCCGGCGGCGCGACTGGTTCAGGCGCAACTGTTTCGGGTACGGGAGCTGGTTTTTCAGGTGGTGGCGTGATCTGTTTGGTCACCACGGGCTTGATGGTTTCAGGTGGCTTGGGGGCCGGAGTGGGCTCCGGCGGTACGGCCTCCGGCTTTGGTTCAGGCTTTGCCTCTGCTTTTGGTGCCTGCTTGGCCTCCTGTTTTGCAGCCGGTGCCGACGGTTCATTTTTGGCCGACGGCTCGGAGATATTCATCAGGTCAATGGTGGTGACTTCGGGCAGTAGGGGGCGTTGATGCAGAAATTTTGGCAGCACTATACCGCTCAGCATAACCAGGATATGGAGGCCGATTGCCAGATTGAGCGGCAGTTTCCATTCGCGGGGCAGGGAAGGGAAAGATGTAGGCTTGGGAGACACTTTACGATACGTTATGATGTGTTACACTCTGTAATGCTGTCTTACGGTTTCTCTTCGTTGGGCAGGGTGACCATGCCCATTTTGTTGAATCCGGCGGCTTTCACATCAGCCATAATTTGTGCCACCACTCCATAGGGGACATCTTTATCAGCCTTGAGATAGATGGGCTCTTCCTTGACTTTGGCATCAAGCTTGGTCAATTGTTCTCGTAGGACCGTCTGGCTGTATTCGATCTTGTCCAGCATGATTTTTTTGCCGGTCTTGTCAATACTGATTATTAAAGGCTCTTCTTTCTGCTTCAACTCGCTTGCTGTGGTTTTTGGCAGGTCCACATCCAGCCCTTGGGTCATCATCGGGGCCGTCACCATGAAGATGATGAGCAGTACCAGCATGACATCCACCAGGGGGGTGACGTTAATATCAGCAACTAATCCTCGTGGACCATTGCTCTTGCGTGACGATCCCATTCCCATAATAATTACGAATTACGAATTACGAATTATGAATAATAAACTACGAATTATGAATTACAAATTACGAATTACAGATTCACCTGTTTTTAATTCGTAATTTTTAATTCGTAATTCGTAATTGCTTTATACTCGGCTGATAAGGTCGCGTTCAACAAGATTGAGAAAATCGGTGGAGAAATTCTGCATCTCGGCGTCAATATCGGAAAGTTTGTTGGCGAAAAAATTGTAGAAGATAACGGCAGGAATAGCCACCGCCAAGCCGGCGGCAGTAGCCACCAAGGCCTCGGAGATACCAGGGGCGACAACGGCTAACGAGGCTGAGCCCCGCGCGCCGATCTCGTGGAAGGAGGCCATGATGCCCCAGACCGTACCGAACAGGCCAATAAAGGGAGTGGCGCTGCCGGTTGTGGCCAGAAAGGCGAGGGATCTTCCCAGCTCAGCCATTTCCTGGGATTCAGCCTTGCGGATGGCCCGTTTCAGGTTGTCCATGGTGGCCATCTGCATATCCAGGGTCTCCTGCTGTTGATTGCCGCCCTCCCGGACATCCTTGCGGCTGCGAATCTTGTTGATCTTCTGGAGTTCGGTAAAGCCTGCTGAAAAGAGAGCGGCCTCGGGGCTGTATTCATACTCCTGGGCGGTGTCATATGCCTCGCTGAGTTTGCTTGACGACCAGAAGGCCTCCAGGAAATCGCGGGTATCGGCCGAGACTTTTTTATAGAGGCGAAACTTCATGAAGACAATTGACCAGGAGATCAGGGAAAAGATCAGGAGGACAAGCATGATGAATTGTCCCACGGGTCCGGCATGTAAGATCATGTTGCTGATAGAGAGTTGCACGTCTGTATTCCTTTAAGTGTGGGTGGTGGTTTCGCGCTGATTGAAGCGAAGTAGACGGATTGTGAGTCGTTTATTGGGTCATTTTGTTTAGATGCCGTTAAGAAATAACCTCTACTTTTTATCCATTTCTTTACGGCCCCTTGTATGATCGTCGGCAGATGTAGCCTGCCAGACGCCACGCCAGA
>DDWW01000030.1:0-19597 GCA_002347085.1 Desulfobulbaceae bacterium UBA2276 | reverse complement strand
TCTTTTCAGCAACGGCCTCTAAAATACCCCATTTGCATAAAATATCAACTGCTCGCTTGCCGGCATAAATTTTCCTGCCAGACCTCAAATTGATCCTTGTACGCATCAATTGCCGAGATCATTCCGCACCCCGTGCAGACGGCCTTGGCATTGTGTCAGCGGCCGTGCAGGCGAACTTTTTTCTGCGCGCAGTAGATACAGTAAAAGCGTGGCTCGTTGTCGCTTATGTCAGCGTCTTGGGTGCTTGAGGTGGTCGCGCCGGCAGGAATGGCGGCGCCGGAATTGTCCATGATTACAGGGCCTGAGTCATGGTGCAGGAAAAATCAACCTGGACGGCGATTTTTTCTTTGACCCGCAGGACTCCTTTCAGGAACCAGGCCTCGGCAATCTTTTCCTTCAGCTTTACCTGCATCTGGAGAGTGCTGCCCGGGCCTACCGGACGTCTGAAGCGGGCGCCGCCGATACGGCTGAGCACAGGGATGCCGGATTTTGTCGGCTCTTTTTCCAGCGCGTCTTGCACCATCCGGGCAATCAACAGGGCCCCCGTCTGAAACAGGGCCTCACAGAGGATCACCCCCGGCAGGATAGGGTGATCGGGGTAATGTCCTTTGAAGATATCGAGATCCTCGGGGATGGTCTTTTCCGTAACGATGGCGCCGTTTTCATAGCTGATAATGGTGTCGACCCAGAGGAAAGGCGGCCGGTGCGGGATCAGGGCGGTGATGATCGGGTCGATATGAAGGCTGCCTTTCATGGTGAATCACAGACCCCCGTTGACTTCCAGCACCGTACCCGTGATGTAGGAGGCCTGGGGGCCGGCCAGAAAGAGAACCGCGTCCGCCACTTCTTCGGGCCTGCCAAAACGGCGCATGGGGACCAGATTTTTATAGGCGGCAAGTTGCTCATCGCTCAGGTCGTCAAGGAAATCTGTGGCAATAAATCCGGGAGATACACAGTTGACGGTAATCTTTTTACGCGCTGTTTCTTTGGCCAGAGAGCGGGTCATGCCGATCTGCCCGGCCTTGGAGGCCGCATAGTTGGTCTGACCTGCAAAACCAAGATGGGCTACCGGGGAGGTGATATTGATGATCCTCCCATATTTATGCTTCATCATCAGCAAGACTGCTTGTTTAGACATATTAAAGGTGCCGGTAAGGTTGACATCAATCACCTGTTGCCAGTCCGTGCTGTCCATGAGGGCCAGCAGGCCATCACGGCGGATGCCGGCGTTGTTGATCAAGACATCAATAGTGTCAAACTGCTCTTCTATCTGCTGGAAAAAGTTCGCAACCTGGGTGCTGTCGGCGACATCGCATTGATGGAGTTGCAGCCTGTCGCCAAACTGGTCGCATTCCTGGGCAAAGGCCTGGGCCGCGTCGCTGTTCCCGCCATAAATCCCGATGACCTGCGCACCGGCCTCCAGAAAGGCCAGGCTGATTGCCCGTCCTATTCCCCGGCTGGCTCCGGTGACAACAACTTTTTGATCGATAAAGGTGGTCAATTTCGTCTCTGCTCAGGTTGTTTTGTTTGTCAATTGTTAAAGGGGGAAAAGGCTAAGGGTTTATATACCTGATTATGCACTGCGGATGTAGGCGTCAACATCATTGGCGACAATAACCCCGTAATTGATGGCCCCCAGCCAGCCGGACATGATGATCCCCACCGAGCCGACATGAAAGAGCCCGGCAACCTCCTTGAAGAGAGAGCGGGAGACCGCCAACCCCTCGAATTTAGTGCCGAAGGAAGTGCCGCGGGTATGGAGGGTGTAGCGGTTGAAGGTCTTGGGGGTAGCTGCCTCCAGCCAGTCTATTTTGTCGTTGACCCCTGGAAAATAACGATTCAGATCAACCAGGGTCCGATCGATTAAGGCCTGTTTCTCGGTCTCGTAGGCAGCCGGAGTGAGCGAGTTCCAGTTGTCGTAGTGGCTGTTCATCGAGGCGACAATAGTGTAGCGATCATGTCCGGGTCGGGTCTTGGGGTAATAGACCGAGAAGGTCTTGGACCGGGTGTGCATATCAAGCAATTCTGAAGAGTCGAAGACCGGTGCGGTGGAGGTAAAGAGCAGGTCGCCCTTATCTTCTATCTCGCATTCCTGTTTCAGCCCGATATAGACCTGACAGCTGGAGTTGTTGACCCGAATCGCGTCGGCCTTGGCCAGAAACTCATCGGAAAAGGCGTCGCGCGGGGCCAGGTCAAAGATGGTATTGGTGATGCCGCTGTTGGAGACAACGGCCGGGGCGCTGATGACCCTGCCGTTCACTTCAACGCCGCGCACCTTTCCTTTCTCGACAATAATCCGCTCAACTTTGGCCCTGGTACAGATTGTCACCCCGTTTTTTTCAAGATCATAGGTCATCATCTCGATGAGTCGGTCGGTTCCGCCCTCAAAGGTGAAGACCCCCTTATTCATGAAGTTGGAAAAGACAATCCCGTAGGTAATAGCCGGGTCATCCAGGGTTGAACCGTTGGCGTAGGTGATGGGCTCCATGAGCAGGCGATGGACATCGCTGCGACCTGGGAAGAACTTCTCAAACAACTCGCGGGTGGTCATGGTCTGATCGTCGTAAAAATTCATCCCGGCCACCGTGGCGAAAAAACTGTCGATGATTGCCTGGGAAATCTTGAATTTTTGGGTCAGCAGGTTGGTGAAATCGAGACGGTCAAAGGTGGTCTTCAGAGAAAACTGCGGGTTGTCAAAGACGATATTCTTGAGCTGGACAATGGATTCCGTGATCTCCTTGGTCCAATATTTTTTGCAGGTCTTGACCATGCCGTAGGGAAAACCATGGAGCGAGATGTCGAAGATATGGCCTTTGCGTTTGAACCAGGTGGCAAGACCACCTAACTGATGGTGGAACTCCAGGAGCAGTACCTTGTGGCCGCAATAGGCCAACCGTTTAGCAGTGGTCAGGCCGCCAAGGCCGGAGCCGATAACAATTACATCGTAGTGGTCGGCAGCTTTGTCTAAAGAGAGGGGCATGAAGTTGATCTGTTATTTACAGTCGGGGAAGAATATGTTGGTTGACCATGGAAACACCACTCAGCATGGAGCCGATAATACCCAGAAAACCTTGGTCGGTGCCGGCCAGAAAGAGATTGTGGTAGCCGATGTCGCCATCCTTGATCTTGTCGGGGCTCCCGTAAATAGCGCCTTCTTTCTTGGCGGTAAAGCGTTCGATGGTGAGGGGTGTGAAGGTATCCTCATATACAATATGTTGGGTGAAATTGCCAATTATATTCTCAAGGGCCTCTTTCGACTGGCCGGCGGTCTCCATCTTGGCCGCAAGATATGTGGGCCGGTCAGCGGCAAGAGACTTCCAGCTTGAATAGTCGGCAAGATGGGTAGCGCGCACCTCAAGGTATGGCTGCGGGCGCAGTCCCTGGAAGTTCCCGGGGAAGCAGATGACCCCGCTCGAATAATCAACTCGATTTTCAGGTCGTTGATAGCGGAATGTCTTGTTTGTATTGTAAAAAATAATAGTTTTGTCCTGAGGAAGATCTCTATGGTCGGCGGGTAATCGGAAGATGGACTCAACAAAGCCAAGCCGGGGGCGAGATTGATGGAGAGATGGGGCGGACGGCGCAGCGAGGCAGGACAGGGTCTCGTCATGGCCGATGGTTGAGATCAGGGCATCGCACTCGATTACCTCGCCGTCGGCAAGCTCTACCCCGATTACCTTTTTGTCTTGATGGATGATTCGAGACACCGGGGCCTGCAGACGGATCTTGCCGCCAAACCCTTGATACTGCTGAAGCAGGATCTCCAAAAAGTCCTTGATACTGCCCTCGGGTCGGAACATCCCTTCCAGGAAGATCGCCCGAAACATGATGACAAACTGGCCCAGATCCATGTCGTTTTCAACGCTTGAGCCGTAAAACATCAGCGGACAGAGCAGCATGTCCACCAGGAGCGGGTTGTTCAGGGTTGTGGTCAGCAGGGCTCGGGCCGAGCGAAAGGTCGCGGTCTGGAAAGGGTCATATTCCTTGATGGTCTGGAGTAATGTGTCAAATTGCGGCGCGCTGCCGGGAAATTTTCTGTGGATCTCTTCGTGTAATATCTCGAAATTGTTGCTAAAAAACAGTGATTTTTGACCGGCAAAGTGGATTTCGCTTTGGATCTGTTCATGAAAGATAAAGTCCTGGCGCCGCAGTTTCAGTTGGCGGAACAAGCGGTTGAGCGGGGCGTTTTTTTCCTGGGGCGGGGCAAAGTTGGTGATGGCGTGGAGTCCGGTCTCAAGCAGGGAATTGTGGCGGTAATAATAAGAGTTGAGGCCACCGACCCGGGAATGTTTTTCCAGGATCAGGACCTCTGAATTGAAACGGGCAAAACGAATAGCGGCGGCCAGTCCCGAGAGACCGCCGCCGATAACAACCAGAGGGACGCGCACCTTCAGTGCTCCAATCAGACGTTTTTAAGAAGGGGTTCCAGGTAGTTGACGCAACTGCTCAGGGAGGCTAACTGGGGATAATCTCCTTCCGGGATCTGGAGTTTGTGTCGCTTGCGGAGCTCCATCACGATATCAAGAAAATCCATGGAATCAAGATCTAATTGGTCGCGCAGGGGCTGGTCGGCCTGCAAGGTCTCAAAATCGGCATCCTCATCTATATCTTTGATGATCTCCAGAATGAGATCCTTAATATCATCACGGGTCATAGTATCTCCAGATTCGATCTTTTCCTAAAAAAGAGTATTTTGGTGTATGTGTCTTGATGTGGGGTCGTTATGACCATCTGAATGGCCGAAGAAACATCATAAGGGATCGTAACAAAACAGTTATAAAGAGAGAAATTGTTTCGTAGCGGCTCCTCAATGGATATTTGATCAGGCAAAACATTCTTTATACCATATCTTGCCACTCTTTTTTATAATTTTTTTTAACAATACCCTTATTTCTCAATTTTTTTGACAATAATGACGGAATTGATCCCCACCATGCCAAAAGAATTGTTGAGAATAGTGGAGACCGACGGAAGTTGCAGCGGTTGGTTGATGACCAAATTGGGCAGGGCGCATTCGGGGTCAAGGTTGCTAACATTGATGGTGGGGTGAACCATATTATCCTCAAAGGCGGGCAGATTCCCGGCAAGCTCGAGGACGCCGGCGGCCCCCATGGCATGACCAATATTTGATTTGGTGTTGTTGATATAGGTGGAGGGCGCGTCGGCAAAGAGCTGGCGGATGGCTTTGCACTCTTCGATATCGCCCTGCTTGGTACCGGTGGCATGGGTGTTGATGATGTCAATATCGCAAGGTCTGAGTCCGGCGCGATCCATGGCCTGCTGCATGCACTCGGCCTGTCTCTTATCGTATGGCAAGACAAAGTCTCGGGCATCGGAGTTGATGCAGTAGCCCACAATCTCGCCATAGATCTTGGCCCCACGCTCCAGGGCCTTTTCCAAGCGTTCGAGGACGTAGATGCAACCCCCTTCGGAAACCACAATCCCGTTGCGCTCAAGGTCAAAAGGCTTGCAGGCCAAGCGTGGGTCGTCGGCCTCAGCCAGTGCGCCCTGGGCCTTGAAGCTTGCGAAGATCCCAAAGGATCCGGTTGATTCCGAGATCCCGCCCGCCAAGGCCATATCTACTTCGCCCAGACGGAGCATCTGCACCCCTTGAATCAGCGAGGCATTGCCAGCCGCGCAGGCAGCCCCGATGGCGTAATGGGGACCGGTGATCCCAAGACTCATGGTGATCTCGCCCGCCGGGTTGTTGAGCACGGTGCGGGGATTGTGGTGGTGCGTCCAGTATTTTACGTCATAATTATATTGGCTGATATTGAAAATTTCGTTTTCAGTCTCGACGGTGCCATGTTCGGTGAGGCCGACATAGACGCCAATGCGGGAGCGGTCGTAGTAATCAATGTCAAGCGAGGCGTCAGCCAGGGCCTCGTGGGCGCAATAGACCCCTATGCAGCCGGCCCTGGTGCCTCGTTTATTGTCTTTTTTCTTTCGATAGCGGGTTTCGTCAAAGGTGCAGATCCCCGCCGGCGCCGGGCCAAAATAACGGAGATCAATTTCCTTGATTTCACTGATTCCGGCCAGAAGTTTTGCGCGAAAGACCTGGAGATTATCGGCATTGGGGGCGGCCAGGCCGATTCCGGTGATGACGACTCGTTGCTGGTTGCGATCCATGATGGTTGGTTGACGAATGAGGTTGGGCTTATTATAAATGGGGTTTCAATGGGGTGACTTTGTTAGAAAGTACCTTGAGCAATCAGATGCTAACCCTCTATCTTTAGAATATATTGCTTGAGAATTCAAGAGGAAGGCAGGGGATTTTGGGAAAAGTGGGGCTTGAGGGAGATAAAATTTCGGTTTTTGAGAGGGAAAAATGGATACGAAGAAAGAAATGGCCCTTTATGATGTGGTGATTATCGGTGCCGGGCCGGCCGGGATTCAGGCGGCAATTCACGCGGCGCGCAAGAAAAGCCGGGTCTTGCTGCTGGGAAGGATTGAGCGCAGTTCTCTCTATTCCGCCCATGTCGAAAACTATGCCTGCGTGGACGGGGTGAAGACGGGCCACGAGTTGTTGGAGGCAGGGATTGCTCAAGTGAGGCAATTTGGCGCCGAGTTGCTGGATGATGATGTGTTGAAAATCCATCAGCAAGAGGCCGTGTTTATGCTTGATCTTGAAGGTGGAACCACAATCAGCAGTCGCACGCTTATCTTTGCCACCGGCACGGCCAGAAAAAAATTGAAGGTGGCTGGTGAAAAGGAATTTTCCGGGCGCGGGGTCTCGTATTGCGTTGATTGTGACGCCAATTTTTACCGGAAGGCCACGGTCGCGGTCGTAGGGAATGCCAGTGCCGCTGTTGATGGGGCCTTAACCTTGACTGGCTATGCCGCCAAGGTCTATCTGGTGAGTCAGGAACTGGTGGCCTCGGATGATCTGCTCCTGAAGCTGAAAAATTCTTCGGTCGAACACCTGACTGGAACCTGGGTCAAGGCAATCCAGGGTGAGAATGCGGTGCAATCTCTTCTTCTCGAAAATGGGCAGGAAGTGGCGCTCGATGGGGTTTTTATCGAACTGGGGGCCAAAGGGGCCATGGAGCTGGCCTTGGAAATAGGGGTGCAGCTCGATCTGGATACCATGACCCATATTGAGACCAATAAGCTGGCCGAGACCAATGTCCCTGGGGTTTATGGGGCTGGAGATATTACCGGGCACCCTTATCAGATGGCCAAGGCCGTGGGGGAAGGCTGTGTCGCCGGGCTTGCGGCGGCGAATTTTGCCAGAAAACAAAAGGCTGTCGCCTGAGTAGAATGCGTGTTTATGTTCGTACCTTTTTACTTTTATATGAACGTCTCTTGTCTTTTTGAACCACAGATGCACACGGAGACGCACAGATCATAACAGAAGAAAATCTGCGTCAATCTGTGTGCATCTGTGGTTCCTTTTTGCAAAACTATCAAACTTTGAAAGGAGGAAATCATGCCATCAACTACAGAAAATCTTATGGATGCCTTTGCCGGTGAGAGTCAGGCCAATCAAAAATACCGGGCCTTTGCCAAAAAAGCAGAAAAGGAAGGATTTCCCAATATTGCCAGATTGTTCCGTACTACCGCTGAGGCCGAGCGGATCCATGCGGAAGGCCATTTGAAGGCCCTGGATAAAATCGGTTCTACTGCGGACAATCTACAGGAAGCCATTCATGGTGAGACCCATGAATTTCAGGATATGTACCCACCCATGGTGGAACAGGCAGAGGCCGAAGGCCATAAGGCCAAGGTCATGTTTAAGTTTGCGGTCAAGGCAGAGGCGGTTCATGCCGCTTTGTACAACAAGGCCTTAGAGGCCGTGAGTAATGGCGTGGACCTGGAGGTGATCGAATTTTATCTCTGTCCGGTCTGTGGCCATATCGAATTTGGCGCCCCCCCGGAGAAATGTCCTATCTGTGGCGCCAAAAAACATATCTTTGAGCAGATCAGTTAGCCCTGATTTCGATACCATGCAGTTTTGGTTGGGGAAATTGGCAATAAAGAATAGCGGCGTAGGCTCTGTCGTTATTTTCCCCTGATGGTCCTGCTTACAGGACTTATAGATCCCCATGAGTTCTGTAAGTCCTGTAACTTCTATTCCTTCCTTCTGTCTATGGCAGGGGCAGATACACTGTAAACAAAGCCCCGCCCAGCTCTGAACGCCCTACCTCAATGCTTCCATGATGGGCCGTGACGATCTGTTTGACGATTGCCAGTCCCAGTCCGGTGCCATCTACTCGTTTGGTAAAAAAAGGTTCAAAGATCTTTTCCCGGTTTTCTTCCTCAATGCCGGTCCCGTTATCGCCTACGCGCAGGATAATTTCCCCCTGATTCTCGCCAATGCTCAACTCCTCAGCCTCTATCCTGATAATTTCCGCGCCCTGGGGGCAGAAGGGCAGGGCGTTATGCAGCAGATGGCTGATAACCGTGAAGATCTGGTGCTGGTCGGCCCAGAGTGAAAATCTGGGATCAACTTCGATCTGGAGGGTGCAGCTGGTAGGCCATAAGGGATCGGCCTGGCTGACCTGGATGACTTCTTCCAGACATTTTTTGAGGGAAAACCATTCGCGTTCTGTTGTTTCCGGGCGGGCGAATTTAAGAAAGTCCGAGATGGTATGGGTTAAGCGGTTTGACTCACGAAGGATGATATTGATGAGGGCGCGGTTGGTTCGTTGCTCGGGTGAATCGTGTTGGAAAGACTCGTTGGCAAGAATTTGGGCTGATCCGGAGATGGCGGTGAGTGGATTCCTGAAATCATGGGCAATACCGGCACTGATGCGGCCGATGGCGGCTAACTTTTCGGCCTGGCGCATCTGCTGTTCCAACCGCTCTATCTCGCTGATATCCTGAATGGTCAAGATCTTGCAGTTTTGGCACTGGTGCTTTTCATGCGCCGGCAGAGCTGATTTGGCAGGTTCGTCCGCTGGCGGAAGTTGCAGTTTGGCACAGGAATATCCCACCCTGATTGTTACCCCATCCTTGCGGGTGAGATTGGCGGTGAGGCGTGAAGCCTGGTTGCCAAGATCAAGGTCGGGAAAGACCTGAGCAAAGAGTTGTCCGGGAAGCTCCGTGGGCAGGTAGCCGGTGATGCGGCCAATGGCGTTATTGGCGGAGGTGATCCGGCTGTTGTCGTCGATGGTAATAATGCCGGTGGCAATATCGTCAAAGATCTGCTTGTAGAGGAGCGACAGGCTGTCAAGGCTTCTGACCGTATCTGAAAGAGCGGCCTCGGTCTTGAGCAGCCTTCGGGCAAAGATGGCGCTCAGGATGGCGGCCAGGAAAAAGGTCAGCCCCAGCACCGCAAAATGGTTGACGCTGGTCAGCAGGTTCTGTTCTTTGAAAAAATCGTAGCGGTTGAGAAAGGCTGGATAGATGCGCATCTGCTCAAGGCCAAGGACCAGACCATATTGCAGGCAGGCCGAGGCGGCTGCGACCAGCCCCCCCTTTCGGGGGAAAATCAGGCCGCCGGCAATAATGGGGAAAAAATAGAGCGGCGAAAAAAGGGAGTGTGACGAGCCGGTATGATAGACTAAAAGGGTGACAAAAAAGATATCAAGTTGATTCTGGGCAAAGCCGAAATTGTCAATCCTCCCCCTTCTGGTCAGCAGCAAAAAGGCGGAAATGATGGCCGAGAGATATACCCCGCAGATAAATAAAACGAGCAGGGAGTAAGGGGGGAGAATGATCTCAAGCTGGCCGCTCTGGAGAAAGACACTGATCCCCAGGAGCAGGGTGTAGAGAATGACCCGCAACAGGAGCATCCACAAGAGTTGGCCTTGCAGCAGTTTGTCCGGAGAGGCCGGGGTTGGGTGGGGATTGGTGATGAAGGTCTTGAGATCCATGCGCGTAGTTGTCAGCTCCTACTCTTCTTCAATGCCATATTTCTTGACCTTGTAGCGCAGAGAACGAAAACTGATGCCTAAGAGTTCGGCGGCTCGCATCTTAGAGTGGTTGCTTTTCTCCAGGGCAAAACAGATAATCCTTTTTTCCAGATCGTTGATCACCTCTTCCAGGCCCCGTTCAAAGAGTTCTTCCTTGCTGCTCACGGCCTGAAAAAGCGGATCACCGCCACCCTTGCTTTGCTTCTCTGAGCGGTGTGCGGACAGGGCGAAACTCTCGGGCAGGATAATGTTGGAACTTTCGAGTGCGACCCCCCGCTCAATGATGTTCTCCAGCTCGCGCACATTTCCGGGGAAATCATAGTCCATAAGGACCTGCATCCCGTAAGAGGAAATCTCCTGAACTTTTTTCCCCAGTAATCGTGAATGTTTTTGCAGAAAATGGTTCACCAGGAGCGGCACGTCACCCTTGCGTTCCCGTAAGGGTGGCATACGAATAGGCACCACCGCCAGGCGATAGAAAAGGTCTTCGCGGAAGCGGCCGGCGATGATCTCTTCTTCCAGCACGCGGTTGGTGGCGGCGATGATGCGGACATTCACCCGTTCCGTCTTTGTTGAGCCTACGGGTTTTACCTCCCGTTCCTGAAGCACCCTCAGGAGCTTGGTCTGGATGATGGGGGTGAGCTCGCCAATCTCATCGAGGAAGGCCGTGCCGTTATTGGCCAATTGAAAGAGACCGAGCTTATCCCCTATGGCCCCGGTGAAGGAACCCTTTATATGGCCAAAGAGTTCACTCTCCATGAGGTCTTCGGGGATGGCGCTGCAGGTGATGGGCACAAAGGGATGATCTGCCACCTTGCTGTGCTGGTGGATGGCCTGGGCCACGAGTTCCTTGCCGGTGCCGGATTCCCCATAGATAATGACATTGGCGGGCGTAGGGGCAACACGCTGGATCAGGTCAAAGATCTTGACCATCTCCTGGCTCTGGCCAATGATTTCCGGAAAGGCGTCGGCAGCAGAGGGGCCCTGAAAGTCGTTTTTATTGCCGGCCGTGGCGGCGCGGATAACGCTCTTGATCTCGGCCACATTGAAAGGTTTGCTGATATAGTCAAAGGCCCCGTCTTTCATGGCCGAAACCGCGTCGTCAGGGGAGACAAAGGCTGTGATCAGGATGACCGGCAGGGAAGGGAATTTCCCTTTGATGCTGTGCAGAAGATCGAGGCCGCCAATGCCAGGCATACGGATGTCGCTTACGACCAGATCGAAAGCGGTGTCTTCAAGACAGCGGAGGGCGCTGGCGCCATCACCTCGTGATTCTACGTGGTAGCCTTCTTTCTGGAGCAGGATCGTCAGGAAATCCCGCATGCTTTGTTCGTCATCAACAATCAGGATGGAGGTCATGAGTGGCCCTGCTCTGGAGGTCGCGATTCTATCACCAGTTGACTCTTCTGATAGGTGTTGAGCCTTTTGATCTGGCCCTCACGGATGGTGGCAACCGACCTGGAGGGGGCCGGTTCATAATAGACCAGGTCAACTGGTCGGCGGCCTCGGGTATAACGTGCCCCTTTAGGCCCGCAGTTATGTTCCAGAATCCGTTTTTCCAGGTCGGTGGTGATGCCGGTGTAGAGGCTGTTGTCACGGCATCTGACCATATAGACATACCAGGAATCCAACCCTGATTGCTCCGGCGGCGGGTAAAGAATGGGCTCGCTACCAGGCGCGGACATTGCCGGTATCAAGATGGATAAAGTCGGATTGCGGATAAAAGCCGACCCCGCCCCGCTGGAACCCCAGGGCTATCTTGTGCAGACGGCCGGTATTGAATGAGGGAAGCCGGATATCGATTGCCTTGCCCAGCATGTGCAGGCTGTGGCTGGCAACGCCGCCGCTGCTGTTCTTGAGCATGGTGTTGGTCTGCGGGGACCGGTAGCCGGAGATCACCTCGAAGAATTCCTTGGTGCCCGCGGCCTGGCGCAGGTCATGGAGCAGATCAAGCAGGACCGGATCGATAGGATGCATATCGCCCGTCCGGAAATCTTTCAGGAAATTGTTGATCGTGGTCAGGGCCTTGGGGATATAACTACCATTTTTGAAGTAGACTATCGACAACTCTTTGAAGGTGTGGGTGTGATAAAAAGAGAGGGCCCTTTCTTCAAAGCTTGCCAGTAAATCACTGGGGGAAGAGAGGGCAAGAAGGGGTGCCATGGCCAGGGCTCGGGTAAGAAAGCTTCGTCTATTCATAGGGTATTAGGTATCTGCTTGTTATGTTGTTGTATTTGGTTTTGGAATTGATTTTCACCTCATGGTGATTTCTTTTATCACTCAGGAGATATAAAGAAACAAAAAACTGATTTGTACCCCAAAAACGACCATCGTGTCAACCAAGACGTCAGGGGGAAGGCTGGATATTCCTTGCATCTTCTATTTCTTCCTTGAAAAGTAGCTTTTCAAGCTGTTGGTCACGATTGTAGATGTCGGGATAAAAAAAGATCGTGCCGTCCTGGTCGCTCTTGACGGTCTGGTAGGTGATATGGACCGGCAGGGGTTCAGGCAGGCGGATAATGGTGCGGGTGCCAGTGTCTATAATCCCCTTGAAACGTTCGGGGGGCCAACCTTTTTCGGCGCCTCCCATGAGAAATTCAGCCAGCTTGAGAGGGCTCCCCAGGCGAATGCAACCATGACTGAAGGCCCGGTTGGAACGTTTGAAGAGGGACTGGGCCGGGGTGTCATGCATATAGACACTAAAGCTGTTGGGGAAGATAAATTTTATGGCCCCCAGGGCATTCCATTTGCCTGGATCTTGACGTAATTTGAACTGACTCATTTTTTGAGGGCTGACATGGTTCCAGTTGAGCGAGCCGGGATTGATCTCGCTGGCTTCAGATGTTTGGTCACTAAAGAGGCGGATATGCTTGGCGTTGAGATAGTTGGGGTTCTTTTTTAATTCATCCAGCATTTCATCACGAGCAATCTTGACGGGGATATTCCAGTAGGGATTCAAATCCATATATTCAATCTGGTCACTGAAGATCGGCGTTTCGTGGTGCAGGGCCCCAACTACCACCGGCATTTCCAGAATAACTGTATCGTCGGCAATTCCTTCCAGGGTAAATCCGGCAATATCAACCAGTATGTATTTTTGCCCAAGATCATGGGCCTCCCAGCGCCAGCGTTCAAGATTGAGAATAATCTGTCTGACTTTGTTGTGGGCGGGAATGTTCATGGCGGCGATGGTGTTCTGGCCGATCACGCCATCGTCGGTCAGCCCATGGCGACGCTGAAAAGAGGTGATGGCCTGGACCAAGGGCTCGTCATAAACAGGGCTGTCAGGCGTTGTTGATTGGAGAAAACCTTCTCTCTGCAATCGTGTGCGTATAGCCGGTATCCTGGCCTCCTGTTCTCCCGGATGGATGGATTTACCCGATGCGACCGAGGGCCATCCCCCGGCTGCATCCAAGGCTTGATAATGCGGCAGGGCTGCTCGTAGATTTTTATAGTATTTATGAGGGGGGAACAGGCTGGTCAGAAATTGCGTGAAGTCGGGAGAGGACAGGGCGGTTTGCGCCAGGGTCAGCCCGTTAAAGGCCAAAGCGTCTTCACTTTTTTCCCTGAGAACAGGGTTGTTTTTTCCCGAGTCGGCACGGCCATATTGGGCATCGTGACCATACATGACCAGGGCCGTGGTGAGCAGGGAGTCTAATTCGATCAGCTTGTCCGGGGCCTTGCTTTGCCAGAGAGAGGTGATCCGGCTTACTTGGTAGTGTTCGGGAACCAGACCGTCATTGCTGGAATTTTGTAAGGCCGCAAGCAGTATCTCCGCCTTTTTGCCTGGGCCAGTGGTGGTTACCCAGATGGGCTGCAAATTTGCGGTGTCGTAGATGGCGTTCAGCCAGTCGTTGATCGTGGCCGGTTTTTTTATTGTTTGATTGACATCAGGTTCAGCAAGGGGTGGTTGAATTTTTCGCATTGTCTCGCTAAGGGCGAGATGCAATTGCTCGGGGGACGTGGTATCAGGCGAGGCAATCCCGGTGAGGGGAGCAAGAAGGAAGGCGCAAATCAGGCAGGGAAAAAAAAGGAAAAAAAGTGGTATTTTCTGCAATCTTGGGCCTTGGTTGAATGGGTTGCAAAGAGAGGTTGTGAGTGGTATGTAATGCAGGAAGAAAGAGTGTGGGTGGAACCTCAATATCGACAAATACTATCGACGATTTTATCCCTAACAGTACTGTCAAGCTATCTGTATAGCGGCATCATGATAGCACTGAAAGGCAAGAAGAGCAAGAACAGCAATGACGGAACAGCATAATCTCTCTGAACAGATCGAAGCTCCTGCACAGCTTGACGGGGCAACGGAGGAGCAATTCAACGCCCAGTCCCTGACGGATCATCTGCGTGACCTGCGCTCCTGTCTTGTTATCTCTCTTGTTGCTGTTGTTGCTGGTTTTGCCGGCTCTTATGGTTATATAGAGGCCATTGGGGTCTGGTTCTTCAAACCACTCACGGATGTCCTGCCTCAAGGCTCATCGCTGATCTTTACCTCGTACCAGGAAGGGTTTTTTTTTATCTAAAGCTCGCCGTGGTCTGTGGCCTGTTGCTGGCCTCTCCGGTTATCTTCTATCAGATCTGGCGTTTTCTGGCCCCAGGTCTCTATAAACATGAGAAGCGCGTGCTGCTTCCCTTTTCCTTTCTTTCCTCCCTCTGTTTTTTGAGTGGTGCGGCCTTCGGCTATTTTGTCGTCTTTCCGCCGGCCTTTCGTTTCTTGGTGGGCTACAGTAACGAATTTTTGATGTCACTGCCGGCGGTCAGCGAATATTTTTCCCTGGCCCTGCGCCTGTTAATTGCCTTTGGGGTCATCTTTGAGATGCCGGTGCTGATGGTCTTTCTGGCCAAGATTGGCGTGGTGAATCTCGCTTTTTTGAACCGTCATCGCAAGTATGCTATTCTCATCAATTTTATTGTCGCAGCTATCCTGACTCCCACCCCGGATATCGTCAATCAGTTGATGATGGCGGTGCCCTTAATGGTCTTGTATGAGGTCAGTATTGTTGCGGTGTGGCTCTTTGGTCGCAAGGGGTTTGTCAGTTTTCAGTCGGAAGTGAGCGTGGTGGAAAAGGAAGATGCCGAAGGATAGTGTTGCTCGGGAAAATATGTGCCGCATTTCCGTTGTTTTGTGGTTAATGGCCGTTAATAACATTGCAACAGCGGGATTATTTTCAGAGTCTTCGCTTACCTGAACGACGGCTTAGCCCCCTTGTATTTTCGGACGGGTAAAGGGAATCGTGAATTTTCTCCCTGTGGGGTGTGTTGATCCCTGAAATGCGTTTTGTTTATTTGTATTTTTTGTTGTTCTCTGTGGTTGAAGCTTGTATAGTATTTCTCTTTTTGTGAAATTTTGTCCGTGTAATTTTTTTACTGGTACTCCATAGGGTTGATCCATAAATAAATTCATCTTATGAATTATTTATGATTTATTTGTAATTTTCTTATGACATTTGTGAGGAGTAAAAATGAAAGTATTGATTAGTGACAATCTGTCTCCGGCTGGAGCCCAGATTCTCCGTGATGCCGGTCTGGAAGTTGATATCAATACCGGTCTGCCCCCGGAAGAGTTGAAAAAGATTATCGGCAATTACGATGGTCTGGTGATTCGCAGCGCCACCAAGGTGACCGCTGAGATTATTGCCGCCGCTGGAAAATTGCGGGTCGTGGGACGTGCCGGGATTGGTCTTGATAATGTGGATATTCCGGCCGCCAGCCAGAAAGGGATTGTGGTCATGAACGCCCCTGATGGCAATGCCACCACCGCTGCCGAACATGCCATTGCCATGATGATGTCACTGTCGCGAAATATCCCCCAGGCAACCGCCTCAATGAAGGCTGGAAAATGGGAGAAAAAGAGTTTCATGGGTCGTGAGGTGACGGGTAAGACCCTGGGGATCTTCGGTATTGGCCGGATCGGTGCTATCGTCGCCAACCGGGCCCAGGGCTTGCGGATGAAGGTTATTGCCTATGATCCTCATATGCCCAAAGACCTGGTGGACAAGTTGGGCGTGGAGTTGGTCAGCCTGGAAGATCTGGCCAAGCGTTCTGATTATATCACCGTTCATGTGCCGCTCACCAAAGAAACGGACAAGGTCCTTTCCACAGAGTTCTTCAAGAATATGAAGAAAGATGCCATGTTTATTGATTGCGCACGAGGTGGAGTCTGCGACGAAGAGGCCCTGTACAAGGCCCTGGTTGATGGCGAGATTGCGGGTGCGGCCCTCGATGTTTATGCGGTGGAGCCAACCAATATGGAAAACTGCCCGATGCTGGGCTTGGATAATTTTATCTGTACCCCGCATCTTGGCGCATCTACCAGTGAGGCCCAGGAAAACGTGGCCCTGACCATTGCCGAGCAGGTGGCTGATTACCTGAAAACCGGGGTTATTGCCAACGCGGTGAATGTGCCTTCAGTCAGCGGTGATGTGTTGGCTCAGGTTGGTCCCTATATCAACCTTGGCGAGATGCTTGGTTCCCTGCATATGCAGATTGCCAAAGGAAGCGTGCAGGATGTGAGTATTGAATACAGTGGCGAACTGGCGGATATGAACACCAGTCCCATTACCGTGGCCTTCCTCAAAGGTTTGTTCACCCCCATCCTTCAGGATGCGGTCAACTACGTCAACGCCCCGGTTATTGCCCGCGAGCGAGGGATCAGGGTGGTCGAGTCTCGCACCGGACAATCGGATGATTTTACCAATACCCTGACCGTCAAGGTCAAGACCAGTGAGGGCGAAAACGTCCTGGTTGGGACTGTCTTTGGTAAAAAAGAGCCACGATTGGTGCGTTTGAATGCCTTCCGTCTGGAGGCGCTTCCTGCCGGCCCCATGCTTCTCGTCTATAATAAGGACGTTCCCGGAGTTATTGGTGATCTTGGTACCACTTTAGGCAAGGCCGGTGTCAATATCTCCCGGATGACAGTGGGTCGTGAAGAGGCCAGTGAGCAGAATGTTATCTTCCTTAATACTAATATCCCGATCTCTAAGGAGTTGCTGACTCAAGTGCAGGCCCTGAGTTATATCGACGGGGCTATTGCCCTGGAGATGGTGAACTATAAATAATAAGGCCTTGCCGGGCTTGATACATTAACCTGAAGTCGGATTATCACTATGGATGAACAAAAAGAGCAATGTTGTCCGTGTGGAGAGGGAAAGGTTCCCGATAAAAATGGGAAATGCGTTATGCCCAATGTGACCTTTCCTGCCTTCATCATGTCCCTGAATACCTCGGTGCTCTATCATCTGGGAGAGATTGGTGATCCGGTGACGGGCAAGAAACAGATTGATCACGATCTGGCCCGGCATGGGATTGATACCTTGATGTTGTTGCAGGACAAGACCAAGGGCAACCTAACCTCGGATGAGGAGGGGATGCTGAAGGGTATTCTTTATGATGTGAAGATGCGTTTTGTCAATTCTGTGAAGAGGTAAGGGGACTGTTAAGGTGAGGTCTCGGCACCTTGATTGAGGTGAAAGATTGGTATTGGTAAGTTCTGGAACCTCTCTTGTCTTGCGGGCACCAGCCAAGGTGAATCTGTCTCTGCGGATTCTCAGGCGACGCCCTGATGGGTATCACGATCTGGATACCGTCATGCAGAAACTGGATCTCTGCGATCTGGTCACGCTTACAGCAACGGATACCCCCGGGATCGTTCTGCGATGTCCTGACTCCGGGCTGCCGGAAGATAGTTCCAATATCGTCTGGCGGGCGGCCGAGGCCTTTCTGGGGATATGGGCCGGTGAAAGGGTGGGGATTGATATTGTCCTGGAAAAGCGCATTCCGGTTGCAGCCGGACTTGGGGGTGGCAGCAGTGATGCCGGGGCCGTTCTTACCGGGCTGAACCGGTTGTTGGGGGCTGGCTTTTCAACGTCCGTGCTTATCGATCTGGCCCGGCCATTAGGGGCCGATGTTCCCTTTTTCGTGACAGATCACAGTGCTGTTCGGGCGGCAGGGATCGGTGACCAAATGAGCGTGGTGCCGTCCCTCACAGATTGCAGTGTCGTTTTGGTGAATCCCGGTTTTTCCGTATCAACGCGTTGGGTTTATGAAAAATATGCATTGACAAGGGCGGCCAAAGATTCTAAATTATGTGATTCTCGAAAAAAATTGGATTGCGTTGTCTCGGAAGTGGGAGTCAATGATCTGGAACAGGTGACGCTTGCGTTATATCCTGAAATAGCGGCGTTAAAACAAGCACTTCTTGATCTGGGAGCCTCTTCGGTCTTGATGTCGGGAAGTGGCCCCACTGTTTTCGGGGTTTTTCCTCATGAAGACGGCAGGGTGTCAGCGTCTGTGCGGCAGGCTGTTTGTGTATTCCAACAGCAAAATGGTGTAAAAGTTTTTGTGACTCAACCTGTGTGATGGGGTGTCGCCAAGCGGTAAGGCACCGGGTTTTGATCCCGGCATTCGTAGGTTCGATCCCTTCCACCCCAGCCATGAAAACAGCTCGGGTCATCTAACTCCCTTTTTACCTTAAGTGTGAAAAAAAATATTATGCCCAAAGACCTGAAGATATTTTCCGGCAATGCCCATCCGCAAATGGCTCGTGAGATTGCTGGATTTCTGGATCGTCCCCTGTCGGAAGCGGATGTGAGAAAATTCAGTGACGGTGAGACCTTTGTTGAGATCAAAGAGAATGTCCGTGGCGATGACGTCTATGTGGTACAACCAACCTGCACCCCGGTCAATGATAATTTGATGGAGCTGGTACTTATGGTTGATGCCTTGCGTCGCGCCTCGGCCCGCCGGATAACGGCGGTAATTCCTTATTATGGTTATGCGCGTCAGGATCGAAAGGTGGCGCCTCGGGTGCCGATTTCAGCCAAAGTCGTAGCTGAAATGCTTACGGTAGTGGGGGTGCGTCGGGTTTTGTGCATGGATCTTCATGCTGGGCAGATTCAGGGATTTTTTAATATTCCGGTTGATCATCTCTATGCCGCTCCGGTGTTGTTGAAATATATTAAAGAGCGATTTACAGACGTGGTCATGGTCTCACCTGATGCTGGTGGTGTTGAACGGACGCGGGCCTTTGCCAAACGGCTTGATGCCGGTCTGGCCATTATTGATAAACGGCGGGATCGCCCCAATGAATGTCAGGCCATGAACGTGATTGGTGACGTGAAAGGTAAGGTGGCTATTCTTCTTGATGATATGGTGGACACTGCAGGCACCCTGTGTAATGGGGCGGCAACCCTGCTGGAACATGGTGCCAAGGAAGTGCATGCCTGTTGCTCGCATCCGGTATTATCAGGACCGGCCATTGAACGCCTGAACAAATCATGTATTCAATCGCTGGTGGTTACTAATTCCATTCCCCTGCGTGGAACTGCCTTGAATTGCGACATTATTAAAGTATTGTCGGTGTCCCAGCTTCTTGCTGAGGCCATTGATCGTATTCATAATGAGGATTCAGTCACCTCGCTCTTTGTGTGATTGAGTAACTGTGTAACTGTGTCGTTCGGTCATAGTTCGAAGTATGACTGAATGATACTTGAGCTATAATGAGCGGTAATAGTTTGATAGTCTGGAAAGATCTGCGTAATCGTATTTTTAGATAAATAAATTCTGTGTTTGTCTGCTTTGAGCAGGGGAAGCCGGAAGGTGATGGAGGACAAAATGCTTCAACAGGAAATGGCGGCTTCAGTAAGAAAAGATTTTGGGAAAGGTGCCATGCGGCGTTTGCGGATGGCTGGAAACACCCCGGCAGTCGTGTATGGAACAGGTCGTGAGGCACTGTCTCTGCA
>DDWW01000036.1 GCA_002347085.1 Desulfobulbaceae bacterium UBA2276 | reverse complement strand
CCTTGATTGAGTCCCTGATTGATCTGCTGAAAACCGGCCTCACCCATCAGAAGGCTCCCGCTCCCGCCAGCCTGATTATCAATAATCTTCTTCACCAGATCCACGGTGCCGGCCATGATCAGATACCCCTGATGCACCCCATAAACCGGCTGCAGGCTGGGATGCAGCGCCATTCCCAAGCTGTTCAGTTTCACCCCCTTATACTCCTCGGTCTGGATGGGGATGTCGGCCTTGGCAAGCAACGCCTGAGCCATCGTGGAGAATTCATCTTCCTTGGTAAGCTGTAAAAAGATGGCCCCATTAGGCAAGGGGATAAATCCCTCAGCGGCAATGTCTTTCAACAAAAAGACGGCCTCAGAGCCAAACATCGCAAATATCTGCTGTAATTCCAATCCAGTAGATGACTTTACACTTTTTTCCATGGCCGCAAGCTGTTCCGCATCATCTTTCATCTCTTGCGTAAACATCTCCCAGAAGGCGCTCATGTTCAAGGTGTTAGACCAGTAATACCCAAGGATATTGGCAGGGATCATGGCCAGGGTCTTATTTTCCACCGGTTTGACGGAACACATCTTGGCCACCAGGGGGGCCAGTTTGTCTTTCTTGAACAGGACAACCCCCTTATCACGCACCATCCCCTTCTCTTTCCAGGCCCCGAAGGCCATGCCCTCCCAACCTTGCCACTGGTCGACAGCCTGCTGCAAGCCTTCTTTCTGGGCGGAGTCGAGGGTCTCGGTCAATCGGCTGGTCTGTTTTGACAGCACCGGCATCGAGACATAGGCAAAGAGTTTTGCATCGATAAGTTCCTGACGCAGACGAATATACTCCTGATTCTGGGAGAGACTCCCCTGTTTGGAGTCGTAGCGGTCCAGGCTCGCCTGCACTAAACGCTCATCAAAGGCCGCAATCACAAAGCCATCGACGATTACCGCCGTCAAGGTCGTGCCTTCCTCAACACGATACTGTTTGAGGCTGTGCTTGCCATGCTGGATGCTGGTCTGCTCCATTTTTTTGGCAAAGAGCGTAGTCATCATTTCCAGGATATCGGTATTATGTTGGGGCCTGGCAATAAAAAGCAGACTGGAACGCACGGACTTTTCAGGGGCATCAAGGGCAAGATCAGGAAGCGGCAACAGACCGATGGTGAATTCCTGACCAAAAAATTCCCGAAAGACCGGACTATTCAAGAAATTCTCAAGCTGCTTTTTGCCATCTCTGACCTGATCAATCTCCTCCGGGGTACGACCAAGATCAGTGGCAATCTTCACATAATCAATACCTGCGACCGCCAGTCCCAGGCGTGAAACCTTGAAATCATCAAGTAACGGCCCAAGATCACGCTGCTCAAGGGTAACCAGGATCTCGGTCGGCAGAAAATCAGCCCCCGTGACCTTGGCAAGCCTCGTCGTAGCCAGAAAATAAGCCCCAGCCGCCACAACACAGACGGCCCCAATGATTATTCCGATTCTTTTCATAGATATCTCCCTATTTTCCTTATAATAAATATTTATATTTTTTCGTAATTATTCAGGTAAGTAGACTCAAGGGTGAAGACTGAAGGAAAGACGTTGCCAGATATTCGACAAATCAGTAACAACAGCCCTATAGTCTTCAGTCTAAACACCTGGGTCGTTATATTCTTTCCAATATCCACTGCACCGCCGCCGCCAGATCGACCCCGACCATAGCTGGTTGCACTTCTTGACTTGGCCCGATATAGAGCGCGTCACCACTGCCATAACCGGTCAACACAAGCACAGGCGTGGCCCCGCAATTCGCCGCCGTTTTTAGATCGGACCAACGATCTCCAACAACAAAAGAACGGACAAGATCAAGTCCCAGATCTTTTGCTGCCTGCACCAGGAGACCGGTTTTAGGCTTTCGGCAATCACAATTTACGCGATACTCTTCCCGCTTGGCCTCGGGATGATGGGGGCAGATATAGATTCCGTCCACATGCGCCCCGTGTTCGGCAAGGAGTGTCACCATTTTTTCATGGACGGCCGTCAGCAACTCAGCAGGAAAATAACCACGGGCCAACCCTGATTGATTGGTCACCACGATCACCGGAATCCGGGCCTCATTCAGCCTCCTGATGGCCTCAGCGACACCGGGCAGAAGATGAAACCGGCTGATATGATTGATATATCCCATCTGTTCATTGATGGTGCCGTCCCGGTCAAGAAAGACTGCGGGACGCAACGGAAGAGACGTCATCATTCTCCTTTCTTGAATGGCAGTTGCGTTGGGCATCGGGCGGCGAGTATCTTGGCCACCTCACCATAAATTTCCTGACTGCTGATCGACTCCAAGCACTTCAGGTGTTTTTGGGGGCACTCCGCTTGCAGACAGGGGCTGCACTCCATCGCCTTGCGAATGACCACGGCCTGCTCGGAAAAGGGGCCGGTGGCGATATGATCGGTGGAGCCGAAGATGGCAATGGTGGGAGTCTCAAGACCTGCGGCCACATGCATCAGCCCTGAGTCGTTGGTCACAAAGACATGGCAGCAGTGGATCAAGGCCATGACCTGTTGCAGGGTGGTCTTGGCCGTCATATCAACGACATGATACGGAGTGCGGGCTGAAAACTCCTTGATGGCCTGGGCGGCCCCGGTATCGTCCTTGGTGCCGAAGACCAGGATAAGACAACCGCTCTCCCCATGATGTTGGGCAATGAGGGCGGCCAGTTCCCCGAATTTCTCAGCCGGCCAGCGTTTGGCCGGGCCATAAGCAGCCCCGGGATTAAATCCGATGATCGGGATGGTGGTATTTTTTGCAAAAGAAGCGGTCGGCTCAGGCAGAGCCTTCCCGTCTTGCCGGGAAAACGGCCCCTGCCCTTGCAGGCACTCAATATACCCCCTGGCCCAGCCGGTCAACTCATCAGAGAGGGGCAGACGCAATTTATCCGGCCCAAGATCAAGGCCCAGGCCGGCCAGCAGCATCTGGTAATAATGCACCTGATGCCGGGCGCGTATTTCAGGGGTCAGATCAACCCCATGGGTCAGGAGCAGACCGCGACCATCACGATTAAAACCTGCTCGCAAAGGAATCCCGGCCATCCAGACGATAAAGGCGGCCTCAAAGGCGTTTTGCAAGAGGATAGCGCCATCAAACTGATACTGTCGCAGATGCAGAGCCAGCTTCAACACCCCTTTGATCTTGCCGGGAAAAAGCTCCTTTTTATCATAGACCAGAATCTTGTCCACATCCGGACTCAGACGGAAGATATCCGCCACCCAGGGCATGGCCAGCATGGTAATCTCGGCATCTGGAAAATTTTCCCTGATGGTATGGACCGCGGGGGTGGTCATGACCGCATCCCCGATCCAGTTAGTGGAGCGGATCAGGATCTTTTTCGGGTTCATCTGTTTGAAAGTCGATGGTACTGCCAAAACAAACCTCACTAAAAAAGTGCCTATTCTTTTCGATGCTTCCAATAATTGGGATGGCGGTGAAGATGCATAACCGCAACAATAGCTATTCCAGCATTTTCCTCAGCATACAAGATACCATAAGGAAACCGGTTCACCAGCGAGCGTCTGATTTCGCCGTCAATAACAGGCCAGGCCTTCGGAAAAATAACCGAACGCTGAATAGTGGCATAGACTTCTGTCGCAAAGTCATACCCAAGTCCAGGCTCAACCTCTTCATAATATTTGACTGCGTCGTTAAACTCCGCTTCTGCCTGTGGATGAAACGTAAAGTTCATTTCCCGAATGTCTTCCAGATCTTATCAAACACTTCCGCGCCAGTCACCGCCACCACTGTTCCAGTTCTCAACTCACCAAGGCGTTGCTGAGCTATCGCCACCCACTTTTTATCGATTTCTGATTCTGGTTGGTTGAGGCTTCTGAGCAAAGAATCAACCACCAGGGCTCGTTCTTCCACCGGCAGAGAAACTGCTTCAGCAATGAGTTGTTGTGTATTCATAGACCCACCTGTTTTTTAAGTTGTACCTCTTGAATACTTGAGCAGCCTTCACGCAATGACTTATCCCTGCACAATCAGCTCGGCAAGCTGCGCTTGGGCAAAGTCAATGGACGGGTCAAGGGAAAGGGCCAAGGTGAAAAAGTGAATCGCCTGATCGCGGTTGCCGATCTTGCGATAATTAACCCCTAAATTTGCATAATCCATGGCCGAGGCCGGATTAAGCTCGACGGCCCGATGAAAATGGACAATAGCTTGAGTATAATCATCTTTCTTATAATAGCAGACGCCAAGCATATTATGCAGATCAGGCCGTTCATCGTCTTCAGCCCGGCCCTGTTCCAGGGCCTCGATGGCCGCATCATAGGCCCCCAGATCTTTCAGGCAATGCCCCTTGTAGGAATATATATAGGGCAGATCCTCCTGCTCAGGGAATAAAGCCAGGGCCCGGTCAAAGGCCGCCAGGGCCGCCTCAGGCCGGCCGTGATTATAGAGATTACGGCCTCGATAAAAGGCCAGATAATAGGCGTCCGGGATCAACCGCTCCATCCTCGCCAGTTTCTGCTCCAGTTGCTCGCTCTCATCCACCAGCTCCACCAGAAGCTTGGCCGCAAAGAGCCCCACATCATGGATCATGGAGCGTTCGCGAAAATGGGCCCCGGGGATAATGGTGTAAATAGCTGGAATCTGTAACTGGGGGTGGGTGGCATCGAGCATGAATACCTCCATATCGCTGCGAGCCAGCGCCGCCACACAGTTTTCCACCTCGGTTTTGATGTTATGATCGGCAAGCGAGGCCATCTGACCGATAGTCGTAGTGAGTCCAGGATTGGTCACATAGCGCACCTCCTCCATGGACAGAGGCTTGGGCAGCCCCGAGGCCACATAATTAGACCCACTGTTAAAGTCGCCAGCCAGTTGCGCCACCTCCGTGACCGCCCGAATCAGGGCCTTTTCAGGATCAGGGGTAGTGCCGGCGGTAAAGACGATCTCGCTCTTTTCCGGAAAGGTGTTTCGGTCGATAGCCAGGGCCGCCACAGTGCTGATGCCGGTATCCAGGCTGAAATCATTGAGATAGAGCTCAATATTATTTCCGGCAAATTTTTCAAGCAAGTCTCTCGCCACCGGATCCTTGACCGAGGCCGGATCGATGGCCGGGGTTGCGATCTTTGCATGATTGATCAGGGCGCAGACATGGCGTTCCACCACCTCGGAGATACCTTGCAAGGCCGCCTCTTCATAGGTATTGCCGGCGGACGGGCCATTAAACTCATTGATGGCGAAAAACCAGGAAAAAGGGATCAGGATGTCAAGACCGGTGGTCAGGCTGGTAGCCCAGGTCCACTGCATGGGGATTCCCTGGAGCACTTTTTCAACAAAGGCCACATCGTGGCGGCTATCATGCACCGACTGGAGCAGCCGCGCCGCATCCAGCACCGGATACCCCGCGTCCCGCATCTGCTGATAATCGCCGGTAATAAAATTATCCTCATTGTTCTTGAAGGCAAAAAACGAGAACCGTTCGGCCAGCTCCATACAGGCAGAGGCCTCAGCCTGTTCAGGCGTTGACCCCTTGCCCATCTGCTTTTTGGTGCCGGTCAAGGCCTGGACGGCCTCTCCGCAGACACTGAAAAAAACCGGGATGTCCAGCCTCCCATTGTCAATGCGCTTCACTTCTTTGAGGATCTCGACATCAAGATGGTTCAGCCGTTCCTTAAAACGGCTCACGGTATCTTCAGGGCGAATGGCCTTGTCTTGATCAAGGGTATAGGTCTTCAAACAATCCTGAAGGCGGATAGATTTCTTTTCCATAATTATTTACTGTTGTTGCCGATAGGTATCGACTTTTAGTTATTGAGTTTTTCAAGAATGCAAGGCAATACTGTGGCTCAACTCAGCTATACCTTGCAAGCATCATTGGATAACAGCTTAGCCTATAAAAAATCCAGCCCAGCGCACCGCATCCAGATACGAAGCGATCACCTTGGTACTGTCTAAATTCAGCCCTTGCATGGCCGTATCCAACTCGTTCCAGTTGCCGATTTCATACATCTGAATCAAGTGGAGATAGGGGTAAAGAGGCCCGGCCTTATGCACCAGGGCCAGAGTGATATCGGGAGCGACCGGCAGGTGTTTCATCAAATACTCCATGCTGGAATCGAGCATGGCATCGAGCAGGGAAAACAGACCGAGCAAAAAAAGTTCCCCTGATTCTGCATGAAGTTGAGAACCCACTAATTCCAAGAAACGCGCCCGAATACAGGAGATACGAATAAGCTCATCCGGTTTGGTCTCCGAGAGTTTACTGGTGGCAATCACTGAGACAAAAAGGCGCGTCCCTCGTTCACCCAAAAAGGCAATGGCCTGACGAAGGGAAGCAATCGGTTGCAAGCGTGAATAATACGCCGAGTTGAGATACTTGATCAACTTGTAGGAGATCGCCACATCCTGTTTAATCAGATTTTCCAGAGTATCTACCTTGAATTCAGCACGGTTGATCTCCAGAAGCAACTGCATGTACACCATCTGCGAGGACGAAATCTCCTTGTTTTGCAAGACCTCCGGTCTCGAAAAAAAATAACCCTGGAAATAGACGAAGCCCATATCGTAGGCCAGTTTATATTCCTCATAGGTCTCTATCTTCTCGGCCAGCAGTTTACATTGATACTTCTTGGCAATTTCCACCATCTCCAGAATCTGGTCAAGTGGGGAGAGCGTAAAATCAATTTTGACGATCCTGGCAATGTCCAACAAAGGCACGAACTTCTGATCATAGACGAAATCATCCAGGGCCAGCATATATCCCTTGTTGACCAAATTCTGACAGGCCCAAATCACATCCGCCGCCGGAGTCACATTTTCAAGAATTTCAACAACTATAGCAGAGGTTGGGAACATGGCGGGAATGCCCTTGACCAGCATGTCTTCCGTGAAATTGATAAAGGCACGGTGCCCGTTTGTGATATTGTCAATCCCCACCGTAAAAAAAGAAGACGAAAGCAGGTTGGAAGTGGCCACTCCACCATCCATGACCGGAAAGGCATTCGATATCCCATCCCTGAACAGGAGTTCGTAGGCAAATATACGCCGATGACGATTAAAGATCGGTTGTCGGGCTACAAAAGTTTCCATATCTTCGCAGTTCTCTGATCATTCCAAAAAGCATTCAAGTTGACACCGAGAAGGCAAACGAGCAGCGACAAAGCAGTACGGTGAGGAGCCGCGCAGTGCAGCTGACGAAGGTGCCGGCTTGAATGCAAATTGGAATCAGACAAGATTATCAGCCCAATGCACTGCATCCAGATAAAAATCCATGATTTTATGCTCATCAAGATTCAATTGCCCCATCGCCACATCTAATGCATCCCACTCTCCACTCTCATAAAGGTGAATAAGCTGGAGATAAGGAAAAAGTTCCCCGGTTTTATGCGCCAAGGCCTCGGTTATCGCAGGCGATATAGGGATCTGCTGCATCAGGGTCTCCATGGAGGCATCCAGCATGGCATCAAGGAGAGAGAAAAGGCCCAACATGAAGAAATCACCGGAATCAAGATTTTTTTCCCTGCTGACATGCTCCAGAAAACGGGCCCGAATACAGGAGGTGCGGATCAGTTCATCCGGCTTTTGTTCCGAGAGTTTACTGGTGGCGATCAACGACACAAAGAGCCGCGTCCCCCGCTCTCCCAGAAAGGCAATGGCCTGGCGGATAGAGGTGACGGGTTGCGCACGAGAATAATAGGCGGAGTTCAGATATTTCAGCAACTTAAAGGAGATGGAAATATCCTGATTCACCAGTTTTTCGATATCAGACACCTCAAATTCGGCCCGATTCACCTCGACAATCAACTGCAACAGGGCCAATTGCGAGGTCGGAATATCCTTATTTTTCAAGACCTCGGGTTTGGAAAAAAAGTACCCTTGAAAATAAACGAAACCCATGCTGCCGGCCAGGGTAAACTCCTCATAGGTCTCAATCTTTTCGGCCAGTAATTTACAGGGATATTTCTTGAGGGTTGCCACCATCCCCTTGATCTCATCAAGGGGAGTGAGGCGAAAATCGACCTTGATGATCTGGGCCAGTTCAATCAACGGGGTGAGGTCTTCAGCATAGACGAAATCATCCAGGGCCAGGATGTATCCCTTGGCGGCCAAGTCACGGCAGGCGGCAACAACCTCGTCCGTAGGCCGCACATCTTCAAGGACCTCCACCACCACACAATCAGGCGGAAACATAGCGGGAATACCGCTGACCAGCATATCTTCGGTAAAATTGATAAAGGCCTTGTGGCCACTTGCTATCTGCTCAATCCCCACCGTAAAGAACGAAGACGAGAGCAGGCTTGAGGTTGCCTCATCGCCGTCAACCCCGGGAAAGGCGTTGGACATCCCGGTTCGGAACAAGAGTTCATAGGCAAAGATC
>DDWW01000014.1 GCA_002347085.1 Desulfobulbaceae bacterium UBA2276 | reverse complement strand
CTATCAAACTTTTCTTTTGCCATAGCCGTCGTCTCCCTGACCTTAAACTGGTTAAAATAGCAACAATAATAAACATTTGGAGCCCACAACCAGAGTCGAACTGGTGACCTCATCCTTACCAAGGATGCGCTCTACCAACTGAGCTATGTGGGCCCTATCTGTACAAACGAAAAAACACTTACATTGGAGCGGGAAACGAGACTCGAACTCGCAACCCTCAGCTTGGAAGGCTGATGCTCTACCAATTGAGCTATTCCCGCTTGGCACATAAAATGTAGAACAAAAAAAATGGTGGAGGGGGGAGGATTCGAACCTCCGAAGGCGCTGCCGACAGATTTACAGTCTGTTCCCTTTAGCCACTCGGGAACCCCTCCACTCACAACTTGTTACAACGTATTTCACATATACTATATTTTTCACTGCCACTTTATGACAAGCCTGTCACAATATACACAGCGGGACTTTATTATTGGAGCTGGCGATGGGACTCGAACCCGCAACCTGCTGATTACAAATCAGCTGCTCTGCCAGTTGAGCTACGCCAGCATGCAAAAAAAGCAAATATACCTACTATGAACAAGTAAAGCAATATTTTTTTATATTTTTCTTGACCATGCTCCAATAAAAAAACATTTTGGTTTACCATCAAAACATACTTAAAAAAAAAGGCCGTACCCAAAAAGGGGCACAGCCTTCAAATAAACAAACACCACCTCTTACTACCTTTTACATATAAAGAGGTTTTGCAAGAGCCGTAATGAAATCAGCCATACTCTTTCAAACTGTTTTATTACGGCTCTTTATGCCATTTCTGGCGCTAAAAATGATATTATTCTTTACAGCGATTTACCAAAGGAACTTTCTCTATATCTCTCAAAGGCCATGGCAAAAGTCCGATAAACCAGATGGGCAAATTTCGTATAAGGCATATACATAAAAAGCATCATCACAGCTACCAGATGGATAAAATAAATAATATAACCAGGTGCGGCAAGTCCGGCCCAACGCGCAATTTCAGCCAGGAGCCCGGTAACACCAACAGCCATAATTTCCCAGATCAAAAACCAGTCATAGAAGGTAGGAGTCACTCCGGCTTCTGCCTCTTTGCGAGAACGATTACTCCAAAGAATTCCAATCCCTACAATCATGGCCACAGCCGAGACATTGGCCAGTATTTTCACAGGGTTCCAGACTGACATCGGGCCATGCAGAAACTTCAGGCCAGGAATGAGGGCCAACACATCATTAGCGGTCGCCGACCAGGCGGTAACAATGAAGAGACCGATAAAAGAGAGCATCAGGGGCAAATGGCCCTGCACCCGATCAAGGTTGGCCTTACACTCCTTGAAGCGAGTATGTTGGACAATCTCTAAGACCGATGGCCAAAGGAATTCAGTGACAAACTGAACCAGCGTTGGCCTGAAGGCGCTCTTAATGCCTGCGTTTTCTTTCATCCCCTTCCACATACTGGTAACGCCTATGTAGGCAGCAACAACAGCCAAACCAGCCGCTGACAGCATGACCACATCAATAACAAAAACATTCTTGGACAACCAATGGAAATCCCAGTGACCAAAAAACCGTTGATAACCATAGGTGGAAAAATCAGCCGCTGACGGAATAACCATCCCGCCGGAGACTATCCATAAAACCAGCATGATCACAGTTGGAATCGCTATTAACATAGGCAATCCTTTAGCACTGGAGGCAAGCTTGGCAAGCCCGGACGGCCAACCATAAAAGGTATAGGCATAGGCCCGAATCGCACCAAGAACATCACCTGGTTTTGCACCCCGAGGACAATAGGCCGTACAATCTCCACACTGATGACAGAGAAACACATCAGGATCGGCAACCAGCTTATCCTTGAGCCCCCACTGAGCCCAGATCATCTCTTTCCGGGGAAAGGGTTTTGTATCCGTAGAAAGTGGACAAACAACGGAGCAGGTGGCACACTGATAACACTTCTTCAGGGTATCGCCACCGGCAGTTTTAAGATATTTAATAAATTCTAAATCCGGTTGAACATTCATTCTTCTTCTCCTCCTGTTCAATTATCAAATCTTTTGGTTACGCCTGATATAAAGCGCAAGCTCTATTCAATCAAAAGAATCATGGTACTGATGTTCACCTTCTTTTGCAAGAGTGTGAACATCAGTGTTTCACATAAACAGGGTTAGAAGCCCTTGAATGGGTTAGGACCAAGTTCAACAATCTCATCGACAAAGTCATTGAGAAGCTGAGGGATTTTGTCGTACTCGGTAATGGCTACCTGCTCCGACCGTACCCGCTCGGGCTCAAGTCCTAAGGTAGAAAGAGAATCACCGATGTTTTCCATGCGTTTGGAAGCGATCTCAGAACCTTTGACAAAATGGCACTGATAATCGTCGCCATATTTACACCCAAGAAGCATGGCGCCATCCATTCCAGCAGAAAGCAAGTCACGTACCCAGGCCATATTGACCGAGCCCAGACAGCGAACCGGCACAACACGGATCATGTGGCTTATCTTGTTATGTCGCATACCGGCCATATCCAAAGCAGGATACGCATCATTCTCACAGGCGAAGATAACAATACGCAACTTATCTTCATCCTCCTCAGGGACTTCAATAGCCTTGACCATTGCACCAATCAGGTCAATATTATAATCCTTGAAACCGATAATACGCTCAGGGCAAGCACCCATACACGTTCCGCAACGACGGCAGCGGGTAGGATTCGGCAGTGGCGTACCCTTGGCATCATCATCAAGGGCTCCAAACGGACACTCCTCCGTGCAACGCTTACACTGGGTACAACGCTGCATAAAGAATTCAGGATAGGTCTTGTCACCGGAACGAGGATGGACTGATACCCCACGATCAGCTGACTCGACACACTGAATAGCCTTCAAGGCGGCACCGGTGGCATCATCGATGGTCTCTTCCATGTTCATGGCCTTACGCACCCCGCCACAAGTATAAACACCGGTACGACGGGTTTCATACGGAAAGCAGATGAAATGCGAGTCGGCATAGCCATCAAAAAGATCAAGATCAAGGAAGGCTGGGCCCTGACGATAGGCGAGATTGATGGAGTTTTCATACTTGGTCGTGGGCACCATACCAGCCGCCAGTACAACCAGATCAACATCAAGATTCAGGTCCTCACCAAGAAGGGTATCTTTGGCAGTAACCGTACAGCCATTGCCGGAAGCAACAACACCGGTAACCGCCGCCTTGGTCATGAAGATACCATCATCCTGTTGAATCCCCTTATAGAAGAGCTCCATATGACCAGGAGTCCGCATGTGCTGATAAAGGATATAGGCCTTGGCATCAGCATTATTCTCACGGACATACTTGGCCTGTTTAAGGGCCACCATGGAGGTTACAGAATTACAATAAGGGAAATCCTGATCGTTTTCTTCGCCACCAGGGCTCATGACAAAGGCTACAGATTTAATACCGCCAAGCTTGCCATCCTTGGCCATCTTCTCAAACTGGGCGTTGGTCACCACTTTATCATTGGTACCGTAGCCAAGGTGGGTATACTCAGAAACGTCAGCAGGAACCCAGCCGGTAGCGAGAACCACCGCCCCAAATTTCTTGGCATCGGGATTAGCTTCGGCATAAGGTTTCAAGCCAACGTTAGGATCATCCATCTGACCCTTGCTGATAAGATCCTGCTCATCGACACCAACCTTCGCCGGCGCATCCCACTCGGATTTCGTTCCGGCAGCCTTGAGGGTAACACCAAAATCACCAGGTGCGCCGCCAATACGGGCAACCTCAGTATTGGTCTTGACTGTAATATTAGTGTCGGCCTCAACCGCCGCAACCATTGCCCCAATAGAATTAGGTTCCAGGTCGGCATACGGAAGTTTGGTTGGAAATTGTTTGGCCCAGCCCAGGGCCTTGCCACCCAACATCTCAGCCTTTTCAATAATAGTAACCTTGCTTCCCGCCTTCGATGCTTCCAGAGCGGCGGTCATACCGGCAATGCCGCCACCCATGACCAGGATCTCCTTGTTCAGGGTCTCCAACTGGTAGGCTTCAGGCAATTCAGTCTTCTTGGCACGGGTACAGGCCATGCGCACATAGTCGCTGGCAGTTTCGTTCAACCATTCCTTGTGGGCGTCCTCTTTTCCCTCATCAGCAACCCCGGCCGACCAAATCACCTGCTCACGCAGATTGGCCCGAACAGTGATCTTGTCATCGCCGAAATTAAACTCATTCTGCATGACCCGAGGCGAACAGGCACACACAACTATGGTGTTGACCCCGTTCTCGCTCATATCCTTTTCAATGAATGCCCGGCCATCCGCGCCACACAGGCAGGAATGATCCTTGCAATCCATAGCCATTTCACTCGCTACAACCTTGGTCAGCCCTTCAAGATCAAGGGCCTCACCGATGCCGCAACCTGTACATATATAGGCACAATACTTTTTATCCATTGATTACGACCTCCTGGAAACCTGAATTGCCTTTAAGGCAGCAGCAGTAGATGACTGGTTAGTGGTGACAACATCAGCGGCCTTACGGGCACAACCGGCTGCAATCATTCCCTTGTCGGGATCAGAGATAATAAAACCACTCTTGTCCATGTTCAAGGCAACTGGCGCACCCTGTACGGCCAAGGATGGCTGCATCCCGGTGGCCAGAACGGCCATGTCAACTTTCTGCTTGATTTTTTCACCGGTCACCGCATTCTCAGCGACAACGGTAACTCCCCCATCAGCCTCGGGAATAATCTCAGCGACCTTCCCCTTGATGAAGGTCGAGTTTTTATCGGCCATCAACTTCTCGCGGAATTTCTCATACTTACCAGGGGTACGGAGATCAATATAGAAAACATAGATCTTGGCCTCAGGGTAACGCTCACGGATATAGGTCATCTGCTTGAAGGTAGCCATACAGCAGATATAGGAACAGAATTCAAGATGGTTCTCATCCCGTGATCCAGCACACTGCACAAAGGCAAAAGACTCAGGCTGTTTGCCGTCTCCAGGACGAACAATGGCGCCATCGGTAGGACCACCAGGGGCTGCCATCCGCTCAATCATCATATTGGTGACAATGGCATTGGATTGGCCGAACTTGAGATTATCCATCTTGGTTGGCTCGTAAGGAGTCCAACCGGTAGCCCAGATAATCGCTGCTACTTTGATGGTCTTGGTCTCTGGCTGCATTTCCAGATCAACAGCATTATACTTGCATGCTGCTTTCACGGCTGCTGCTCCAGCCGCTGACAGACCAGCCTTGTTGATTACATAGCGACGAGGAAAGGCCATCTCATGGGGAAGATAGGCGGCCTTGCTTTTATTCATCCCGAGGTTGAATTCGTTATCAATCTCATCAGGACAAGCAATAGCGCAATCACCACAGGCCGTACAATTCGCATTGACATAGCGGGGTGCGGTTTCCAGAGTCACTTCATAATTTCCCGGGGTACCACTCACCGCCTTGACCGTAGTCATGGAGTAGGAGCGAATTCGACGATTATCCTTCACCCGTTTGAAGTTGATCTCCAAACCACAACTTGGTGGACACAGCTTGGGAAAATATTGATTCAACTGTGCTACCCGACCACCAAAATAGGCGTTTTTTTCCACCAGAAACACATCATTTCCGACTTCAGCGGCTTCAAGGGCCGATGTCAGCCCACTGATACCACCGCCTACGACCAAAATTGCACCCGAGGTGCCTTGCTCGTCAGTCATACCATTCCTCCATGAGTACTCTTAATATTTACCTTGAAGACCTTTGTGCCACCGCTCACCGAGCGGTGAACAAAAGCATCAAAGACATCAATTCCTAACCAGCCAAAATATATCTATACTACTCTTTTCCTCTAATATTTCACAACAACACCATCAGACAACAACTACAAGAAAAAAGGCCATAACGACCTTCTCCTTTTCTTGTAGTTCATCCCGATCAAAGGGGAAGATAACAACCTTTGGCCCGAATCAACCACAATATATAAAACACAGAGAATACATAGAAAAAATCTCCAGGAATCCGAAGACTCCTGGAGATTTTTTTATTCCATCATGAAACCTGAGACTAAGATCTTAGATCCAAGGATCGGTCGCAACGATGTTGATACACTCAACCTTCTCACACAGCCACTCCTGAGTCTCAGGATTGAAGGTGGAGTTGACGAAGCACTTCCAGTTTTCGTCATCACAGGTTGGGAAATCTGAGCGGTAATAGAATCCTGGGTAACGAGACTCTTTACGGAACTCGATATGACGGATATGGGTCTCTACACACCAGATACGATGATAGTTCTCCCAAGCCCGAAGGAGCTCATGGAGATCACCGGCTGCCATCTTCGCAGCATCTTCACGCAACATCCTCAGGAGATCAAGACAGATGTTCAGAAGTTTACCGGAGGTCATGTAGTAGGTTGCAACACCACCACCATACTCATCGGTAGCCTTCATCAAACGCATCATGATACCGGCTGGTTTGCAGAAGTTAGGATTAACGTTTGAAGAGGTAGAGGCACCTACAAACTCATGATAACGTTTAACTGGTGCGTAAATCTCATCAGCAAGCTCCTGAGCGGTTTGTTTCAGCTCTGGCTTGAATGATGCATTGTCACGGCAGAATTTAACCATCTGCTTGGCAACGATACGACCCTCGGCATGGGCACCGGAGGAGAACTTATGACCGGATGCGCCAACGCCATCACCAGCGGTGAAGAGTCCGTCAACGGTGGTCATACGGTTATAGCCCCACTTGTACTTGTGCGAACGAGAGGGGTTGGCAACATTAGGAACCCAATCTTCCTCTGGACCAGAGGTCCAGATACCACAACAACCGGAGTGAGATCCGAGCATGTAGGGTTCAGTTGGCATAATCTCGGAACCGACCTTCTCTGGCTCGATGTTAGCACCGGCCCACAGACCAGCCTGACCAACAGACATATCGAGGAAATCTTCCCAAGCCTCAGACTCAAGGTGTTTCCAATACTTCTTCACTCCCTTCTCATCCATACCAGCTGCTTTTTTCGCATCCAGGAAGGCGTTCAGGGCAACATCGGTAGCCATGTAGATTGGTCCACGTCCGGCCTTCAGCTCATTGAGCATCAAGTGGTTACGCAGACAGGTAGGAGTAACGGCAGAGGCGCCATAAGGCATGAACTTCTCAAGCTCGTCTTTTACTGCTGGGCTGTTGGCATAGAACTCACCAAGACCGTTCTGTACTTTGGCCTTGAACAGGAGGAACCATGCACCAACCGGACCGTATCCATCTTTGAAACGGGCTGGGGTGAAACGATTCTCCATCATGGTCAGGGTAGCGCCAACCTGGGCACACATGGTGTAGGTGGAACCGGCATTCCATACTGGATACCAGGCACGACCCTTACCTTCACCAGTTGACCGTGGGCGGAAAATGTTTACTGCACCACCGCAGGCAACCAGAGCGGTCTTGCAACGGAATACATGAACCTTGTTTTCACGGGTAGAGAAACCAACGGCACCAGCGATCTGGTTGGCCTTGTTCTTGTCAAGCAGCATCTTCACGATGAAGATACGCTCAAGGCAGTTCTCGGCACCAAGAGCGGTCTTGGCTGGCTCGGCAACGATACACTTGTAAGACTCACCGTTGATCATGATCTGCCATTTACCGGTACGAACTGGGGTACCACCCTCACGGAGGGTCTTGGCAGGGGCAGCACCATCAAGGTTGTTGCCATCGGCATCGAGCTTCCAGATTGGCAGGCCCCACTCTTCGAACAACTTTACAGACTCATCTACGTGACGACCACAGTCATAAATAAGGTCTTCACGAACAACGCCCATAAGGTCATTACGAACCATCTTTACGTAATTTTCGATTGGGTTTTCGCCGATATAGGTGTTGATAGCAGAAAGTCCCTGGGCAACAGCACCGGAACGCTCCATGGAAGCCTTATCAACGAGGGTAATCTTCATGCCAGCAGGGGCCCACTTCATGATCTCAAAAGCAGTGCCGCAGGCAGCCATACCGCCACCAACGATGAGAACGTCAACATCATGCTCGACGATCTCTGGATTTACCACGGCAGCAATCTCACCATTTGGTTTATTTGGTAATGCCATATTAAAATCTCCTAATATAAAAAGAGTTTATTTGCAATTCTTCTCAAAGCTACGAGCCAGAATTATTTCTTTGGGGTTGGCAGAGCTGACTCAAGGGCCAGGCACTCGTCATCCAGGTTAGCACCCTTGGTTCCAAGGTATGCATTGGCAGCACCTTCAGAGGTAGTACGAACAGGGAACTTGAAGCGCTTGATGTTACCATTACGGAACTTAACGGTCCACATGATATCAGCAGCACTACGCATTGGATGAACCTGACCACCCATAGGTACAAAGTCGTCATAGCCGCGAACAAAGATTGCGCCCTGTGGACAAATCTTCACGCAAGAATAACACTCCCAGCAGGCATCTGGCTCCTGGTTGTAGGCACGCATTTCCTCTTTGTTAAGCACCATCAGGTCGTTGGGACAAATGTACATACAAGCTGTTTTGTCGCCACCCTTACAACCGTCGCACTTGGAAGGATCTACATAACTTGGCATAAAACTACCTCCTCAGTTTATTTTTACTTTTGCGACCCAGAACAGACTGGGCCAACTTTAACCACTACACCTAAAATCACAACCTTCACCACCCTCTGAACCTGAGCCCTTCGGGTAGCGTACAGACTCTCAACTACCTAAAATAACAAGAAATATCAAACAACAATATTCGCAAGCAATAAAATGAACGCTCACTCATTTTTACAGAGTTTACGTTATAGTTTGTTGCCAAATAATTGTCAAGAAAATTTATCGTTGCTTCCCATTCTGGTTTCAATATGATTTCCTGGCCAGGACTTCTCGTGGTTTGGCACCGTCAGCGGGGCCGACAATGCCCTCTTTTTCCATAAGTTCAATCAACCGTGCTGCTCGGTTATAGCCAATCCGCAAACGACGCTGGACCATGGAAATAGAGGCCTGCCCGGATTCACAAACGATGGCAACCGCTTCATCATACCGCTCGTCAGCATTCTCATCATCCCGCACGACAGCACTGCCCTCTTCCTCAACCTCGGCGACTACAGAGTCGTCATAACTGGCACTCCCTTGTTCCTTCAGGAAATTAACAATCTGCGCCGTCTCCGCCTCGGAGATATAGGCCCCATGAATCCGTTGCAAAGATTTACCCGAGGCCAGATAGAGCATATCCCCAGCCCCTAAAAGATGCTCGGCCCCTGAGCTGTCAATGATCGTTCTCGAATCAATCTTGGATGCCACCTTAAAGGAGATCCGAGTAGGGAAATTGGCCTTGATCAGACCCGTCAAGACATCAACAGAGGGCCGCTGGGTCGCCAAAATCAGATGCATCCCCGAGGCCCTGGCCATCTGGGCCAGACGGGCAATGGAGGCCTCCACATCTTTTGAGGCAACCATCATCAGATCGGCCAACTCATCAACAATAATAACGATATAGGGTATCTTCTCGGCAGCAGTCTCGTTATAGGAATCAAAGCTTTTCACCTTGGCCTCTTCCAGAAGCCGGTATCGCCGCTCCATCTCCCGCACCGCCCACTGTAAGGCCCGAGAGGCCAATTTTGGCTCCACCACCACCGGATGCAGCAGATGCGGAATCCCTTCATAGCCCGACAGTTCGATCCGCTTGGGATCGACCATCAGCAAGCGTACCTCATCCGGGGTCGCATTGTACAAAAGCGAGGAGATAATGGTGTTGATAGCCACACTCTTACCGGCACCGGTTGCCCCGGCGATCAGGAGATGCGGCATCTTGGCCAGATCGGCAATGACGGGATTGCCTACCACATCCAGGCCCAAGGCGATAGAAAGCTTGGCAACCGAAGACCGGTATTTTTCAGTGGTCAAGAGATCACGAATATACACCACTTGCCGATCTTTATTAGGGATCTCGATACCAAGCGCAGCCTTGCCCGGCACCGACCCCACCACCCGCACCGACTGGGCCTTGAGCCCTAAGGCCAGATCGTCGGCCAGAGAGACAATCTTGTTAATCTTGATCCCGGCGGCAGGGGCATATTCATAAGTCGTCACCACCGGCCCGGGCGAGATGCCGACCACCTTGCCGGACACACCAAAGTTGATCAGCTTTTGTTCCAGTTGTTTTGAAACCTTGTAATACTCTTCATGATCCACTTTGTTCATGATCAGGTCAGGCTTCTCCAGCAAGGATAAAGGCGGCAGATGCCACGGACCCCGAGTTATGGGGCGCAGGGAAAAATCATCCTCCACTTGACGCTCGGTGGTGACGGGTAATTCTTTGACCACCGGGACTCCACTGACAGGGGGAGGCGCAACCTCGATCACTCCCCCTTCTTTTTTTACCGAGCGCGGCTCAAAAATGGGGGCAGGGGTCTTGGCCGGTCGACATTCACTCATCCGCCCTTCCCGCTGCCCTCTCATCTTTTTTAGCCCCCCCCAGGAAAAAGAGGCCAGTCCATAAGGAGAAAAACGGATGGAGAGCATGAGGGAAACAATAAAAATCAACACGAGAAAGAGAACTGCCCCCGGCCCGCCCACCACTGAGCGCAAAAGCCCAAGAACCGTTTTCCCCAGGAATCCACCAGCCTCAACACTCACCAGACCTTGCAGGGACAGGGACGAAAGAAGACCACAGGCCGCGATAACCGCCCCGGTTAAACCGGCGGTTATCTGGGGCAGGCGATCAAAGGCCATGCGCGGCCCGAAGAAAAGAAAGGAGATAAAGAGAAGAAGAGCGGCCAGGAGATAGGCCCCAATACCGGTAAATCCGATGAGAAACTGGGCCAGAATCTGTCCTAATTCACCGCCCCAGTTGGAACCTGCGGACAAGGAGAGAGAAAACAGACTAAGAAAGATAAAACAGGCCAGAAAGATCCCAAAAACAGCCACCGCCTCCTGCCGCAATCCAGGTTTGGTCTTGATTGGTGTTTGTTCCATGGGGCAGATCAGGGCGGGTTAGATTTTGGCAACCGGATCAACAAGCGGTTTGCATTCCGCCGGCAGGGCTTTGCCACCACGAATCACCACGCGCACCGCATCAAGGACACCATTAATAAAGGGCGGCGAGTCTTCGGTCCCATAGCGTTTAGCAATCTCCACCGCCTCATTTATGACCACCTGATCAGGCGCGTCTTCGCTGAACTGCATCTCGTACACCGCAATCCGCAAGAGATTGCGATCAGTCAAGGCAATCCGTTCAAGCCGCCAATTACTGGCGCTCTCCCTGATCAAGGTGTCGATCATCTCAAGGTGCTGTATCGTTCCCCGCAGCAATTCAAGGGTATAAGGGATTGCCAGCTTCTGAACCGGATAGAGGGCGCAAAACCTTTCAAAGCGCGCATTCAGATCACCTTGAAGCTGAAGAGGCTTGACACCTTCAGGAAAAAACTCCTCCTGAAAAAGAAACTGCATGGCAGTTTCTCGTGATTTTCGACGTATTCCCATATATTCTCTTCAGCAAATGACAGAAAGTTAGAGTTACTGCAGATTAACCAGCAGATTTGCCATTTCAATGGCGGCAACAGCGACCTCAGCCCCTTTGTTTCCGGCCTTGGTGCCGGAACGCTCAATGGCCTGCTCGATGGTTTCGGTGGTCAGCACCCCAAAAAGAACGGGCACCCCTGTTTCCAGACCCACCTGAGCCGAGCCCTTGGAGACTTCATTCACCACCACATCAAAATGAGGGGTGGCCCCGCGAATTACCACTCCCAGACAGATCACAGCGTCATATTTCTGTGAGGAAGCCATCTTCTTGGCAATAAGGGGTATCTCAAAGGCGCCGGGAACACGGGCCACATCAATATCTTCATCCAAGGCCCCGGAACGGATCAGGGTATCAAGAGCCCCTTCCAGCAACTTCTCGGAGATAAAAGAATTAAACCGCGCCACAATAATCGCGAATTTTTTACCATCCGCCTTCAGATTTCCCTCAATTATATTTGCCATAGCATTATCACCTTGATTTTTTTAGTGCCTTACGGATTATTTTCTTTTTTTTTTGCAATAAAATAATCTGTAAGGCACTTATCCCGCTTATCGGGGTAAGATAAATTTTCCCTTAACAAGAAACCAATCCCCTAACCTTAGCCATTTTATTCCAAGAAGCATTCACGTTGACACCGAGGAGCCGCGCAGTGCAGGCGACGAAGGTATCGTCTTGAACGTAAATTGGAATTATTCATCATCCACTTCGATCAGATGTCCCATTCGATCGCGCTTGCATTGCAGATAGCTCTTGTTCTCATCACTGGCAGCCATCTCGATAGGGAAGCGATCCACGACCTCGATGCCATAGCCCTCAAGACCGATAATCTTTTTGGGATTATTAGTCAGCAGGCTCATCTTCCGCACCCCGAGATCACGGAGGATCTGGGCGCCAATGCCATAATCACGAAGATCGGCCTTGAACCCCAGGTGGATATTGGCCTCTACCGTATCCATCCCCTCTTCGTCCTGGAGGGTATAGGCCTTCAATTTATTGATAAGCCCAATGCCCCGACCCTCCTGCCGCATATAGAGGAGAACACCGCTCCCTTCCTGATCAATCATTCGCATGGCCGCATACAACTGCTCACCGCAGTCGCAACGGGCCGAGCCAAAGACATCACCGGTGAGGCATTCGGAATGGACCCGCACCAGCACCTTTTTCTCGGGATCAATCTGCCCTTTGACCAGGGCCACATGTTCCAGATTATCGACATCATTGCGATAGACCACGGCCTTGAATTCACCGGCATGTTCGGTGGGAACCCGGGCCTCAGCCGCACGATGTACCAGAAGATCTTTACGCAGACGATAGGCGACCAGATCGGCGATCGTTGCTATCTTCAGATCATGTTCGGCCGCAAATTTCTCCAGATCAGGCATCCTTGACATGGTGCCGTCATCGTTCATGATCTCACAGATAACCCCGGCCGTCCGACACCCTGCCAGGCGAGACAGATCAACTGAGCCTTCCGTCTGACCAAGACGCACCAACACCCCGCCCGCCCGTGCCCGCAAAGGAAAGATATGGCCGGGACTGATAATATCATAGGGCTTGACATCAGGGGCAACCGCCGCCTGGATGGTGCGGGCCCGATCTGCCGCCGAAATACCGGTTGACACCCCGGTCCGGGCCTCAATGCTGATGGTAAAACCGGTGCCGTAGGGCGACTGATTGTCCGTCACCATCATCGGCAGTTGCAGCTTATCAACCAGATCAGGGCTCAGGGTCAGACAGATCAGACCCCGGCCATATCGGGCCATGAAATTGATGGCCTCGGGGGTCACCGCCTCGGCGGCCATACAGAGGTCGCCCTCGTTCTCCCGATCTTCATCATCAACCAGAATGACCATCTTTCCGGCCTTGATATCTTGTATTACTTCCTCTATTGAACTTACGGCCATGATAAAATACCTTACGTTAAAATAAAGAAACCCGCTCTTGCCCCTGCACCCATGAGCGAGGAGACACAATCAAAATACAGGTTCAGAATACACTCTCAGAAAAAACCATTCTCGGCCAGAAAGGCCGAGCTCATCCTCCCTGATTCCACTGCTGGCGTCCCGGTCGATGCCCGGGCCGCCAGCAGTTTTTCCACATATTTGCCCAGAATATCGACCTCGATATTGACCCGGCTGCCGATCTGCAAACGGCCAAGGGCCGTCATCTGCAAGGTATGGGGAATAATCGAGACCTCAAAACGGCCGGCCCGGCAACTATTCACGGTCAGGCTGACCCCGTCGATAGTGACTGAACCCTTGTCAATCACATAGCGATCCCACTGTTCCGGCAGGGAAAAAGAAAAAAGGGTAAAGGCCCCGACAGGCCGTCGCTCCCGTACTGTGGCCACGCAATCGACATGACCGGAGACGATATGCCCGCCCAGCCGGTCAGACAAGCGCAAGGCCCGTTCCATATTGACCGGCGCGCCAACGGCAAGCTCACCCAAGGTGCTCCGGGTCAGGGTTTCCGGGGACACATCAACGACGAAACGACGCCCGGCGATACCATACGCAGTCAGGCAGACCCCGTTGATGGCAATGGACTCCCCTTCTTGCGGATCAGCGAGATCAAATCCGGCCTCCAGCTCAAAGGCCAAGCCCCTGCCCGCAGCTCGTTTCCCGCGGAGGATGCCGCTACCGGCAACAATTCCTGTAAACATGATCAGTGTCCGCCCTTACCCGG
>DDWW01000003.1 GCA_002347085.1 Desulfobulbaceae bacterium UBA2276 | reverse complement strand
TGGAGCTGGAGGATAAGATTGGATTTGATCTCGTTCGGCTCTATGTCTTGTTGCAGGATAACGGCCTGATCAATGATCTTTTTCGGATCACCGGCCTGGGCGAGTTCCTCTTCTACGATCAATATATCAGCAAATCACCGACTATCCGCAAGCGGGTGTTGGCAGAGTTCCCCGTTCATGGCCTTACCCGGAAACGGCGTTTTCAGAATATGTTTTTTGATATTTACGCCTTTTTGGAAGAGCATGTCGCCGAATATCGACAGCGTATCCTCGATCTTGCCAGAGACCAGGAGACTATCAAGGAAGAGATCAATCTCTTTTACCAGAAGAACGATATCAGCGGTATCATGCTGTTTCTTCGGGGCATGGATGGTGCCAGCCCAGGGAACTCTGGCCCTATGGCAGGGCCCATTGACACCGAAAATGCCAGCACTATGGAACAGAAAATGCGTCTCCAGCCTCCGGCGCCGGTGGAAAAGATCCTGCCCATCCTCTCGCCTATCCCGCCGGCCAAGGAGATAAAAGATGAACTGCAAAGGTTGGTGGACACGGCCTTTGCCAAGCAACCCGAGTTCGATCCCAAAAAATTATAATGTTCCAGCCGACGAGTACATCCCCAAAATATCGATCAAGTTCCGGTCATGACTGTTAAGATCCTGCTGGCCGGAACCAGCCTTGAGACCGGCGCAGTGCTCAGGGAAACCGTATCGACTCTCAAGGCCGAGGTCTTTCTGGCCACCGATGGTGGTGAGATGCTGCGTCTTGGTCAGAAACACGACTTTGCCCTGTTCATTTTAGATGAAACCCTCCCCCTGAACGACGAATTCCCCCTTCTCCCTTTACGTGCCCGGGCGACCAGCATACTTTCCATTGTCGCCCATGAGCAGCAGTTGTTCACGCCCGGCCCCGGCCGGCATGGGGGATATGTTGACTCTCTCAGCCAGCCGTTTACCCAACAACTCCTGCTGGGCAAGATACTGACCTTGCTCCACATTCACTCCCTGCAGCAGGAATTGCTTTCCTGTCACTTCACGTTAGAGGAAGAGAATGATAAACATCAGCAATGCCGACAGTCTCTGGAACAACAGAATCATTACCTGAAGATACTTTCGGTGCGTGATGGCCTGAGCGGACTTTTCAACCGCAGGCACTTGAGTCAGGTATTGGAGCAGGAGATGTACAAGGCCAGGACCCAGAACATTGATCTGGGTCTGCTGCTCCTTGATATTGATTGCTTCAATGAAATAAACAGGGGCTTGGGCCAGATATTTGGCGATTTTATCATTAATGAGTTTGCGGCCCGACTTACTCAGAACTCTCGGCCGGGTGATCTCTGCTTTCGTTTCGGTGGGGGTGACTTTGTTGTCCTTCTGCCGGCAACTGATCTCAGCGCCGCCCTGGCACATGCCGAGATACTGCGCCAGGCATGTGTCGACAAACCCTTCACCAATAAAAGCCACAGTCGCACTATAACCGTATCCATAGGTGTGGTCACGGTTTTGGCAAATAGTCCGCAAAATCAGGACGCGTTTATCTCTATGGCTGACCAGGCCATGTATCAAGCGAAATCAGAAGGCCGGAACCGCGTCATCGCCTATGGCCAGAAGAGAACCATACCCGAGCCTCAAATCGACACCATTGCCCTTCTGCAAGAGACTCTGCGCCGAATTCTTAAAAAAACCAAAGACAGCTCGCTGGCCTCTATTCAGGTGCTGGCCCAGAGTGTCACCGGTAGCCATCAAGACGAGCATGTAAATATGGCTACTCGCTACATCAACCTGCTTTGCCAGGGGTTGGGGCTGCCCACAACCATTGTCGAGACCTTCACCAACGGGCTGACCCTGTACAGTTGCTTCCGCTTGTTGCTCTATCGGGAGTTGCTTGCCAAAAAGGAGCGCTTCAATTTCAACGACCGGAAACTGCTCAACGATCTGCCCTATAAGCTGGCAGACCTTACGCAGTATTTTGACTATTTTGCCAATGAGCGCAAGATGTTGCTGTGCCAAGGAGAACGCTATGATGGTCTTGGCTATCCCGAGGGATTAGCAGGAGAAGAAATTCCCCTGACTTCCAGAATATTCAGCATCGCCGATGGGCTTGCCGCCATGAACTCGGATCGTCCCCATCGCCAGCGCCTCTCTCCGCCGGAGATCCTGAACGAACTCTTGCGGGGGGCTGGAACGCAATGGGATCCGTCATTGGTCTTACTGATCCTTGATATGATAGGCAAGCAACAGCTCCTGGCCTTCGATGAAGACCAACTCTCACATACGCGATTGCTGATCTCACAAAAAATTTCTCAATCTTGCTAAGGAAGTCGGAAAATGCAGACAAATATCAGCGGTAAAAATATGCCTCAATCACCTGTCACCTCCATTTTTCAGCAGATCGATTCCTTTCCCGCCTTGCCTGCCACGGTCAACCGGGTCATGGAGATTGTCGCTAACCCCGAAAGCACGGCCCATGAATTGATGCAGGCCATCTTGCCGGATCAGGCCATGTGTCTTGCCATCCTCAAGTTAGCTAATTCTGCCTTTTTCGGCAGACCCAGAGAAGTCTGCTCCATTGAGGAGGCCATTGTGGTCCTTGGTTTTCAGGAGATCCGTACTATTATTCTGACCCAGGCGGTCTTTAACTCCTTCCAGAAACTCAGAAACGTCAATAAACAGGAAATTGATGCCCTTTGGGATCATTCTTTGACCTGCGCCCTGGCGGCCAAGATCATTGCTACCCATACAAACGGATATTCACCGAGCCAGCTCTTTATTGCCGGACTTATTCATGATATGGGTAAAATTGCCATGCTCATGGCCCTTCCTCACAACTACAGTCTGCTGGGGCATGATTTCTCCGAGCGGTTGCGGCTCTCTTTTTTCCCGGAAGAAGAGGAAAAATTCGGCATCAG